>NZ_JBWLUY010000061.1:0-5155 GCF_057784295.1 Mesorhizobium sp. CNPSo 4688
AACTCAACGGCGTCGACCCGTACGCCTACCTCACCGACGTCATCACCCGCATCGTCGCCGGCCATCCGCAAAGCCAACTCGACGACCTGCTGCCCTGGGCCTACGCCCCCGCACCACTCAAGGCCGTGGCCTGAGAACAGCGGTTACGCCGAATGCCGGAACTCGGTCGGATGACCGCCGGCGAGGCCGCCGCCATGACAGGCCTTGCTCCGACGCCACACTACCGTGGAACAATGCACGGCAAGAGAAGGATCTCGGTGGACGGCGGGCGTTGCGTCATGTGCTGTTCCAGGCCTCACTCGCCGCAGCATGTCACAATCAGGCGCTGAAACCCCTCGCCAAGCGTCTCAAAGAACTTGCAAGCCCCACAAGCTCATCATAAATCGCAATCGCGCGCAGGCTCGTAGCAATCGCAACGCAGTGCTGAAAACCGTCACTCCATGGCGATCAAATCCAATCACCTAGACACAGGTTGCTAGCCCACCAATTGTCGTTTCGGCAGGGCGAGAAAATCCTGCTGGCGGCAGCGGGTTCGGGTCCCAGCGGCGACGCCCTCGTGATTGGAATTTAGCCAAGCGGACGCCACGCGCAGCTGACATCGAGGGACGCGTGAGAATCGGATGGCCGGTCGGATGTGCTTGCCATAGCAGCGCCCTGCCCGTTCAACCAGGTTTCTGCCGGTCACACATCCGATCACCGCGAAAGCTAGCCGCCCACCTCACGATGAGAAGCAGTATTTGTCTCTCAATCTTCGATCTATCGGGTCTTGACGGCGAAGCGCGCGGGCACATGCACCACCCTCGAGGCGCGTTGTCGTGATCAGGTTGTCGACAGCTTTCCCATTTAACAAAACAGACTGGGTTGGTCGCACTGGACGAACATCGGCTGCCGATGCTCACGGTGCATGCCTGCCGAGGGCTGTTAAAAGGGTAGTTTGTTCCTGATTTCCGGCACGTCAAATCCAGCCCAGCCTCGAAGGCCTATTTTTTGAAGGGAGGGACGGATGGATTTCGCCTCGACGAATTGGGAGCAGGTAAAGTCGGACAGCGCGGGCCGGCAAGCGAGTTCACCCGCGGTGCCGTCCGCAGATGCGGCGACCTTTGAGCGGCAGCTGAGCGAGATCGCCAATTTAGGTGGAGGTGGAGGTGGTGGAGCAATGCCGGCGGCCTCGACGTTGCAGCCGGTCCAGTCAGCTGGGGTTTTGATAGGGCACAGCAAGGAGCCTCTCTATTCCGAGGATGCTCGCCTTATTTCGGTGCTTGAGAAGGGCCTCCGCCACGGCAATGCCGCCAACCACACCGCCAACGGCTATGTATACTCTCTTCGCAGCTTCAGCCGCCGGCTCTTCGCAAATAAAAAAGATACGATTGCTGCGCGGCTCGACGACCAGTCGCTGACCGATGATGCCCGCGAAGCCGTCGAAAAGGGTCATAATAGACGACTCCTCTCGGCAATAGACCATCTCCGGACCTTCCAGTCGACGGGCGGAATCGTGCCGATCAAAGGTTGCGGTAATCTAAATCCTCACCCCCAGGACGGGGTCCTCATCGAAGAGTACAAAAACCAAGCAGTGACACCGACCCGCAAGGTGTATGCAGCTGTTCTTCGCAATTTTAGTGACTACCTGCGTGAGAACAACAAGCCGGGCATTGCTGGTCGGCTTTCCGGCATGTCGTTGGACGGCGATGTCAGGAGCTATAGGAAGGACGGCGGTGATCGGAATATCGGTCCCGCACTGGCTGATCTGCGAAAATCGCAGGCAGGCGCTAAAGTGATGGAAATCGAGCGCCAATTTCCCCTCGTTCCCGCTGCCGAAAACGCGGTCCGGATGGAGCCGATGCCCGTCGGCAGCGCCGCTGCGCAGCACAGCGCGTCGCAGGCCGCGAGCAGATGGCCAGATGAGCTGCCTCCCGTAGAAAGCTACGATCAGGATTTGCTTTGGGAGATGATGGACAGACCCGGCCCGTCGTCGTCTCTCGAGCCAGCCGCACGCCATGACCAGTCATCGGATCCCCGAGAGTCCATTCGTCACTTAAACTGGGGCTACGACCACCAGCAGTTCCCGGACGAGCCGATGGGTGGATTTGCCAGCAGCAACCTTTTGCCAAGCGGGGAAGTCGTCATCAACGATGAGCGTGTCGCCAATTCAGGTGGAGGTAGTGGAGGAATGCCGGCCTCCTCGGCGCTGCAGCCGCCTCAGTCAGCTGGAGTTTCGAAAGGGAACAGGAAGCAGCCTCTTTATTTCGAGGACGCTCGCCTCATCTCGGAACTTGCCCTCAGCAAGGGCAACGCCAACGCCTATGTATCTTCTCTTCGCAGGTTCGGGCGCTGGCTCTTCGCAAATAACAAAGATCCGATTGCTGCCCGCCTCGACGACCAGTCGCTGACCGATGATGCCCGCGAGGCCATCGATAAGGGTCATCACAAACGACTCCTTCCGGCGATGGACCATCTCCGGACCTTGTCGATGGGCGGAGTCGTGCCGATCGAAGGTCGCCCTGAGCTAAATCCTCACCCCCAGGATCGGGCTCTCATCAAAGAGTACAAAAACGGAGCAGGGACATCGACCGGCAGCCGGTACGCAGCTCTTCTTCGCAGTTTCAGTGACTACCTGCGTGAGAACAACAAGCCGGCCATTGCTGCTCGGCTTTCCGGCACGTCATTGGACGGCGACGTGAAGAGCTATAGGAAAGACGCCGCGGGTGATCGGAATATCGGTGCCGCACTGGCTGATCTGCGAAAATCGCAGGCAGGTGTTAAAGCGATGGAGCTCGAGCGCCATATTCTCCCCGTTCCTGATTCCGAAAACGCGGTCCGGATGGAGCCGAAGCCCGTCAGCGCCGCCGCTGCGCAGCAGGAAGCGGACAGGTGGCCAGAGGAGCTGCCTCCTGTGGAAGGCTATGATCAGGATTTGCTTTGGGAGATGATGGACAAACCCGGCCCGTCGTCATCTCAGCCAGCCGCGCGCCGGTTCTCCGACAACCCGATCGGTGCATTTGCCAGCAGCAACCTCCTGCCAGGCGAGGAGGTCCTCATCAACGATGAGCGTGACACAGCTGGGTTGCGGCCAGCGAAGAGGCCGAGGCCCCTGGACAATCTACCCGGTCTTGCCATTGAGCGGCAGCTGAGCGAGATCGCCAATTCAGGTGGAGCAATACCGGCGACCTCGACACTGCGGCCGGCTCAGTCAGCTGGAGTTCGGATAGGGCGGCGCAGGCAGCGTCTTTATTCCGAGGACGCTCACCTTATTTCGGGACTTGAGAAGGCACTTCTCGGGGGCAATGCCATCAATGCCACTGCTTCCGCCTATGTATCTTCTCTTCGCGGCTTCGGCCGCTGGCTCTTCGCAAATAACAAAGATCCGATTGCTGCCCGGCTCAACGAGCAATCGCTGACCGATGATATGCGCGAGGCCATCGAAACGGGTTATAACGTGAGACTCCGTCCGGCAATGGACCATCTCCGGATCTTCCAGTCGACAGGCAACGTGCCGATCGCAAGCCGCGCTGAGCTAAATCCTCACCCTCAGGACGTGGCTCTCATCAAAGAGTACAAAAACGAAGCAGCGCCAGGGACCGGCAGCAAGTATGCAGCTGTTCTTCGCAGTTTCAGTGACTACCTGCGTGAGAACAACAAGCCGGGCATTGCTGCTCGGCTTTCCGGCACGTCGTTGGACGGCGATTTAGAGCGCTATAGGAAAGACGCCGCGGGTGATCGGAATATCGGTGCCGCACTGGCTGATCTGCGAAAATCGCAGGCAGGCGCTAAAGCGATGGGGCTCGAGCGCCATATCCTCCCCGTTCCTGCTCCCGCAAAAGCGGTCCGGATGGAGCCGATGCCCGTCGGCCGCGCCGCTGCGCAGCACAGCGTGTCGCAGGGTGCGGGCAGGTGGCCAGCGGAGCTGCCTCCTGTGGAAGGCTACGATCAGGATTTGCTTTGGGAGATGATGGACGAACCCGGCCCGTCGTCATCTCTCCAGCCGGCCAAGCGCCTTCAGTCAACTGGAGTTTTGATAGGGCGAAGCAAGCAGCCTCTTTATTCCGAGGACGCTGGCCTCATTTCGGGGCTTGAGAAGGCCCTCTTCGAGGGCAATGCCGCCGATGGCACTGCCGACGCCTATGTATCTTCTCTTCGCAGCTTCGGGCGCTGGCTCTTCGCAAAGAACAAAGATCCGATTGCTGCTCGGCTCGACGACCGGTCGCTGACCGATGATGTGCGCGAGGCCATCGAAACGGGTCATAATGGGAGACTCCGTCCGGCAATGGACCATCTCCGGAACTTCCAATCGACGGGCGGAGTGGTGCCGATCACAGGCCGCCCTGAGCTAAATCCTCACCCCCAGGACGTGGCTCTCATCAAAGAATACAAAAACGAAGCAGCGACAGGGACCCGCAGCCGGTATGCAGTTCTTCTTCGCAGTTTCAGTGACTACCTGCGTGAGAGCAACAAGCCGGGCATTGCTGCTCGGCTTTCCGGCACATCATTGGACGGCGATGTCGAGCGCTATAGGAAGGACGCCGGGGGCAATCGGAATGTCGGTGCCGCACTGGCTGATCTGCGAAAATCGCAGGCAGGCGCTAAAGCGATGGAGCTCGAGCGCCATAACCTCCCCGTTCCTGATCCCGCAAAAGCGATCCGGATGGAGCCGATGCCCGTCAGCGGCGCCGCTGTCCAGCACAGTGTGTCGCAGGAAGCGGACAGATGGCCAGATGAGCTGCCTCCCGTAGAAGGCTACGATCAGAATTTGCTTTGGGAGATGATGGACAAACCCGGCCCGTCGTTATCTCTCGAGCCAGCCCCGCGCCATGACCAGTCATCGGATCCCCGAGAGTCCGTTCGTCACTTGAACTGGGGCCACGACCCCCAGCAGTTCCCCGACAAGCCGATGGGTGTATTTGCCAGCAGCAACCTCCCGCCAAGCGAGGAGGTCCTCATCAACAATGAGCGTGACACAGCTGGGTTGCGGCCAGCGAAGAGGCCGAGGACCCTGGACAATCCAGACGGCCTTGAGCGGCAGCTGAGCGAGATCGCCAATTCAGGCGGTCGCCTGATGTCGTCGGCGGACCCCATCCATCAACTGGGTGCATTGCCATCGCAGGCGCAGGACATCGTCCAGGCCGGACGGCAAGAACCTGCCCGGTTCGCCTCAACCGGG
>NZ_JBWLUY010000062.1:0-4964 GCF_057784295.1 Mesorhizobium sp. CNPSo 4688
CTATGACTTTGAAGCGGCGAAGGCCCGGCTGCGCGTGAAGCGTGCGGAGCGTTCGCTTGATCAAGCAAATCAGGCTTTGGACGACGATACCGGCGTTTGTCTCAGCCTTGCGATGCTCTGTAGTCGCATCGGATCCGACCAGCTGCGCCCTAAGGATGATCCCCTTAAGGATGATCCAAAGTAGCGCCTGGTGACGCCACAATACTGACGTGGCACTTGGTCTCAACTTGGACCTTGCGGTCGCAAGGAGGAACAAAAGTCCGGCAGCTATGTTTACCCAGCGAAGGGCAAATTAATTCGGAGAACTGAACGTGAAAACCACCCTGATTCTGGGCGCTATGGCCCTTTGCCTGGTCGCGCCAACGGTTGCTTCGGCGGCTTCGGTCGTCGTGACAACGAAGCATCACCGCCACCACCACAAGCCGGCGATTGTCATAAATGAGGACGGCCAGCGGCTCCATTATCGCAAGCACGGCCGGGAAGCTTTCTACGATCACGGCAAGCGCCATTGGCACGGCAAACGCTATTGGAAGCGGAAGCACCGCTCTGACGACGTTGTGGTCATCAAGCGCGATGATCGCCCCCATCGCCATCGTCACGTCATCATCCAGAACTGATTTCCGTCCACTGCAGGCCCGGCTCTGTGAATGAGCCGGGCCGACGGGACAAAGGAGTCTAGTCCATGACACCGACCTTTCCTCTCAACCCTGAAATCGCCAAGAGCGGGCCGATCTATCGCCAAGCCCGGCTCGCATTGCTGGAGCACGTACTCGAGCGGAGCATGGACGAAACCGACGCGGCCGCCCAACAGGTCGAGCGAGATATCGCAAGGCTGACTGAAGCAACTGCGCCCTCGCGCCATTAGCCGCGACGCTCTGTGATGCTTTACCTCAAATCGGTACTCAGGGAACTTCTGCCCGCCTGGCTCGTGCGAAAGACGGCCGATGTGGATGTGCGTCCCATTGAGCAGCAGCCGCCAATCCGCGACCTTGTAGGCGCTGCGCCACCGCAGCGGTATCGAGGCGCCGTGCCACAAGAGGGGCGGCGCTTCTCACGCTGATACCGTTCTGGCTTGGTTTTCCCGCTTATCAAAGCTCATCTAGAGCGCGCCAGGATGTTTCGGACGTTCGAGCACCTGCCACTGTCCGCCGCGGGCTGTTCGAACGCCTCGGTTCCTGGCGACGCAAAGAGCATCTTTCATCTTGCCGACCAAGCCGTGTGTCGAAACGCACGGTCGGCCAATATCGGAGCGGCCCGTCGACCAACTGGTTGAAGGCAAAATGCTATGCAATCGGCGAATTCGATCTTCTCGGCATAGAGCGCGAGCCCGGAAAACCTGCCTTTGCGCTGATGGCTGATCGCAAGACCGGCCGCTATGTCGGCAGCGCTTTCATCCACTCGAGCCGTGCTATCCGCTAACGGAAACGCGTCCAGGGGCATGCGGGACGGCGCCGAAGGGCATGAACCGGCCGACTACGGTTTGCGGCAATTACCGACCTTGCCGATCAGGCTAATAAGGCGGCCGAAAAAGAGGGCATCAGCCTGGAAGAGATGACCGAAGAAGTCGGCAGCGTGTTCGACGTCATCTTCGATGCGATGCAGAACCGCTCCAGATGATTTCGAAAGGACTCGCAGTCAGCGGTTGCCGGCGCCTGTCAGGCCTACATTCGGCAGCTACGCTCAGCAACCAACCGCTCCGGCGCTCGTTAACTGGTTTAACCGGCACACTTCGCCTCCCTTGCCCGCCCGTTTCCGCATTCGGGCGGGCCTTTTTAAGCGTACCTTTTTTAGCGTTGCCTTTATGGTCCGCTTACCGTGAACGCGCATCCTTTTATGGCGCGGCGATGTTTCAGTACGGCGCAGCTCAGACAACAACTTGTCGCTCTTTGGACCCCTGGGAGCGACGAGAACGAGGTCGCAACCAACATCTTCAACGTTCGTTGACTCGCGCCGGTTGATTCCGGCTACTCCATACCAAACTGCCCGCTGCCGCATCGCGGTGGCGGGCTTTTTTTGTTGTATTAGCGGAACGGCATATAGGACCGTAGGTTGTGTACGCGGCAGCACTGCTGCTGGCCAAGGGCCGCAGACTTGGCCGGGCCCGCGTCCCGCCTTGGTCGCGGGCCTGCATCTCGGCCTGCGCGTGTGGCTCTTGCGCATGTGTTGGCATGGCTATTCAAGAGGATCCGCGAGGAACGAAGCGGCAATCAGATCGTCGCCGTCGATGCGGCCCCGACCGCCATCCATAATGGCAGCGACCTTCTTAAAACTATGAATTTCGCTATCTGTGATTTTAGCTTCCAGCATGCGCGCCTTGAGATTAGCGACGCGCGTGCCCAAAGCGTCGGATTTTCTAGAGTCATGATTCGACATGCTGATACTCATCCTTGATGGTCTGCCCGTCGCCATTGAAGGCGACGGGCGTTTACTTGATGAGGCGAAGGTCAGTTATAGACCTTGATGATCTTCCGGGTGCCCGGATCGACAAGAACCGTTCGGTTGTCGACCACTACGTAGCGATATTTGACGTTGGGAACTTCATGGAGTTCGACTGTATCGGGCAGAGCTGTGCCGACATTGAGTTCCACCCCGGGAAGCTTCACCGACGCCAGCGGCTGTTTCTTTACATACTCTTGGATGACCGTGTCCTGTTCGGGCTGGATGATGATGTCCTCGGCGGCAGCAACGCCTACACCGGCCAAGAGAACAAATGCCGCAGCGGCGGCAGAAAGGTACATTCTCATGGTTTCACTCCTCGTTGAGATCGGCGCCGACCGGACTGGCCGGCGTCCGGGGAACCAAACCTTGTGCCGGGGCGAACGTTCCATCGCCGGGCTTCAGTCGGACATGCCGGTCCGACTTTGGTCCTGCAGGCAAAAGCAATAGTCCAAGCATGAATTCCCGACGGAACGGCCCCCAATCCTGATTGTTGTCCCTTCGAAAAGTGGGAGAAAACAAATGGATAAGAGTGTTGGCCAAGCGTGGTGGTTGCTCGCGACAATTTTCGCCACAGCCGTCACCTTTCTGGTGATGGGCATGGTGCTTGGCTGACATGTCGTGGGGCGCTTCGCTCATGCAACCTTGGGAGGTTTACTATGGATCGGCGATCCTTCTTGACTGCAATGTTCGGCATCGCCGGGGTAGCGGCCCTTGCAAGTACTGTCCGACCCATCAACGCGATGGCCGGTGTTCCAGTCGCCGGAAATGGCATTCTCGATGAACTCGAGACGCCAAAGGCCGATGCTTTTGACGAAGATGCACAGGCAGAAGTGCAGCAAGTCTACCATCGCTACTGGCATCGCCGCCGACACTATCGCCGGCGCGGCTGGAGACGGGTTTGCCGGAGTTACTGGCGGCATGGCCGGCGTCGCGTCCGGTGCTATCGCAGACGGCGTCCTGCGGTCGTCTTGCGATTCTAGCTAGTGACTGTTGCCCCATGGCCCGTTCCTGGCGCTTGAGTCGGAACGGGCCCAGTTTCGTGAGTAATGAGGACATTGGCCATCGCGGGACCGTGGCTACGCGGACGGCCCCCAAATGACAAATCATTTGCGGGTTGCTGGACCGGTACTGTGACGGCGAGACAAACACTTGCAGTCAAGCCGGCTACATCTGGCAATCTGAAGGGCGGCGCTACTTCTCGTCACGACCGGATGCTCGGCGCCGGAGGTTTCCACCGAGTTTGGCGTAAGCGCACGGCCTCCAAATACGCTTTTGCCGCATGGTCGCACCTATGTCTTGATGGACCGTTCGTGTGGAGAATGACCTCAGCCGCGTCCTTGGAAAGCCCGTGCTTCTCCATGAAGGATTGGAGTTGATAAGGGTAGGTGTCCGCAGGGGGGTCACTACTGGGTTTGCGTCCTGGCATGTGTGTCATCTCCGCCGGCGGAATTTCTGCGTTGAACACGCGCGTGCCCGGAAGGTTCCAGTGGCGGGAAGCGTTTTTTGGGGCTGGTTTAGGTTCGCTTCCCGATCCCGACCTGCTTGCCGGCGGATCGAATGCAACATTTGTGATAGACGCTGACGGCCGCAGCCACAGAAATGGCTGGAGGTGCCTTGAATGAATCGATTCCCGTTTTCCGCAGCTGACTTCCTGTCACGCCCGCCCGGCCTCTATGTCTTGGTCATTGCGATGGTTCTGTGCATGCTGTTGGAGCCATTCCGCCTGACGAACGCGATGCACTTTCGGTTGCCGCTACCATCATCCCTGGTGTGGTGCTGATCCGAGGGTATCGCGACACGGCCGCCATCCATGCGAAATTGGACGAAATCATCGTAGTGCTGAACGAAACGAGAAATGATGTCGTCGGGCTGGAACACCCAGATCCGAAAGAGATCAGAGCCAAACTGGCGGCGATCGAAGCAGAAACCGCGGCTGGCGAAGCGGCAGCTAAACGCAAAGCGTGGGCGGCTGCATCGCAGGCCATCCTCAAAGGACCGTTTGCGCAAAGAATGACGTCTGCTGCCCGTACTCATTGGGACTTCTTTCTTGGAGGGAGATCTAAGCCGATCCGCTGAACCTCGGCGAAAGAGCGAGCGTAGAATTCGCTCTCATAGCTGCTGATGCTTGCCTTGCCGTCTCGCACGCGGACAAACCGCTCGCCAAGGCATTCGGTGATCTCAACGGAATCTGGACCTGGGTCCGGGGTGACTTCAACCCTGGCTTTCTATCCCTGGCGGGGCGAAAGCACCTGGTTGGCTCCCAAGCGTCCAATGCCGGTGGAAGCGGACGAGTTACGACACACCCTTAACAGCATGATCGCAGCATCATTTGTTACGCGGGTGGCCGCATTCCACTTCGTTCACGAAGGGTGCCAACGTCGTTCTGACGTTGGGGAAGCACATCAGCGGAACCTAATAAACGTCGTCAGCTTATCTTCTGATGAGCACCCGCGGCACCGACTTTTTGTACAAGTGGATTTCGGCCAACGTCCCCGAGACCGTCGGCGCTGACATCATCTCTGTTG
>NZ_JBWLUY010000063.1:0-4691 GCF_057784295.1 Mesorhizobium sp. CNPSo 4688
GCGACCAATGGCTGCCGCGGCGATTGGCACTGGCATCGTTCACTGGCAGGAACAGGAAGTCGGCCGTGTCGTCGCCATTGTGATCATGAACGATGCGCTGGAATGCGCGTAGCATGTCGCTCTCGGTGCCCAAGCGCAGGCTGCCAAGGATTATGAGGGGATCCACGAACCGCGTCCGGGCGGCCAGACCCGGATTGTTCCCCTGCAACTCTTGCGTCAGGAGCTGGTAGTCCCTCAGGACATGCTCGTCGCCCAGCCATTCCATGTCCTGGAGCACCAGCCCGCGGCCGTGAGACGGGGCGGTCGGACCCAAAGCCCCGACCTGAGCATCGGAGGATTTGCTTGCAAACACCGGCACGGAATTATCATCGTCGCGTGATTCAGACGGCGTGGCCGCAGTCAGATCAACCAATGGAAAATCCCGGTAGGTGTCTGGGGGGGCGCTGGCAGCGGGCGCTGGCGCTGCTTCCGGGTTCGGCCACATACTCCAATCAAAGTTGAGCGGCATCTGCGGCGACCAGGTTGAAGCGAACCCGGCAGGTTCTTGCCGTCCGACCTGGACGATGTCCTGCGTCTGCGATGGCAATGCACCCAGTTGATGGACGGGATCCGCCGACGACAGCAGGCGACCGCCTGAATTGGCGATCTCGCTCAGCTGCCGCTCAATGGCAAGGCCGTCTGGATTGTCCAGGGTCCTCGGCCTCTTCGCTGGCCGCAACCCAGCTGTGTCACGCTCATCGTTGGTGAGGACCTCCTCGCTTGGCGGGAGGTTGCTGCTGGCAAATACACCCATCGGCTTGTCGGGGAACTGCTGGGGGTCGTAGCCCCAGTTCAAGGGACGAATGGACGCTCGATCCGAAGACTGGTCATGGCGCGCGGCTGGCTCGCGAGACGACGGGCCGGGTTTGTCGATCATCTCCCAAAGCAAATCCTGGTCGTAGCCTTCCACAGGAGGCAGCTCATCTCGCCATCTGCCCGCTTCCTGCGACACGCTGCGCTGCCCAGCGGCGCTGCCGACGGGCATCGGCTCCATCCGGACCGCTTTTGCTGGATCAGAAACGAGGAGGATATGGCGCTCGAGCTCCATCGCTTTAGCGCCTGCCTGCGATTTTCGCAGATCAGCCAGTGCGGCACGGATATGCCGACTACCCCCGCTGTCCTTCCTATAGCGCTCGACATCGCCGTCCAATGACGTGCCGGAAAGCCGAGCAGCAATGCCCGGCTTGTTGCTCTCACGCAGATAGTCGCTGAAACTGCGAAGAAGAGATGCATACAACCTGCCAGTCGATGTCCCTGCTTCGTTTTTGTATTCTTTGATGAGAGCCCCGTCCTGGGGGTGAGGAGTTAACTCCGTGCGGCCTGTGATCGGCACCACTCCGCCCGTCGACTGGAAGGTCCGCAGATGGTCTATTGCCGTAAGGAGTCGTTTGTGGTGACCCTTTTCGATGGCCTCGCGCGCATCATCGGTCAGCGACTGGTCGTTGAGCCGGGCAGCAAACGGATCTTTGTTATTTGCAAAGAGCCAGCGCCCGAAGCTGCGAAGAGAATGTACATAGGCGTCGGCAGTGCCATCGGCGGCATTGCCGTGGCGGAGGCCCTTCTCAACCCCAGAAATAAGGCGAGCGTCCTCGGAATAAAGCGGCTGCTTGCTCCGCCCTATCAAAACTCCAGTTGACTGAAGGCGCTCGGCTGGCTGGAGAGATGACGACGGGCCGGGTTCGTCCATCATCTCCCAAAGCAAATCCTGATCGTAGCCTTCCACAGGAGGCAGCTCCTCTGGCCACCTGCCCGCACCCTGCGACACACTGTGCTGCGCAGCGGCGCCGCCGACGGGCATCGGCTCCATCCGGACCGCTTTTGCGGGATCAGGAACGGGGAGGTTATGGCGCTCGAGCTCCATCGCTTTAGCGCCTGCCTGCGATTTTCGCAGATCAGCCAGTGCGGCACCGATTTTCCGATTGCCCGCGGCGTCTTTCCTATAGCGCTCGACATCGCCGTCCAACGACGTGCCGGAAAGCCGGGCAGCAATGCCCGGCTTGTTGTTCTCACGCAGATAGTCGGTAAAATTGCGAAGAACAGTTGCATACGCCCTGCGGGTCCCTGTCGCAGCTTCGTTTTTGTATTCTTTGATGAGAGCCACGTCCTGGGGGTGAGGATTTAGCTCAGCGCGGCCTGTGATCGGCACCACTCCGCCCGTCGACTGGAAGGTCCGGAGATGGTCCATTGCCGGACGGAGTCTCCCGTTATGACCCGTTTCGATGGCCTCGCGCACATCATCGGTCAGCGACTGGTCGTTGAGCCGAGCAGCAATCGGATCTTTGTTATTTGCGAAGAGCCAGCGCCCGAACCTGTGAAGAGAATTTACATAGTTGTAGGCAGTGCGGTTGGCGGCGTTGCCGTTGGGGAATGCCTTCTCAAGTCCCGAAATAAGGCGAGCGTCCTCGGAATAAAGAGGCTCCTTGCTGTGCCCTATCAAAACACCAGCTGACTGGACCGGCTGCAACGAGGCCGCCGGCATTGCTCTGCCTGAATTGGCGATCTCGCTCAGCTGCCGCTCAATGGCAAGACCGTGTAGATTGTCCAGGGGCCTCGGCCTCTTCGCTGGCCGCAACCCAGCTGTGTCACGCTCATCGTTGATGAGGACCTCCTCGCCTGGCAGGACGTTGCTGCTGGCAAGTGCATCCATCGGCTTGTCGGGGAACTGCTGGCGGTCGTAGCCCCCGTTCAAGTGACGAATAGACCCTCCGGAGTCTGATGACTGGTCTTGGCGCGCCGCTGGCTCGAGAGACGACGGGCCGGATTTGTCTATCATCTCCCAAAGCAAATCCTGGTCGTAGCTTTCTACAGGAGGCAGTTCCTCTGGCCAGCTTTGCTGCGCAGCGGCGCCGAGGGACATCCGCGGCGCGTTTTCGGGATCAGGAACGGGGAGGATATGGCGCCCGAGCTCCATCGCTTTAGCGCCTGCCTGCGATTTTCGCAGATCAGCCAGTGCGGCACCGATATTCCGATCACCGCCGTCTTTCCGATAGCGCTCGACATCGCCATCCAATGACGTGCCGGAAAGCCGACCAGCAATGCCCGGCTTGTTATTTCTACGCAGGTAGTCGCTGAAACTGCGAAGGACAGACCTGCCGGTCCTTGTCGCTGCGTCGTTTCTGTACTCTTTGATGAGAGCCAGATCCTGGGGGTGAGGATTTAGCTCAGCGGGGCTTGTGATCAGCACGCGCCCCCTCTCCTGGAAGGTCCGGAGATGGTCTATTGCCGCAGGGAGTCTCCCGTGATGACCCTTTTCCATGGCCTCGCGCGCATCATCGGTCAGCGATTGATCGTCGAGCCGAGCAGCAATCGGATCTTTGTTATTTGCGAAGAGCCAGCGCCCGAAGCTGCGAAGAGAATATACATAGGCATTGACGGTGTGATTGGCGGCCTTACCCTCGAAGAGGGCCTTCTCAAAGCCCGAAATAAGGCCTACGTCCTCGGAATAAAGAGGCTGCTTGCTCCGCCCTGTCAAAACTCCAGCTGTCTGAGACGGTTGCAGTGTCGAGGCGGCCGGCATTGCTCTAATTCCACCTGAATTGGCGATCTCGCTCAGCTGCCGCTTGGCAAGACCGTGTAGATTGTCCAGAGTCCTCGGCCTCTTCGCTGGCCGCAACCCAGCTGTGTCACGCTCATCGTTGATGAGGACCTCCTCGCTTGGCAGGAGGTTACTGCTGGCAAATGCACCCATCGGCTTGTCGGGGAACTGCTGGCAGTCGTAGCCCCAGTTCAAGTGGCGAACGGACTCTCGGGGATCCGTTGACTGGTCATGGCGCGCGGCTGGCTCGAGAGATGACGACGGACCGGGTTTGTCCATCATCTCCCAAAGCAAATCCTGATCGTAGCTTTCTACGGGAGGCAGCTCATCTGGCCATCTGCTCGCGCCCTGCGACGCGCTGTGCTGCGCAGCGGCGCCGACGGACATCGGCTCCATCCGGATCGCGTTTCCGGGATCAGGAACGAGGGGAATATGGCGTTCGAGCTCCATCGCTTTAGCGCCTGCCTGCGATTTTCGCAGATTAGCCAGTGCGGCACCGATATTCCCACTGCCGCCGACGTCTCTCCTATAGCGCTCGACATCGCCGTCCAACGACATGCCGGAAAGCCGACCAGCAATTCCTGGCTTGTTGCTCTTACGCAGGTAGTCACTGAATTTGCGAAGAACAGTTGCATACACCCTGCGGGTCGATCCCGCGTCGTTTCTGTACTCTTTGATGAGAGCCACGTCCTGGGGGTGCGGAATTAGATCAGTCCGGCTTGTGATCGGCACGAATCCGCCCGTCGACTGGAAGGCCCGGAGATAGTTTATTGCCGAGAGGAGTCGTTTATTATGACCCTTTTCGATGGCCTCGCGGGCATCATCGGTCAGCGACTGGTCGTCGAGCCGAGCAGCAATCGGATCTCTTTTATTTGCGAAGAGCCGGCGGCTGAAGCTGCGAAGAGAGTATACATAGCCGTTGGCGGTGTGGTTGGCGGCATTGCCGCGGCGGAGGCCCTTCTCAAGCACCGAAATAAGGCGAGCATCCTCGGAATAGAGAGGCTCCTTGCTGTGCCCTATCAAAACCCCAGCTGACTGGACCGGCTGCAACGTCGAGGCCGCCGGCATTGCTCTGCCGCCACGGGAACTGGCGATCTCGCTCAGCTGCCGCTCAAAG
>NZ_JBWLUY010000064.1:0-4158 GCF_057784295.1 Mesorhizobium sp. CNPSo 4688
GGCGAACCGGGCAGGTTCTTGCCGTCCGGCCTGGACGATGTCCTGCGCCTGCGATGGCAATGCACCCAGTTGATGGATGGGGTCCGCCGACGACATCAGGCGACCGCCTGAATTGGCGATCTCGCTCAGCTGCCGCTCAATGGCAAGGCTGTCTGGATTGTCCAGGATCCTTGGCCTCTTCGCTGGCCGCAACCCAGCTGTGTCACGCTCCTCGTTGATGAGGACCTCCTCGCTTGGCAGGAGGTTGCTGCTGGCAAATACACCGATGTCGGAGAACTGGCGCGCGGCTGGCTCGGGAGACGACGGGCCGGGGTTGTCCATCATCTCCCAAAGCAAATCCTGATCGTAGCTTTCTACAGGAGGCAGCTCATCTGGCCATCTGCCCGCGCCCTGCGACGCGCTGTGCTGCGCAGCGGCGGCGCCGACGGACATCGGCTCCATCCGGATCGCGTTTCCGGGATCAGGAACGGGGAGGATATAGCGCTCGAGCTCCATCGCTTTAGCGCCTGCCTGCGATTTTCGCAGATCAGCCAGTGCGGCACCGACATTCCGATTGCCCCCGCCGTCCTTCCTATAGCGCTCGACATCGCCGTCCAATGACGCGCCGGAAAGCCGAGCAGCAATGCCCGGCTTGTTGCTTTTACGCAGATAGTCACTGAAACTGCGAAGAACAGCTGCATACAACCTGCCAGTCGATGTCCCTGCTTCGCTTTTGTATTCTTTGATGAGAGCCACGTCCTGAGGGTGAGGATTTAGCTCAGCGCGGCCTGTGATCGGCACCACTCCGCCCGTCGACTGGAAGGTCCGCAGATGGTCCATTGCCGGAAGGACTAGTCTGTGATGACCCTTCTCGATGACCTCGCGCACATCATCGTTCAGCGACTGGTCGTTGAGCCGGGCAGCAAACGGATCTTTGTTATTTGCGAAGAGCCAGCGCCCGAAGCTGCGAAGAGAAGATACATAGGCGTTGGTAGTGGCATCGGCGGCATTGCCCTCGAAGAGGGCCTTCTCAAGCCCCGAAATGAGGCGAGCGTCCTCGGAATAAAGAGGCTGCTTTCTCCGCCCTATCAAAACCGGCTCGAGAGATGGCGACGGACCGGGTTCGCCCGTCAGCTCCCAAAGCAAATCCTGATCGTAGCCTTCCACAGGAGGCAGCTCCGCTGGCCATCTGTCCGCTTCCTGCGACACACTGTGCTGCGCAGCGGCGCCGCTGACGGGCATCGGCTCCATCCGCGGCGCGTTTTCGGGATCAGGAACGGGGAGGTTATGGCGCTCGAGCTCCATCGCTTTAGCGCCTGCCTGCGAATTTCGCAGATCAGCCAGTGCGGCACCGATATTGCGATTGCCCCCGGCGTCCTTCCTATAGCGCTCGACATCGCTGTCCAACGACGTGCCGGAAAGCCGAGCAGCAATGCCCGGCTTGTTGTTCTCACGCAGGTAGTCACTGAAATTGCGAAGAACCGTTGCATACGCCCTGCGGGTCCCTGTTGCAGCTTCGTTTTTGTACTCTTTGATGAGAGCCACGTCCTGGGGGTGAGGATTTAGCTCAGCGCGGGCTGTGACCGGCACCACTCCGCCCGCCGACTGGAAGGTCCGAAGATGGTCCATTGCCGGACGGAGTTTCACGTTATGACCCGTTTCGATGGCCTCGCGCACATCATCGGTCAGCGATTGCTCGTTGAGCCGGGCGGCAAACGGATCTTTGTTCTTTGCGAGGAGCCAGCGCCCAAACCTGTGAAGAGAATATACATAGGCGTTGGCGGTGAGATTGGCGGCGTTGCCGTTGGGGAATGCCTTCTCAAATCCCGAAATAAGGCGAGCGTCCTCGGAATAAAGAGGTTGCTTGGTCCGCCCTATCCGAACTCCAGCTGACTGAGCCGGCCGCAGTGTCGAGGACGCCGGTATTGCTCCACCTGAATTGGCGATCTCGCTCAGCTGCCGCTCAATGGCAAGACCGTGTAGATTGTCCAGGGGCCTCGGCCTCTTCGCTGGCCCCAACAACGCTGTGTCACGCTCATCGTTGATGAGGACCTCCTCGCCTGGCAGGAGGTTGCTGCTGGCAAGTGCATCCATCGGCTCGTCCGGGAACTGCTGGCGGTCGTAGCCCCAGTTCAATGGACGAATGGACGCTCGATCCGAAGACTGGTGATGGCGCGCGGCTGGCTCGGGAGACGACGGGCCGGGTTTGTCGATCATCTCCCAAAGCAAATCCTGGTCGTAGCTTTCTACAGGAGGCAGCTCATCTCGCCATCTGCCCGCTTCCTGCGACACGCTGCGCTGCGCAGCGGCGCCGCCGATGGATATCGGCTCCATCCGGACCGCTTTTTCGGAATCAGGAACGGGGAGAATATGGCGCTCGAGCTCCATCGCTTTAACGCCTGCCTGCGATTTTCGCAGATCAGCCAGTGCGGCACCGATATGCTCATCACCGCCGCCCTTCCTATAGCTCTTCACATCGCCGTCCAACGACGTGCCGGAAAGCCGACCAGCAATGCCCGGCTTGTTGTTTTTACGCAGGTAGTCACTGAAACCGCGAAGAACAGTTGCATACACCCTGCCGGTCGATGTCCCTGCTTCCTTTTTGTACTCTTTGATGAGAGCCCCGTCCTGGGGGTGAGGATTAAGCTCAGGGCGACCTGTGATCGGCACGACTCCGCCCGTCGCCTGGAAGGTCCGGAGATGGTCCATTGTCGAAAGGAGTCGTTTGTGATGACCCTTTTCCATGGCCTCGCGCGCATCATCGGTCAGCGACTGGTCGTTGAGCCGAGCAGCAATCGGGTCTTTGTTATTTGCAAAGAGCCAGCGCCCGAAACTGCGAAGAGAATATACATAGGCCTTGGCGGTGTTGACGGCATTGCTGTCGCGGAGGGCCTTCTCAAGTCCCGAAATAAGGCGAGCGTCTTCGGAATAAAGAGGCTGCTTGCTCCGCCCTGTCAAAACTCCAGCTGACTGAGCCGCCTCCAGTGTCGAGGAGGCCAGCATTGCTCCACTACCTCCACCTGAACTGGCGACACGCTCATCGTTGATGACGACTTCCCCGCTTGGCAAAAGGTTGCTGCTGGCAAATGCACCCATCGGCTCGTCCGGGAACCGCTGGTGGTCGTAGCCCCAGTTCAAGTGACGAATGGACTCTCGGGGATCCGATGACTGGTCATGGCGCGGGGCTGGCTCGAGAGATAACGACGGGCCGGGTTTGTCCATCATCTCCCAAAGCAAATCCTGATCGTAGCTTTCTACAGGAGGCAGCTCATCTGGCCATCTGCCCGCGCCCTGCGACGCGCTGTGCTGCGCAGCGGCGCCGCCGACGGGCATCGGCTCCATCCGGATCGCGTTTTCGGCAGCGGGAACGAGGGGAATTTGGCGCTCGAGCTCCATCGCTTTAGCGCCTGCCTGCGATTTTCGCAGATCAGCCAGTGCGGCACCGATATTCCGATTACCGCCGTCCTTCCTATAGCTCTTGACATCGCCGTCCAACGACATGCCGGAAAGCCGACCAGCAATGCCCGGCTTGTTGTTCTCACGCAGGTAGTCACTGAAATTGCGAAGAACAGCTGCATACACCTTGCCGGTCGGTGTCACTGCTTGGTTTTTGTACTCTTCGATGAGGACCCCGTCCTGGGGGTGAGGATTTAGATCAGCGCAACCTTTGATCGGCACGATTCCGCCCGTCGACTGGAAGGTCCGGAGATGGTCTATTGCCGGAAGGAGTCGTCTGTCATGACCCTTTTCGATGGCCTCGCGCGCCTCATCGGTCAGCGACTGGTCGTCGAGCCGGGCAGCAATCGGATCTTTGTTATTTGCGAAGAGCCGGCGGCTGAAGCTGCGAAGAGAGTATACATAGGCGTTGGCGGTGGGATTGGCGGCCTTGCCCTTGGGGAGCGCGTTCTCAAGCCCCGAAATAAGGCGAGCGTCCTCGGAATAGAGAGGCTCGTTGCTGTGCCCTATCAAAACCCCAGCTGATTGGACCGGCTGCAACGTCGAGGCCGCCGGCATTGCTCTGCCGCCACGGGAACTGGCGATCTCGCTCAGCTGCCGCTCAAAGGTCGCTGCATCTGCGGACGGCACCGCGGGTGAACTCGCTTGCCGGCCCGCGCTGTCCGACTTTACCTGCTCCCACTTCGTCGAGGCGAAATCCATCCGTTCCTCCCTTCAAAAATA
>NZ_JBWLUY010000065.1:0-4075 GCF_057784295.1 Mesorhizobium sp. CNPSo 4688
CTTTGAGCGGCAGCTGAGCGAGATCGCCAGTTCCCGTGGCGGCAGAGCAATGCCGGCGGCCTCGACGTTGCAGCCGGTCCAGTCAGCTGGGGTTTTGATAGGGCACAGCAAGGAGCCTCTCTATTCCGAGGATGCTCGCCTTATTTCGGGGCTTGAGAACGCGCTCCCCAAGGGCAAGGCCGCCAATCACACCGCCAACGCCTATATATACTCTCTTCGCAGCTTCAGCCGCCGGCTCTTCGCAAATAAAAAAGATCCGATTGCTGCTCGTCTCGACGACCAGTCGCTGACCGATGAAGCGCGCGAAGCTGTCGAAAAGGGTCATGACAGACGACTCCTCTCGGCAATAAACTATCTCCGGACCTTCCAGTCGACGGGCGGAGTCGTGCCGATCACAAGCCGGACTGATCTAATTCCGCACCCCCAGGACGTGGCTCTCATCGAAGAGTACAGAAACGACGCGGAGACATCGACCCGCAAGGTGTATGCAACTGTTCTTCGCAAATTCAGTGACTACCTGCGTAAGAGCAACAAGCCAGGCATTGCTGGTCGGCTTTCGGGCACGTCGTTGGGCGGCGATGTCGAGCGCTATAGGAGAGACGTCGGCGGTAGTGGGAATATCGGTGCCGCACTGGCTGATCTGCGAAAATCGCAGGCAGGCGCTAAAGCGATGGGACTCGAGCGCCATATTCCCCTCGTTCCTGCTGCCGAAAAGGCGGTCCGGATGGAGCCGATGCAGGAAGCGGACAGGTGGCCAGCGGATCTGCCTCCCGTAGAAAGCTACGATCAGGATTTGCTTTGGGAGATGATGGACAAACCCGGTCCGTCGTCATCTCTCGAGCCAGCCGCGCGCCATGACCAGTCATCGGATCCCCGAGAGTCCGTTCGCCACTTGAACTGGGGCTACGACCGCCAGCAGTTCCCCGACAAGCCGATGGGTGCATTTGCCAGCAGTAACCTCCTGCCAAGCGAGGAGGTCCTCATCAACGATGAGCGTGACACAGCTGGGTTGCGGCCAGCGAAGAGGCCGAGGACCCTGGACAATCTACACGGTCTTGCCATTGAGCGGCAGCTGAGCGAGATCGCCAATTCAGCCGCCTCGACACTGCAACCGTCTCAGACAGCTGGAGTTTTGACAGGACGGAGCAAGCAGCCTCTTTATTCCGAGGACGCTGGCCTTATTTCGGGGCTTGAGAACGCGCTCCCAAAGGGCAAGGCCGCCGATGCCACTGCCTACGCCTATGTATCTTCTCTTCGCAACTTCGGGCGCTGGCTCTTCGCAAATAACAAAGACCCGATTGCTGCTCGGCTGGACGACCGTTCGCTGACCGATGATGTGCGCGAGGCCATGAAAAAGGGTCATTACGGGAGACTCCGTGCGGCAATAGACCATCTCCGGACCTTCCAGGCGACGGGCAACGTGCTGATCACAAGCCGCACCGAGCTAAATCCTCACCCCCAGGATCTGCCTCTCATCAAAGAGTACAGAAATGACGCAGCGACAAGGACTGGCAGGTTGTATGCAGCTCTTCTTCGCAGGTTCAGTGACTACCTGCGTGAGAGCAACAAGCCGGGCATTGCTGGTCGGCTTTCCGGCACGTCATTGGACGGCGATGTCGAGATCTATAGGAAGGGCGCCGGGGATCGGCATATCCGTGCCGCACTGGCTGATCTGCGAAAATCGCAGACAGGCGTTAAAGCGATGGAGCTCGAGCGCCATATCCTCCCCGTTTCTGATTCCGAAAACGCGCCGCGGATGGAGCCGATGCCCGTCGGCGCCGCCGCTGCGCAGCAAAGCGCGTCTCAGGGCGCGGGCAGATGGCGGGATGAGCTGCCTCCTGTAGAAAGCTACGACCAGGATTTGCTTTGGGAGATGATGGACAAACCCGGCCCGTCATCTCTCGAGCCAGCCGCGCGCCATGACCAGTCTTCGGATCGAGCGTCCATTCGTCCCTTGAACTCGGGCTACGACCGCCAGCAGTTCCCGGACGAGCCGATGGATGCACTTGCCAGCAGCAACCTCCTGCCAGGCGAGGAGGTCCTCATCAACGATGAGCGTGACACAGCTGGGTTGCGGCCAGCGAAGAGGCCGAGGACCCCAGCCAATCTACACGGTCTTGCCATTGAGCGGCAGCTGAGCGAGATCGCCAATTCAGGCGGAGCAATACCGGCGACCTCGACACTGCGGCCGGCTCAGTCAACTGGAGTTCGGATAGGGCGGAGCAAGCAGCCTCTTTATTCCGAGGACGCTCGCCTTATTTCGGGACTTGAGAAGGCATTCCCCAACGGCAACGCCGCCAACCGCACTGCCTACAACTATGTATATTCTCTTCACAGGTTCGGGCGCTGGCTCTTCGCAAATAAAAAAGATCCGATTGCTGCCCGGCTCAACGAGCAATCGCTGACCGATGATGTGCGCGAGGCCATCGAAACGGGTCATTACGGGAGACTCCGTCCGGCAATGGACCATCTCCGGACCTTCCAGTCTGCGGGCGGAGTGGTGCCGATCACAGCCCGCGCTGAGCTAAATCCTCACCCTCAGGACGTGGCTCTCATCAAAGAGTACAAAAACGAAGCTGCGACAGGGACCCGCAGCCGGTATACAGCTGTTCTTCGCAATTTCAGTGACTACCTGCGTGAGAACAACAAGCCGGGCATTGCTGCTCGGCTTTCCGGCACGTCGTTGGACAGCGATGTCGAGCGCTATAGGAAAGACGCCGCGGGTAGTCGGCATATCGGTGCCGCACTGGCTGATCTGCGAAAATCGCAGGCAGGCGCTAAAGCGATGGAGCTCGAGCGCCATAACCTCCCCGTTCCTGCACCCGCAAAAGCGGTCCGGATGGAGCCGATGCCCGTCGGCAGCGCCGCTGTCCAGCACAGCGCGTCGCAGGAAGCGGACAGGTGGCCGGAGGAGCTGCCTCCTGTGGAAAGCTACGATCAGGATTTGCTTTGGGAGCTGACGGGCGAACCCGGCCCGTCGCCATCTCTCGAGCCGGTTTTGATAGGGCGCAGCAAGCAGCCTCTTTATTCCGAGGACGCTCGCCTTATTTCGGGGCTTGAGAAGGCCCTCTTCGAGGGCAATGCCGCCGATGGCACTGCCAACGCCTATGTATCTTCTCTTCGCAGCTTCGGGCGCTGGCTCTTCGCAAATAACAAAGATCCGATTGCTGCCCGGCTCGACGACCGGTCGCTGACCGATGATGTGCGCGAGGCCATCGAAAAGGGTCATAATGGGAGACTCCGTCCGGCAATGGACCATCTGCGGACCTTCCATTCGGCGGGCGGCGTCATGCCGATCACAGGCCGCGCTAAGCTAACTCCTCACCCCCAGGATCTGGCTCTCATCAGAGAATACAAAAACGAAGCAAGGACATCGACTGGCAGGTTGTATGCAGCTGTTCTTCGCAGTTTCAGTGACTACCTGCGTGAGAATAACAAGCCGGGCATTGCTGCTCGGCTTTCCGGCACATCATTGGACGGCGATGTCAAACGCTATAGGAAGGACGGCGGGGGTAGTCAGCATATCGGTGTCGCACTGGCTGATCTGCGAAAATCGCAGGCAGGCGCTAAAGCGATGGAGCTCGAACGCCATATTCCCCTCGTTCCTGATCCCGGAAACGCGATCCGGATGGAGCCGATGTCCGTCGGCGCCGCTGCGCAGCACAGCGCGTCGCAGGGCGCGGGCAGATGGCCAGATGAGCTGCCTCCCGTGGAAGGCTACGATCAGGATTTGCTTTGGGAGATGATGGACAAACCCGGCCGGTGGTCATCTCTCGAGCCAGCCGCGCGCCAGGTCCCCGACAAGCCGATGGGTGTATTTGCCAGCAGCAACCTCCCGCCAAGCGAGGAGGTCCTCATCAACGATGAGCGTGACACAGCTGGGTTGGGGCCAGCGAAGAGGCCGAGGACCCTGGACAATCCAGACGGCCTTGCCATTGAGCGGCAGCTGAGCGAGATCGCCAATTCAGGCGGTCGCCTGATGTCGTCGGCGGACCCCATCCATCAACTGGGTGCATTGCCATCGCAGGCGCAGGACATCGTCCAGGCCGGACGGCAAGAACCTGCCCGGTTCGCC
>NZ_JBWLUY010000066.1:0-2755 GCF_057784295.1 Mesorhizobium sp. CNPSo 4688
AACATTCTTGGTGCCTTGTGCCTGGAGGAAGGTCCAAGGGAGCTTCAGGAAAGCACGGCCTCTTTTGAGTGTACAGAATATTTCAGCATTTCGCAGATAGGCACCGTCGATTGCTGCGATAGTTCCGACCTATTTGTCTTCCTCGGTTATGCGATGTCACCTTCCGACGGTCGGCGGGGAGCCTTACATGAAGCTTATCTAGTGTCTCACCCGGGCTGGAAAGGCGGTGCCACTGGTCTCTTGGAAAGAAATCTGCTTCGGCCGCACCCCGGCCAGCATTTCAACCGAAAGATAGAAGTTTGGATCGGTAGAAAAACGTCGTCTTTGGGTATCGAACTGATGCCGTACCATCCTCGGTGCATCGGTGCTTCCGCCGCTGATCATGTTAGCCGAGGCTATCCCTGGGCCTAATAGGTGCCTACGTGCCTTCACTATTTTGAAAGAACTAATCTATGACAATTTGCCCCGAAGCTCGTGTGTCCCTCGACCGTTTCTGGTCGACAATCGAAGCTTCCGCCAAGATCGGCAAAGGCCGTCCGGGAGGCCTGTCGCGTCTGACGCTCACGGACTCAGACCGCGAGATGCGTGATCTATTTTGTGGCTGGTGCCGGGAGGCAGGCTTGAGCGTCGAGATCGATGAACTCGGCTCAATTTTCGCAAGGCGCGACGGTACCAACAACGAAATGCCACCGATCCTGATTGGCAGCCACCTCGACACCCAGATCAACGGCGGGCGCTTCGACGGGATTGGCGGAGTGCTTGCCGGGCTAGAGCTTGTGCGTGCGCTTAACGATCTCGAGTATGTCACCAAAAGGCCCATTATCGTCGTTGACTGGACCAACGAGGAAGGCGCGAGGTTTTCTCCGCCGATGGTAGCCTCGGGCTGTTTTGTCGGGCAGTACGAACGCGACTGGGTGTATGACCTGATTGCCGACGATGGCCAGCGTTTCGGCGATGAGCTTGAGCGAATAGGCTATAAGGGCGAAAAGCCTTGCAAGGCAGGGGAGATCGACGCCTATTTCGAGCTGCACATCGAGCAGGGACCAATCCTCGATGCGGAGGGGCGGGAGGTAGGGATCGTCACCGGCGCTTACCCGAGCCACGGCATCCGTGTTCGCTTCGAAGGCGAAACCGCCCACACCGGCCCAACGCCGATGGATCTTCGTCACAACGCGCTGATCGCCGGGGCAAGGTTTCTGACTGCGGTTGACGACATTGGTTGGGAGTTTGCGATTCACGACGGCAAGGCCACTGGATCGCGCCTTGCCGCCTGGCCGAACAAGCCGGGCATTCTGTCTGACACGGCCCAATGCGTCGCCGATGTACGGCACCCCGATCCTATGACCGCCAAGGTCATGGCTGAAAAGATGCGTCGTGCCGCCAAGGCCAGCGCCGCCATGGCCGGCTGTATCGCCGTGGTCGAGGACGAATGGAGCTGGGGAGGCGACATATTTGACGAGGAACTTATCAACAGCATCCGTGCTGAGGCAGTCCGTCAGTCCTATAGTTGGCGCGATATACGCTCTCAGGCGGGTCATGACGCCTATCACATGGCGACGCATTGCCCCAGCGCCATGATTTTTACACCCTGCAAGGGTGGGATCACCCACAACAACAATGAATCTTGCGAACCAGCCGATTTCCGCGCAGGCCTCAACATGCTTCTGCACGCCGTCGTTCAACGTGCGGATCGTTGATGCAGCTTTTCGACCACGCAGAGATCGACGCACGGCTGGACTGGCCGGGGCTGATCGAGGAACTTCGAGCGAGTTTCGTTACCGCCAGGACGGTTGCGCCGGCGCGTCAGGTGCTTGAGATGGACCTGCCGAATGGCGAAAAGGCCTCACTAGTGATTATGCCTGCCTGGGAGAGTGGCAGAGCGATTGGGTCAAGGTCGTTACCTTTTTTCCTGGGAATGCAACACACGGCAAGGCGACCATCAGCGCCGGCATGCTGATGTTCGACGGGGCTGACGGTAGATTTACGGCAGCGCTGGATGGGGATGCGCCCACCGCGCGGCGCACCGCGGCGGCCTCGGCGCTGGCGGCGGATTACCTGGCCCGGAAAGACGTCCAAACCTTATTTGTTGTCGGGACCGGTCAGCTAGCACTCTCGGTGGCCCACGCCCACGCGAGTGTACGCACCTACACCCGCGTGCTGATTTGGGGACGAAGCGGGGGAAAGGCTAGGTCCCTGGCGGCTACGCTCGTTATGAGGGGCCTTCCCGCGGAAAGGTGCGAGGATATAGAGTCCGGGTGTCGCTTGGCGGATGTAGTAAGTTCGGTCACAGCCTCAACAACGCCGATGATCCGCGGCGCCTGGCTGCGGGACGGATCGCACCTCGATCTCATAGGCGCATTTAAGCCCGACATGCGCGAAAGTGATACGGCTGCGATCACTGGGGCGCGGGTGTTCGTCGACGGGCTCGCGGGGGCTGTTCTGGCGGGCGATCTGGCGCAACCAATCGCTGAGGGCGCATTCTTTGCAGAAGATATTGTGGCGGATCTGACGGAGCTTGCGCAGGGCCACCCGGGCCGCCTGAATGAGATCGGGCGGACCGTCTTCAAATCCACCGGCCTTCCGCAAGAAGACCTAGCCGCCGCGATGAAGGTCATACGACGTTGATGGGGCGCTCGATGATGCAATGCTGGGTGCCACACCTTCAGGTCATCTCGGGATAAAGGCCCAGAAGCTCATCAATCAGATCGGCAAATTTTTGTTCCGGAGGGGTCAGCGAGCTCAAGTTGGAAGAGAT
>NZ_JBWLUY010000067.1:0-2726 GCF_057784295.1 Mesorhizobium sp. CNPSo 4688
GCGGCAGCGCCGAACCCAGTGTCAACGCACCGATGACGGCGCCGAGCGCCAGTCCCCTGCCTCGTATGAACCAGGTCGAGACCAGCTTCAGCGCGGGCGGATAGACACCGGCCAACGCAACGCCGGTTAGGATGCGGGCAGCGACGATGACGACCGGGCCGGGCTGCAGCAGCAGGCAAGCATTGGCGGCGGCGGCAAGCAGTGCGGAAACCGCCATCAGCCGGTTCAGCCTGACGACATCAGGTAGATTGACGAGGCTCGAGATAAGCGCGCCGGCAACGAAGCCGATCTGCACGCCATTGGTCAGCCATGCCTCGATCGGGCCCGAGAGATGCCACACCGCCTTCAGCTCGGGAGTGATCGCGGTCGCTGAAAACCAGGTGGTCAGCGACAACACCACTGCGAGGCAGAGTATGCCCAGCACGCTCCAGCGATGCCTATCCTCGACAATAACGGCCTCGGGCGCGCTATCAGAACTCAGTTGGCGCGCCATGATCAACCACCTAGCCGCGAGCCAGCGGCACGGTGAACACCGTCGCAGTGCCGGTTAGACAGACTTCGCCGGCCTCGTTGCGTACTGAGGTCTCGATCTTGCAGATCGGCTTGTCGGGACGTACTTCCTTGATCTCGACTCGGCCGGTGATCATCTCGTCGACTCCAACCGCCTTGACGAATTTCCAGGCGACCTCGAGGAAGACGGTGCCAGGGCCAGGAAGGTCCTCGGCCACAACTGCATTGAGGATGCCGGAGGTGACGCCGCCCTGAACGATCAGCTTGCCGAAGACAGATGCCTCGGCGAGCGCCTTGTCGTAGTGCAGCGGGTTACGGTCGCCGGTCATTTCGGTGAAAGCATGGATGTCTTCCAGGCGTGTGCGTCGCGAGCGTTCGGCAAAATCGCCCACTTGCGGCCGACCCTTGACGATGCCAATCCATCCGTCCTTCGCCTGTGCACTCATCGATGTATCTCCATCCGGTTGATTTTCGTGGATCAGCCCGGCTGCGTCAGCATCCAGGCGTGGTTCACCTAAGCAGAACGAAGGGCTTCGGCGCGTTGCTGCCACCAAGGCCACGGGGAACGTCGGGCTTGCATCTCCCGTTCTACGATCCGCTCGAATTCGGCTTTCATCACACTGCTGAACTGCCGATGCCTGGCCTCGATGTCGCTGAGCGTCCAGTCGAACGAGGCTATTGCGTCGGTGGCCTTGAGGATCTGCTCGGCGATAACGTCCCGTTCGCGTTGATAGGATGCGAAAGCTTGAGCCGATCCGTCGAGGACCGCACGCGCCAGGCTTTCGCTGTCTCGCAAAGCATCCGAAATGCCATGCGAGGTGATCGGGTCTCGGAAGAACCCGGCATCACCGACCAGCGCCCAGCCCGGACCATACACCTGGCGTAGGAAGCCCGGCACGCCGCGGAACACACGTATACGACCGTCGCTCAAACTATCGCCGTGGGCCTTCTCGGCCTGGGCGGCCAGCGCAGGAGAAAGTGACCGCAGGACAGCCATCCGGGCGTCTTCGTGGCCGCCCCGAAAGCGTTCGTCGAAATGTTCTGTCGGTACCGAGGCTACAATGCAGGCAAGGCCGTCATTTGTCGGGATGAACGAGCCGCTCACACCCTCCCGAAAATACCAATGATAGCTGCTCTCCGGCTCCGCCGGGACGTAGGCATACAGATGGGCAGCCGAGACTCGGCCGCGCCGCAGCGTCTGGGCTCCAGAGCGCTTCGCCACCAGCGAGCCAATCCCGTCGGCGCCAACTACGATGTCGGCTGTGACGGTATGAGGCGTCCCTTCAGAAGTGACTATCTTAACGCCGCGCATCCTGGCATCAGCGCCGCTGACGAGATCCGCAACAACCGTGTCGTGCAATACCTCGGCGCCGGCCTCGCGCGCGGCATCGACCAACGTCCTATCCAGCAGCGTGCGCCTAGGAGCTATCAGGCCACGCAGCTGCTGACTCGCGCGCAGGGGTATGGTGATTTGCTCATCGCCGTAGTGGAAGGTGGTCGCGGTTATCAGCGGCGTGCCGGCGTCCAGCAGCCTTTGCAGCAGGCCCCAGCGGGACAGCTGGAGAACAGCCGGACGCATCAACGCGTGCGTCGAGAGCGTGTCCGACCCATAGGCCTTGCGGTCTACCGCAAGGACTCGCAGACCGGCTCGTGCGAGCAGCATGGCGGTCGAAGCACCTGCGCAGCGAGCGCCGACTACGATGGCGTCGTAATGGGAATAGGCTGGTTTGATGTACATCTTGATGTCCTTGGGGAGTCGGGTATTTGGACGGCGATCAAAGGTGCGTCCGCGCCGACGCCGTTAAATTGGAACCGCGCTTGCGCGGGAAATCGAAACGCAACTCTGATTGGCTCGTTGACCGTTCGACGTAGTCGGTCAGATGCGCGGTTAGTTCCCGCGCGTCGTCTTCGGCGCCGTGAATGAAGCTCGATTTCCGGCGACGCAGATATGGCAGGCCTACCACATAGACCCCTGGAACGTCAGCAACGCCTCGATCGTGCTTCAGGTCGCCCTTGCGATCGAAGATCGGCAAATCCAGCCATGAAAAATCCGGCCGAAAACCGGTAGCCCATAGCACCGTGCGAACGTCTTCGCCGAGTTTGAGTTTCAGTTGCGGCGCCGCGTCGATTGCAGTGGGGGCAAAACGCTCGATGGGACCGACGCCGGACGGTGCATTCGCCTCTGCCCATTCGTCGATCGATGCGAGCAGCCGGTT
>NZ_JBWLUY010000068.1:0-2692 GCF_057784295.1 Mesorhizobium sp. CNPSo 4688
GTCGTGGAAGGAGGACCAGAGCGTTATCGCCTGGCTCGACACCTTGTAATTCCGCAAAATAATGTCGAGGAACGCGTCACCACCGGCCCAGCAAAAACCACGTGTTCGGCGCGTTCCTTCTCATTATGAACTGCTGCTGATTACTGCAGGTGCTGCGTGGGAAGGCTCGGTCGCCAGTTGCTCGACGCGCTTTTGTGGCGGCCGCTCTGGACGCAAAAATACTGCGGGCGATTAACCGATCCTCTCGCGCAGCAACCTCTGTTCGGTTTTTCGCTGCCTGATACAGCGATCGGCTATGACCGGTCACATCCAGCATGGGACCAGCAGCTGCGTTTGAAGCCAATGCGCGGCCGGCGAGAACGGCCTGGGCCAGAGGACGTCTTGTTTAATCCAGTTCATATACTGCGGGTTTGAAGTCGTTGGCACATTCGACCGGGGTGAGAAAGTCGATGACCGCGCCGACCGCGCCTCACTAAAGCCTCGCAGCTTGCAGTAGCGGCTTGAGGAGAACGCATTTCAGGCGCATGGCTCGGAAGCGTCGGAAAAAGTTGCGCCCGCATCAAGCCGGGGCGGTGATGTCACGCTGCCGGCTCGCTCTTGAGCACCGAGGGCGCCGCGCGCTAAACACCGTATTCAGGCCTAAGGCGCTTTTCGCTAAGGCACTGCCCAGGAACGCCTATCCGACCGCGCGATGGGTTCGACATCGCCTATCGCGGCCGTTGCGTCACCCGTCGTTCAGAATGTCGCTGGCATTCAGTGAGGCGCGCGCCGGCGAGCTCGAGGAGCGCGTCGGCAATCTCGTCCTCGGTCCAACCGGATTCTGCTGCACGCTGAACCAGTTCCTGCAAAGGCCGGTTCAGGTCGGCAGCACTCTTTCCCTTCATAAAGCCTTCGATCAGAGCAACGTTCCTGTCGACAGTCGGGCTGAATGCCCAACAGGCGCGCAGTTTTTCCTGCATCATCCGTTTGTTCATCCGGTTATTTGGCCCCCTGCAAACCCTACCCGGCCAAATCGGCGCTTGGAAGACCCACCAAATCCGTCATAGCGAAACGGAATTGGATTTCAAGTCGGCTCGGGCGGCGACGGGTCCCACGACGGTTGTTAAGCAGTCAAAGCCGGGTTCGCGCACAGGGTGGTGCTTCTGCCGGCGACAGGTCGACGTCCACCGAACCATATTCGGGATAATCGATGGCGCGCAGATGCCGCAGCCTGCCTTCGTGCCAGCCGGCACTCGGCGCCGACGGTTTTCGCAAAAAAGCCTGGACGTTCTCGACGACGCTACGGCATATTAATTCCTCCCGCGCCTATTTTGCGCGTCTGACGGAGAAGGCGGGCAGAATGACCTCCTTCGAACGCGAGCCGATCGGGTGAGGCGCGGGCAGGGGATGGGCGCCATTGCGTCGAAGCGGACGACGGTTGCTCAGGGGCGCACTTCGGACAAGTACCTTCATGCTCCGCAACTGTCGCAGGAGGGAATGGGCTCTGCTGGAGTGCGAAGACGAGCACGCGGCCGGTAAAGGATAATCGCCAGCGGGCTATTTTGGCTGAGGTCAAGGCACGCGAAGCCTCACAATCAAGCCGCGATTTCTTTTCTTCTCGGCGGTGAGGGGATGAGGCCTCCATGCTCGATGCCAGCCCGGCCCTGGCGGGATCGTCAACCAGGATACCTCCTAAATATCGAGACGTTTAAACCGAGGTTCACCAATGATCCGCTAGGGTAGCGCGTGAACGGTCCGAACGTGTTACCAGGGGGTCAACCATTGGGCATTCCGCGAAATACACGTCGGACGCGGGTCTATGTTCCCAGCCAAGGCCCGGCGAGTTGGCAAGCCTTCCTCGCCGAACCTGAGAGGCAATGGCGAACCGGCTACTCGGCAAAGACGCTTGCTCATTGTTGGGAAAGTGCTGACGGCTTGCCGGCCGAAGTCGCGCAGATGTTCGATTGCCCGGCCGAGCTACTCCTGGCTTTGCCCGAGCACAGGGTGCCACTCGACGGGGGCAACCGTGACAGCCAGAATGACGTGTTTGCCCTTATCCGCTTCGGCCAACAGACCTGTGCTGCAACCATCGAAGGCAAGGTAAGCGAGCCATTTGGACCGACCGTGGGCGAATGGTATGCCGAGCCGTCGCGGGGAAAGCGAGAGCGCATGCGCCAACTATGCGGCTTGCTCGGCTTCGATGATGTCCCGCCATTTCATATCCGTTATCAGTTGATGCACAGGACGGCTTCCGCGTTGATCGAGGCTCGGCGCTTCAAGACTGATGAAGCCGCCATGATCGTCCACTCGTTCTCGCCAGCGCGAATGTGGTTCGAGGACTTCGCCACCTTCGCGAGCCTTTTCGGCGCCGAAGTCAAACCTGACACGTCGAGCACCGTGATCCTAAAGTCAGGGCAGCGGCTCCGCTGGGCCAACGGCAACGCGGATTTTCTCAAATGCTAGGAGTTCCGGTGGATATCAGATCGACCAGCATGGGGACCACTGCACGGAAGCGATATACGACCAAACAGATGGGCGATGCTTGCGAGATGATCGTTGCCGCAGAGCTCACGCTCGCCGGCATCCCTGCTTTGAAAGTTCCCGACAACTGGCCCGGTTACGATGTGATCGCGCAGCCATTCGACCGGCCAGCGCAACGCGTTTCGGTAAAGTCGCGGACATTCAAGCGCGGTGCCGCCTATGTCGGCTACAA
>NZ_JBWLUY010000069.1:0-2477 GCF_057784295.1 Mesorhizobium sp. CNPSo 4688
GTGAGCGCTGTTGCGGCACCACCTTTCGCGCGTGGTCGTGAGCCACGATGCTCGGAGCCTTTGAGGGCTTCGACACATGACGATTTCAGAGCTTACGCTTAAGTCCAGAGACGAAGAGCCGGTTCGTCGGCTTGAGATATTCACGGGTTCTGGACGGCGGCGCGAATGGTTGCCGGAGGAGAAGGCGCGGATCGTGGCGGAAAGCTACGATGCCGGCGAGACCGTGAGCGCGGTGGCCCGGCGATATGCATTGTCCCCGCAGCAGCTGTTCGCCTGGCGCCGGTCCGCGCGGGTGCCATTGGCGAATGCGCCGTCACCGGAGCCATTATTTGTTCCAGCAGTGGTCGCGGCACCGCAGCCCGAACCGGCGGGGAAGCGCGCGAGATCGACGCGGAAGCGGAAGGCCGCGCGAGAAGCCGGCGTGATCGAACTGGAGATTGACGGTGTCGCCATGCGCGTCGGTCGTGGCGCCGACACCAGGACGGTGGCGGCGGTGATCCGTGCGCTGAAGGCGCCGTCGTGATCGGGCCGACGGGTGCGGTCAAGGTGATGGTCGCGACGAAGCCTGTGGACTTCCGCAAGGGGGCCGAGGGCCTGGCGGCGCTGGTGCGCGAGACGATGGGTGCCGATCCGTTCTCTGGCACGGTCTACGTCTTCAGGGCCAAGCGCGCCGACCGGGTCAAGCTGGTGTACTTCGACGGCACCGGCGTTTGCCTGCTGGCGAAGCGTCTGGAGGACGGGAAGTTCTGCTGGCCTGCCATCACCGATGGCGTGGTGAGGTTGTCGGCGGCGCAATTGCAGGCGCTCCTGGAAGGGTTGGATTGGCGGCGCGTGCATGACGCCCGCGAGACGCGCGCGCCGGTCGCGGCAAGTTGATTCCATGGGCGGCCAGAGACGCTGGCAAAGCATTGGAATGCATGATTGAATCGGCCTTGTGAGCAACCCGGCCGAGCCTCAGACCAACGATCCGATCGCGCTTCAGGCGATGCTCGCGGCGGAGCGCGCCGAGAACGAGCGGCTGCGCCAGATCATCAAGGAACTGCAGCGCCACCGCTTCGGCCGCAGGGCAGAGAGCCTGCCGGTCGACCAACTGCTGCTGGGCCTGGAAGAGGCCGAGCAGGTCGAGGCGGAGGACTTCGCCGCAGAGGACGCCGCCGATCCTGCTAAGCGCGAGGCTCGCGCCAGGAAGCGCCGCGCCAACCGCGGTTCACTGCCCGCGCACCTGCCGCGTATCGAGCAGGTCATCGACATCCCCGACAAGATCTGCCCGTGCTGCAAGGGGATGCTGCACGTCATGGGCGAGGATCGCTCCGAGCGCCTCGACATCGTGCCGGCCCAATTCCGCGTCATCGTCACGCGCCGACCGAAGTATGCTTGCCGGAGCTGCGAGGAGGTCGTGGTGCAGGCGCCCGCAGCGGAGCGCCTCGTCGAGGGGGGCATCCCGACCGAAGCGACCGTCGCCCACGTGCTGGTGTCGAAGTATGCCGACCATCTTCCCCTGTATCGCCAGGCGCAGATCTATGCCCGGCAGGGCGTGAACCTGGATCGGTCCACGCTCGCCGACTGGGTCGGCAAGGCAGCCTTCCTGCTACGGCCGATCCACGAGCGGCTGTTCGAGCGGCTGAAGGCGTCCGGCAAGCTCTTCGCCGACGAGACCACGGCGCCGGTGCTCGATCCCGGGCGCGGCCGCACCAAGACGGGCCAGCTGTTCGCTTACGCCCGCGACGATCGCCCCTGGGGCGGGATCGCTCCACCCGGCGTCGCCTATCTCTATGCGCCCGACCGCAAGGCCGAACAGCCGTTGCGCCACCTTCAGGGCTTCGTTGGAATCCTGCAAGTCGACGGCTACGCCGGATACCGGGCGCTGGCCGAGCGCAATGCCGTGAGCCTGGCGTTCTGCTGGGCGCATGTCCGTCGACGCTTCTACGAACTGGCCCAGTCCGGACCCGCGCCGATTGCCACGGAGGCGCTCCAGCGCATCGCCGAGCTCTACAAGATCGAGAGCGAGATACGGGGACGCTCGCCCGAAGAGCGGCGCACCGCCCGCCAGGAGAGAAGCCGCCCCGTCATCGATATCCTCCAGCCATGGCTGCGCGAGAAGCTCGCCCTGGTCAGCCAGAAGAGCAAGCTCGCCGAAGCAATCCGCTACCCGCTCTCGCGCTGGGCCGGACTTGGTCGCTTCCTCGACGACGGCCGCGTCGAGATCGACTCCAACGTGGTCGAACGCTCGATCAGGCCAATCGCCCTCAATCGGAAGAATGCGCTCTTCGCCGGTTCCGACGGCGGTGGAGAGCACTGGGCGACCATCGCCTCGCTCGTAGAAACCGCAAAACTCAACGGCGTCGACCCGTACGCCTACCTCACCGACGTCATCACCCGCATCGTCGCCGGCCATCCGCAAAGCCAACTCGACGACCTGCTGCCCTGGGCCTACGCCCCCGCACCACTCAAGGCCGTGGCCTGAGAACAGCGGTTAC
>NZ_JBWLUY010000070.1:0-2433 GCF_057784295.1 Mesorhizobium sp. CNPSo 4688
AACAAGTGCGCAAAGCCCGCCTTAGGTCAACGCTTCGCGCCAGCACTGGCCTGATAAATGGGCTAAATAGCCGTACGCCCGCAATGAATGTGGTGCTGAGAGCCATGACAATCGATAGACGCTCTCTCTGAAGATGGACGGGCCGAATCTTCGAGGCGGCCTGCCTGTCCAATTCCTTCAGATGCATTACGAGGCCAAGCGGGTTAACGTCATACATTGCCTTATCTCCTTCTAGATGGAGCAAGACTAGGCTGGGGGCGTGAGCCGATCGTGGTAGCGAACGTCAAGACACCGCAAAATGAGCAATTGCACTCCGACGGCGCCGCGCGCCTATGCATTCGTCTGTTGGGGCCGATGGTGATCACCAATGACCGCATACCTGTCGTGATCGCCTCAAAAAAGGCCCGCGCGCTACTCGGCTATCTGGTGCTGCGGGAAGGCACCGAGATCGCGCGGAACGTGCTGACCGGGCTGCTATGGGGCGAGCGCGGCGAAAGTCAGGCGCGCGCGAGCTTGCGTCAAACACTTTCAGAGCTGCGGAGTGCGCTCGCCGATTCAGCTCAGGACTCGATCGTGGCAACCAAGGAGACCATTATCTGGACCCAGGGATCGGGCTGGCTCGACACCAGAGTGCTGCAGGCGAGCGCCTGTTCGGAAGACCATGACGTGCTCCAAAAATCCGCTGAACTCATCGGTGGAGAGCTTATGGAGGGTTTGGCAGTCGGCGAACCTGACTTCGAACAATGGCTTGCGGCCGAGCGTGAGCGCTTCCGCCTGCTTGCTTGCAAGATTTATGCTCAGCTCATGGAAAGCGGGGAAAATATGGGGCGCTCGGAGGAGGCATTAGCCTATGGACTCAAGCTCCTTTCCCTCGATCCGCTGCAGGAGCATGTCCACCGAGCGCTGATGCGAATCTATGCGTCTCTGGGTCGCCACGACGCCGCGCTTGCGCAATACGAGCGTTGCCGGCGCGGGTTTTCAGACCAACTCGGTGTGAGGCCAGAGAAAGAGACTGAGGAACTCGCCCGCTCGATTAGGATGAGCCGGCGCGACAAGCCAAAAGAGGTACAGAGTGCACTCTCTGTTTTGGAGCGGGCCCATCGCAATCAACCGGCTCTTCCGGACCGACCCTCGATCGCCGTTTTGCCGTTTACCTCGATCGGCACCGATCAGGATAGCGGCTATTTCGCCGAAGGTGTGGCGGACGACATCATCACCGAACTGTCGCGTAACAAAGACCTTTTCGTTGTGGCGCGCCACTCTTCCTTCCGCGTTGCAGAGATAGAGAGCGATTCCACCACCATAGGCCAGGCATTGGGCGTGCGGCATCTTCTCACGGGCTCGGTGCGCCGAGCGGGCGAGCGCCTGCGGCTCTCCGTACACGTCATGGAATGCGAAACAGGCAGCGAGATATGGGCAGAGCGCTACGACCGCAGGATGGAGGACCTGTTCGAGGTCCAGCTTGAAGTCGCCCGGACGGTGACGTCAACCATTGCCGGCCGGCTGGCGGCATTCGCCGGCAAGGTGAGCGCCACCATGGCGCCTGAAAATATGGCGGCGTACGATCATGTGCTCCGAGCTCAGCAATACCTGCAACGCTACACACAAGAGCACTACGCCCGAGCTCGCGAGCACCTTGAGACGGCGATTCGCATCGAGCCCGCATACGCGCGACCGTACAGTCTACTGTGTCTGGCCGGCGTCTACGACTGGTTCTGGGACATGTCCCCAAATGGTCTTATCGAGGTGCTTAAGATCGGTGCCAAGGCGCTGGCGCTCGACGACCAGGATGCCAAGACGCATTTGGCGCTTGCCGTCGCTCACCTCTTCTCGTGGAATCACGACCGCGCCGTTCACCACATCGAGCGCGCCATGGCCCTCAATCCAAACGACGACCTTGTCGCGGCCGAACACGGCAGACTGCTGGTCAGTCTTGACCGCTCGGAGGAAGGGTTGCTGCGCGTCCGTGAGGCGATGCGGCTCAACCCATATCACTCGAATTGGTATTGGAACATCGAGGGCTTATGCCTGCACTCGGCAGGACGGTACGATGAGGCAATCGCCGCCTACGAGCGTATCGACGAGCCGCAGTTCTGGGTCGAGGCTTACCTCGCCGCATGTCACGCTATGTGCGGCCGCGACGTGCGTGCTGCTGACCATCGCGATCGGCTGTTCACCATGCGACCCGATTTCAGCCTGAGCCTCTTCCGCAGGGGTCTCCCCATACGGAACGAGGCTAGCCTGGACCGGTTCCTCGAAACGTTCCGAAGGGCCGGGCTGGAGGATTAGACTAGGACCGGACAGACCGAACACGCTTAACACGGAAGGCAGACAGCCAGCCAAGCGCGTCTGGTGGTGCGGCAGAAGGACCGGACATGAAGGAGGTCAGCTTGCCGCAGTCAGACATGCCGGTTGCGCTGCTCATGTTCACCC
>NZ_JBWLUY010000008.1:0-433190 GCF_057784295.1 Mesorhizobium sp. CNPSo 4688
GCATACCTGCCGCAGGGCCAGATCTTGTCAGCGGCATCAAAACACGGCTGGGAAAGTTCGGGGGCATCGATACCGAGTAACTGAACTCGTTTCTTGTCATGCCACAGCGTGTCGCCGTCATGAGCAAACCAATGCTCTACTGCGGACACGGGGCCACAGGTCAGCACGAAGGCGAGAGCGAGGGTCAACCTGCACATGGCCGATGGACCGTTTCGAAATTTCCCTTTCCGCGATCACACCATACCCCTATGAAGCTGGCCGGCCAATAGCGGGGAACCGTTGAGCCGGCCAGAGAAAAGGCCGACCTAGCTTTTTGGCAAAACGGCCAGCTGCTCTCCTACGGCAGCGGGCCTGTCCTTGGCCGGAAAGGAGCGCTAGCGGGGGGCGCCAGCATTCCGGCCGGCGTATAATGCGCCAGACCGGCGGGCTGTATGGTCAAAAGAGAACACGTGGCAGCGCAACCAGCGACGCGTTGAAATATCTATTTATGTCAGATGATGCCTCCCTACGTTAACGGAAAAACGATTTTGCGCAACGGCAGCAGCTCTGTCCGTGTTGCGGTCATTCAAGATCCTGCCCGGACGCGGGTCCGGAGCGTCCGAGTCACACCCCTAGAGCGGGATGAAATTATCCGGAGTCGTAGGGACAGCTCTTCACGGATGGTGATCGGATAGATCAGGCTCGGCGCCAGATGGGGGCTTGTGGGCGGCCGACGGCTTCGTCGTCGGCGTCGCCTTCACCGCCTTTGTCGCTTGGAAGGTGTTCCTATGAACGGCCGCAGCACCTTCCACGCCTACCGCGCAACCGCAGCCAATGTCCGGCTTGTCAGTACCGGCAAACCCGAACGCGTTCCAGCACCCGGTGGTGATGGTGCCAGTGCCTCACCCACTTCACGTGGCAATGACGATGATGCCGGTAATAGTAGCGATGCGGGTAGCGGGCCACGTAGCCGGGATAATAATCGCGATAGCGGGGGCCGTAATAGCGGCCGCCATAGTCGTAAAACGGGCCGCCGCCGTAGAAGGGGCCACCGCCGAACGGGCCGAAGCCGCCGAATGGACCAAAAAAGCCGATGCCATGTGCATCCGCAGGCACGACCGTGGCTGCGGCGGAGGCGATGGCAATCACCGAAGCAAGTAACAGTTTTCGCATAGCAACCTCCCAGAGGGCCGATCACCCGATAAACGCCCGCGGGAGCCGTATGTTCCCGATCGCTAATATGCAGGCGCTCCCGCGCTTCCGGTGGGTTTGCTGGTGTGGTTATTGTGATAGTATTCTTTTCTTCAAAGGGTAGGCCCAGTCGACCTCGATTGCGGTCGATTACACTCGGGCACCCCGCTTGGGAGGAGCCTTGCGATGGCGCGCTTTGCCCACCTTGCCTTCGCCTTGGGATTGTTGCCTGGATTTGCACTGGCTGGGGAGCCTTTCGTCCCGAGCTGGATCAAAAACGATCCCGCGGCCAAGGCGGTGGCCATAGAGATTGTTGCCGATTGGAACCAAATCGAGCGGTACCGCAGGGACAACATCCGGACCGACATTATCGACTTCAACGGCTACTGGGGCGGCAATCTCTCGATCATCGTGCCAGAGCAATGGTCGGTACAGATCGAATTCATCAACGGCTCCTCGAATTTCTGGCACGGCCTGATGTTGACCAGGGTCTATGCTCAGTCAGAGATGCCAGTGAAGTTGAAGGCTTCGGACGCGATCTGGGGAGCGTACACCACTCCGCTGGAGGGGATCAAAATTAATGAGCGGAGACAACTCAACTTTGTTGCGCAGCAGGCCGGGAGCTATTTCCTCGCCTGCCCGAGACAAACGCACCTGATGGGTGGCCACTGGATCGGTTTCGAGGTGAGAGGCAACCTTGAGCGGGCCGTGGCAATCGTCCATGAAGACAAGTTTCCGCAAGAGCAGCCCCCAGGACGCCCATAGGCCTGCGCGAGCAAGCCTGCGCGCCATGGCGTAGGTTAGAACGCGCGCGTTCAATGAAGCGGTGGCGCTGCGGCATAAGCAATGGCAACGCGACTGATCAAGAAATCTATTCCTCCCTGATGTCCTGCACCGAGCATGACGCAGTTTCGCCTCACCTCGCAGGTGACGGACCCTAGCGATGATGCCGGGCTTCACCCATTCGATGTCGCCATCGGCCACCGCGGTCGGGATGCCGGCCGGCTGAGCGGTGCGATCGCGCTCTATCCGGTGCCAAAGCCGTTCCTTGATTGCGCGCCCGGTGGCGATAACGGCCTTGCCGACATATTTGCCGTCCCGGGCGAACAGGCCCTCGGTCTGCGTGCCGGCCTCGCGCTTGACGGCGATGAGGTCGAGATCATCGACATCAGGCCGCCGACCGCTTTGCTGACGCGCGCGTCAAGGGCAGTGAACAGAGCGGTAACGGCAGCGGTAACGCGCGGTAACGGATTAAGAATTTCGTAAGGAATTTCAACGGCCTGCACGAGCCCTGTTTTAACCCGCCCTTAAATCGCCGCATCTACTCTGCAACCGGAGCGCCATAGGCACCGGGGACAGCAAGCGCAGGCATGGTGAACCGCAGAGACAGCCGCATCGAGCCCAGTTTCGAGGGACCGCCGCAGGCGCGATCCCGGCCGGGTCTTTCGGTGAGCGAGGAGGATCGCGTCGTGCCGAGCAACCGCAAAGCCTCCGCCAAACGCAAATCGTCGAAGGCGAAGTCGTCGCGCGGCAGGCGCGGCAAACCCCGGCGCGGCCTGTTCGGCATTATGGCCCGGATGCTCTACTGGTGCTTCGTGCTCTGCATCTGGGGCGGCATCGCGGTGGCCGGCATTGTCGTTTATTACGGCGCCAAGATGCCGGCGGCCACCACCTGGTCGATCCCCGACCGTGCCCCCAACATCAAAATCGTCTCGGTCGACGGCCAACTGCTCGCCAACAGAGGCATGAGCGGCGGCGAAGCCGTCGGTCTGCACGAAATGTCGCCCTACATCCCCGAAGCGGTCATCGCGATCGAGGACCGCCGCTTCTATTCGCATTTCGGCATCGACCCGATCGGCCTGTCGCGCGCCATGGTGACCAATGTGCTCGGCGGGCACTTCTCGCAAGGCGGCTCGACGCTGACCCAGCAGCTGGCCAAGAACCTGTTCCTGAAGCCCGACCGCACGCTGGAGCGCAAGGTGCAGGAGGTGCTGCTGTCGCTGTGGCTGGAGCATAAGCATACCAAGGACCAGATCCTCGAAATGTACCTCAATCGGGTCTATTTCGGCTCTGGCGCCTATGGCGTCGAGGCGGCCTCGCGCCGCTATTTCGGCAAGAGCGCGCGCGATGTCACGCTTTCGGAGGCGGCCCTTCTCGCCGGCCTGTTGAAGGCGCCGTCGCGGCTGTCGCCGGCGCGCGACCCGAAGGCGGCGGAACAGCGCTCGCAGCTGGTGCTCGCCGCCATGCGCGACGAAGGCAAGATCAGCGCCAAGGAACTGACCTCGGCGATGAGCGCGCCGGCAACGCGCGCGCCGTCTTACTGGACCGGCTCGGAAAACTATGTCGCCGACACCATCATGGAAGAACTGCCCGATCTGATCGGTGACGTGCGCAGCGATATCGTCGTCGACACCACGGTCGACCTCAACCTGCAGAAGCTCGCCGAACAGTCGATCCGCCGGCTGATCGACGACAGCGGCAAGAAACTCAATGTCAGCCAGGGTGCGCTGGTGTCGATCGACAATTCCGGCGCGGTGCGCGCCATGGTCGGCGGCTACGACTATTCGACCAGCCAGTTCGACCGCGCCTCCGAAGCGCGCCGCCAGCCGGGCTCGGCGTTCAAGCCGTTCGTCTATATGGCCGCGCTCGAGGCCGGCCGCACGCCCGACAGCGTGCGCAATGACGCGCCGATCAAGATCGGCAAATGGACGCCGGACAATTACGGCGGCAAGTATTTCGGCAAGGTGACGCTGGCGACCGCTTTGGCGAAATCGCTGAATTCGGTCGCGGCACAGCTGACCATGGAAGTCGGCCCCGACGCGGTGGTCGAGGCGGCGCACCGCATGGGCATCCAGTCGGAACTGACGGCCAACACCTCGATCGCGCTCGGCACTTCGGAAGTGACGCCGCTGGAGCTGACATCGGCCTATGTGCCGTTCGCCAATGGCGGCTACAAGCCAGACATCCATTTCATCCGCCGCATCACCACGACCGAAGGCAAGGTGCTCTATGATGACAGTGGTGGCGGTGCGCCGCGCGTCGTCAAACAAGAGATCGTCGGCATGATGAACTCGATGATGACCGGTACGGTCGAGATCGGTACGGCAAAGAAAGCGGCCTTCGCCTGGCCGTCGGCCGGCAAGACCGGAACCAGCCAGAACTCGCGCGACGCCTGGTTCGTCGGCTACACCGCAAACCTTACCACCGGCGTGTGGTTCGGCAATGATGACGGCAGCCCGATGAAGAAGGTCACCGGCGGCGCGCTGCCGGCACAGGCCTGGCACGAGTTCATGGTTGCCGCGCATGAAGGCGTGCCGGTCAGGCCGCTGCCCGGCACCTGGAAGTCGACGCCGCCCGATACCATCGTCCCCGACGATATCCCGTCAGTCGACAACAACCAGGCGGCGCCGTTGCCTGCCGTGGCCGTCGGCCGTTCGGAGCCTGCCCCGGCGCCAGCTGCTGCCCCGGCACAGGCGCCGGTCCGCCGTCCGGCCGAGACCGTCGATGCTGATGGTTTCGACATGCCCGGCGACGGCGGCACTACAGCTTCGATCAAGCACCCGGTGCCGCCAGGCAGCGTCGGCGGCCCGACCAAGAAGCGGAAGACGTCGATCCTCGACATTCTCGGCGGCGGCTGAGCGTCAACTCGCCACTCGCCACTCGCCACGCCAACCGCGTTCCGCTACATGTCCGGCTGGAGACAGCGACATGGCCGAGACCGACACCAGAAAAACCATCGTGCTCACCGGCGCCAGCCGCGGCATCGGCCATGCGACGGTCAAGCGCTTTTCGCGCGAGGGCTGGCGGGTCATCACTTGTTCGCGCCAGGCCTTTGCCGAGGACTGCCCGTGGCCGGCCGGCCCGGAAGATCACATCAAGGTCGATCTGGCCGACCAGGAAGATGTCGGCATCGCCGTGTCGGAGATACGCCATCGACTCGAAGCGCATGGCGGTCAGCTGCACGCGCTGGTCAACAATGCCGGCATCTCGCCGAAGCTCAAGGACGGCAATAGCCGCATGAACTCGATCGATACGCCGATGCATGTCTGGCGCGATGTGTTCCAGGTCAATTTTTTCGCACCGATCATACTGGCGCGGGGCTTGTTCAAGGAGCTGGCTGCGGCCAAGGGCTCGATCGTCAACGTCACCTCGATCGCCGGCACGCGCGTGCATCCCTTCGCCGGCACCGCCTATGCGACCTCGAAGGCGGCACTTGGCTCGCTGACGCGCGAGATGGCGCATGATTTCGGCCCGCACGGCATTCGCGTCAACGCGATTGCGCCGGGCGAGATCGACACCGCGATCCTGTCACCGGGAACCGACAAGATCGTCGAGACGATCCCGCTCAGGCGCCTCGGTACCACGGCGGAAGTCGCCGACATCATCTTCTTCCTGTGCTCGCAGCAGGCGTCCTATGTGACGGGCTCGGAAATCCACATCAATGGCGGCCAGCACGTCTGAGCGTTGCTCATTCGGCGATGGTGAGAACAGCCTTGCCGCTGAAGCTGCGCGCTCGCAGTGCATCCAGGGCCTGGGCGATGTCTGTCCACGGCAGGGCCAGGGACACGCGGGTATCCAGCCGGGCAGCCGCAACCAGGTCAAGCAGCGAGGCGATATCGGCGCCAATGGCTGGACCTGATGTGTAGTAGGCGAAGGTCTGAAGCCGCGCGCCCTCGTGGCCGGGAACGAACTGCCTGAAGCCAATTGGCGTCAGCTCGCCGCTGCTCGAACCGAACATGACGATAGTACCGCCCGGCGCGACGCGTTCGATGGCGTGGGCGAGGCTTTGGCCACCGACCGACTCTGTGACCAGCGAGAACGGCCCGCTGGACAGCTCGATCGAGTCGACGACCTGCTGGGCACCAAGGCCGCGGAGATCCTCGGCATGCCTTGCGGCGGCAATCGCGGTCACGGTGGCACCTTGCGCGCGGGCGATCTGGATCTGGAAACGGCCGACCGCACCGCTGGCGCCGGTGATCAGGACTTGCTGGCCGGCAAGGTCACCGCCATGGCGCAAGACCCTCAGCGCCGTCGTGCCCGCGACCGGAAGCGTGGCGGCGGAGACGAAGCTGACCTCATCCGGGATGACGGCGAGGCGGTCGGTTGGAACTGCGACCCGTTCGGCCCAGCCGGCCTCGTCGACCAAAGCTACAACCCGGGCGCCAACGGCAGGCCCGGTGCCGTCAGCTGCTGCCCGCGCGACAATTCCAACCACGTCCTGGCCGGGTATCCAGCCCGCCGGACGTATGGTCAGCAGGCGCAACTCGCCACGGTTCAACGAGGTTGCGTGGACCGAGACAAGTGCCTCGTTCGCGAGCGGCTGAGGTTCATCGACCTCGGCGAATTTGAGCCCGGTGGTGCTGTCGGGAGACATGACGAGGGCGCGCATGGGTCGTACCTTCCAGCTGGTTTGCGGACCGCACCCTATTGACTTGTCCGGTCAAATAATTTAGCTATCATGGCGAATAGTCGCTAAAAGCCGTCAATCATGAGGCAGCCTCTCCGCTACCCCTGGATCAATTTCGATGTCGATGACGTCGTCGCGCCGGCAATTGCGGTGCGCGTCGACGTCACCGAAACCAAATCTGAAGCGGGCGCACATTGGCACCGCAAGGGCCAGCTCGTTTTCGCGCTCGGAGGTGGCGTCACCTGCCGCGTCCCGAGCGGACTGTGGATGGTGCCGCCGCATTGCGGGGTGTGGATTCCCGGCGGGATGGAGCACAGCAACCTCGCCACCGCCAATGCGCGGATTTTCTTCGTCTATATCGAGCCGGGCGCTGCCGATCTGCCGGACCGGTGCTGCACGCTGTCGATCTCGCCGCTGCTGCGCGAGTTGATCATCGAACTGTCGGACTGCGCGCCGGACGATGCAAGGTGCGCCTTCCTGGGAAGCGTCCTGCTTGCCGAACTGCCTGATATGCCGGTTCAGCAGCTGCATCTGCCGATCTCCGCCGAGCCGCGCCTGCGGCGGATCGCCGAGGCGTTGGCGCAAGACCCGGCCGACCGCAGCACTCTTGCCGAGTGGGCCAATCGCGTCGCTCTCTCAGAGAGCAGCCTCGCCCGCCTCGTGGTGAAGGAGACCGGTCTGAGCTTCGGCCGCTGGCGCCAGCAATTGCATTTGATCGTCGCCATCCGCGAGCTGGCCGCCGGCGCCAGCGTGCAGCAGGTTTCGGGCGATCTCGGCTATGGCTCCGTCACCGCCTTCATCACCATGTTCAAGAAGGCCCTTGGCAAGCCCCCGGCAAAGTACCTCGCGAGCGTCGCGCAAAATGGCGGCTCTGCCTTCGTGGCGTAATTAACACGCCTATGGGCAAACCTCAGGCCGGAGAGGGTTCAAGGGCTTCGGGTCGTGGCATTGGCTTTTGCCCCAGCACCTCTTCCACAATCCCGCGGGCGATCTCGCGTTCGCCCATGATGACGGTGTCGGCGCCGAGCCCCGTGAGATGCTCGACCTCGGCGTCGGAATGGGCGCGCGCAATGACGTTGATGCCGGGATTGGCGGCGCGTGCCCTGAGCACGATCTGCCCGGCCTCGAAGGCGTTGGGGATGGCAAGGATCAAGCGTTTGGCGCCCTGCGGATTGGCGGCGGCAAACACGCCCGCATTGGCCGCATTGCCGGAGACGATTTCGACGCCGTCGTCTCTAAGCCTCGCCAGTGTCTTGTCGGCGTCCTCGATCACCAGGAAGGGCAGGGATGCCTGTTTCAGCGCAGCACCCACCAGGCTGCCGACACGGCCGTAGCCGATCAGGATGGTGTGGCCTGAGAGCGTCGTGCGTGGCGGCGGGCCATCCTCTTTGGCTGCGGTGGCCACAGAGGCCACTTGTCCGGGTTGCGTCGCCGGCCCGATCGGCTTGGCCTCTTCCGGAGGCGTCGTCTTGGCACTACGTGCGTCCAACCAAGGCTTCATCCAGTCGAGGGCGAGGAACATCAGCGGATTGACGAGGATCGACAGGATGGCGCCGGCAAGGATCAGGTCGCGGCCCTGTTCGGGCAGCAGCTTCAGCCCAACGCCGAGTTCGGCCAGGATGAAGGAGAATTCGCCGATCTGGGCAAGACTGGCCGAGATCATCAAGGCGGTCGCCAGCGGATAGCGGAAGGCGATGACGATGACGAAGGCGGCCAGCGACTTGCCGATGACGATGATGGCCAGCGTCGCCAGGATCGGCCAGCCATTGCTCATCAGGCTGAACGGGTCGAACAGCATGCCGACCGAGACGAAGAACAGCACCGAGAAGGCGTCGCGCAACGGCAGCGATTCCTCAGCAGCGCGGTGGCTGAGTTCGGATTCGCTCATGATCATGCCGGCGAAGAAAGCGCCCAGCGCCAGCGAGACGCCGAACAGCTTGGCCGCTCCGAAAGCGACACCGAGCGCGATCGCCAGCACGGCCAGCCGGAACAGTTCGCGCGAGCCGGTATGGGCGACATCGTGCAGGATCCACGGAATGACCCGGCGGCCGACAACCAGCATGACGACGACGAAGGCAACGACCTTGGCCAGGGTGAGGCCGACGACACCCCAGATGCCGTAGCTGGCAGGCAGCGACAACAGGCTCGCATGGTCATCGATCTGCGGCTGGCCGCCGAGCACGCCGGCAAGCGCCGGCAGCAGCACCAGCGCCAGCACCATGGCCAGATCCTCGACGATCAGCCAGCCGACGGCGATGCGGCCGCGCTCGGTCTCGATCAGCCGCCGCTCCTGCAGCGCGCGCAGCAGCACCACGGTGGACGCCACCGAAAGCGCCAGGCCGAAGACCAGGCCGGCGCCCATCGACCAGCCGAGCATCCAGGCAAGGCCGGCTCCGAGCGCGGTGGCAAAGCCGATCTGGACAATGGCGCCGGGCACGGCGATGGCCCGGACGGAGAGAAGATCCTTCAGCGAGAAATGCAGGCCGACGCCGAACATGAGCAGGATGACGCCGATTTCGGCGAGCTCATTGGCAAGGCCGGCATCGGCGACGAAGCCGGGCGTGTTCGGCCCGACCAGCACGCCGGCGACGAGATAGCCAACCAGCGGCGGGATGCGGAAGCGGTTGGCAAGTGCCCCGAAGATGAATGCCAGCCCCAGACCGGCGACGATGGTGGCGATAAGGGGCGTGTCATGCGGCATTGTCTATGGAGCGGCTTTCAAGAACCGTGATGTCGGGTGTGCGCCGCCCGAAGCCGCCGCCTTTCCAATATGGTGGAGGGTGCGCCGGCGATGCAACCCGCAAGCCGGAAATTGCTGGCCAGAGGTGCTGAAAAACCAAAGGCGCGCGCAGCAGAATCGCTGCGCGCGCCTGATAGCGGATGTCGGAGGGGAACCCGGTTGGGTGTCAGGCCGCTTGCAGCATGGCCTCGATGTCGATCACGGCATGGTTGGTCAATGTCTTTGGTATCTCGGCCTGCACCTTGTCGGTGACTTCCTTGTGCAATTTCTTGCGCATCGTGCCGAGCACCAGGGGCGGCGCAATCAGCACGATGTCGTCGAAGATGCCGTTGTGGGCGAACTTGTAGAGACGGTCGGCGATCTCCTCGGCGAAGCGTTCCTTGCCCTGCCGGTGCCAGTCGGTATCCTCGCCGGTGCTGCGGTTGCCGGATACGCCGTTATTGTAGCGGCCGGGGCTGTCGCTGCCTTGCTCGCGCGTCGCCGGATTATCCTGTTTCATCTCCTGGAAGAGCTGCAGGTTCGGATAGAGATTGTCGCCCTCATTCTTGAGGAACAGCGCTTTCTCGCCATCGGCCACCATGACCAAAAGGCCGTGTTTCAGGTTGATCTTGTTCATTGCGCGCTCCTGCTTGAAGGTTTCAAATCCAGCCGACGATTGTCTGCTTCGGCAGGGTCAGAACGCACGGCGGAGCGGGAACGTTCCACTGTTCGACGGGGGGCCAGCAGCTGCCCCTGTCTGCGGCAACTCAACGGCCTCAGCGAAGGGCTGTACCACCGACGGCTTTAATCTACTAAATTGGTAGAATTTAGAAAAAACAATTTTGCGGCTCGCCCGGGTCAGGGATAAAAGAGCCGCAGAACAAGGCCTGCGGCAGCAGCTTGAATCCGCTCGATGTGCGGATATGGAATATTTTTCTCTTGGCCTTCTGGCTTGCGGAAAACCGATTGCCTCCCGTCAGGGGATGCGCGAGTGGGTTCCTTCAGCTTTTTCACGCCCGCGCGTAAAACTGCCACCTTGTTCCGGAATCTGTTCGTCATGCCTCAGGCCAATCCCAAGCTCAACGCTTTCCCCGTCTTCCTGCGGGTCGAAGGCGAAGCCGTGGCCATCGTCGGCGGCGGCGCCGAGGCTTTGGCCAAGGCGCGGCTGCTCGATCAGTCGAGCGCGATACTGCGCATTATCGCTGAGATCGCCGACGCCGAACTGCTGAGCTTCATCGCCGCGACCGGCGCCACCCACATCTCAGCGCCTTACGATGCCGCACATCTCGAAGGCACGGTCATGGTGTTTGCCGCCAGCGGCGACGAGGCGCTCGATCGCCGCGTCGCCGAAGATGCGCGTCGGCTTGGCATTCCGGTCAATGCTGTCGACCGGCCGGAGCTCTGCGATTTCTTTACCCCGGCGCTGGTCAACCGCGCGCCCGTCGCCATCGCCATCGGCACCGAAGGCGCCGGCCCGGTGCTGGCGCAGATGCTGCGCAGCCGCATCGACCGCATGCTGTCGCCGTCGCTTGGGCCGCTGGCATCGCTTGCTGCCTCGTTCCGCGGTGCAGCCGAGAAGCTGCTGCCGAAAGGCAATGCCCGCCGCCAGTTTTGGGGCAGTTTTTTCCAGGGCGCGCCGGCCCGTGCCGTCGAAGCCGGCGAGCTTTCGCAGGCGCACGACGCCGCCGTCGATCTATTGCTGTCGAAGGCTCCGGCTGCGGGCCATATCGCCCTCGTCGGCGCGGGGCCTGGCGCCGAGGATCTTTTGACGCTGCGCGCGCATCGGCTTTTGATGGAAGCCGACGTCATCGTCTATGACGCGCTGGTGCCGGAGGCGATCGTCGCCATGGGCCGCCGCGACGCCGAGCGGCTGCCTGTGGGAAAACGCAAGGGCTGCCACACCAAGAGCCAGGCCGAGATCAATGCGTTGCTGGTCGAGCTTGGCCGTGAAGGCAAGCGCGTCGTGCGGCTGAAGTCGGGCGACCCGCTGGTGTTCGGCCGCGCCGGCGAGGAGATGGCAGCACTGCGCGATGCCGGCATTGTCTATGACGTCATCCCGGGCGTCACCGCTGCCTTTGCTGCCGCCGCCGATTTCGAACTGCCGCTGACGCTGCGTGGCGTGTCTTCGTCGATGGTGTTCACCACCGGCCATGATCTGAAAGGCAATTCGCTGCCGGATTGGGCCAAGCTCGCCATCTCCGGCGCCACTGTCGCCGTCTATATGGGTCGCTCGGTCGCGGCCGAGGTTGCGGGGAGGCTGATCGAGGCCGGCTTGTCGCCGGATACGGCGGTCGCCGTGGTCGAGAATGCCAGCCTGCAGAACCGCCGCCGTTTCCACGGCACGCTGGCCGACCTGCCCTCGCTGGAGGCGCGCGCCGATCTGACCGGCCCGGTGATGACCATCATTGGTGACGCGGTTGCCGGCGCCAACTTTGAACGTTCCGAGCCGCTCGCGGCACATAGTCATGAGAGCGCCGCCAGCGTGGCCGCCGCAGAGGTCGAACAATGAAGATACTGACCGCCAACCGCCTCACCGACGGCATCGCCGTCTGGTACGCCGATGGCGGCTGGGCCGAGACGGTGGACCACGCCGATCTCGCCCATGACAAGGCGGCCGAGGATCGCCTCGAGGCGATCGGCGCAAAGGCCTATGCCGACAATGAAGTGGTCGACGTCAATCTAATCGACGCTGAGGTCGTCAATGGCGTCGTCGAGCCGGTGCGGCTGCGCGAAAAGATCCGCGCCGCCGGCCCCACCATCCGCGAAGACCTGGGCAAGCAGGCTGCGCGGGCAGCGTAACAAAATACGGGCGGACGCGCCCTGAAAGACGAAGCATGTATCGTTACGATGAGTTCGACCACGATTTTGTCCAGGCCCGCGTCGCCGAGTTCAGCGACCAGGTCGAGCGCCGGCTGTCCGGCGAGATCACCGAGGACCAGTTCCGGCCGCTCAGGCTGATGAACGGCGTCTATCTGCAGCTGCACGCCTACATGCTGCGCATCGCGGTGCCCTATGGCACGCTGAACGGCAAGCAGTTGCGCATGCTCGGTCACATCGCGCGCAAATACGACAAGGGCTACGGCCACTTCACCACGCGCCAGAACATCCAGTTCAACTGGCCGGCGCTGTCGGACATTCCGGCGATCCTGGCCGATCTCGCTAGCGTCGAGATGCACGCCATCCAGACTAGCGGCAATTGCATCCGCAATGTCACCGCCGATCATTTTGCCGGCGCTGCCGCCGACGAGGTCGCCGATCCGCGCCCCTATGCCGAGATCCTGCGGCAATGGTCGTCGGTGCACCCGGAATTCTCGTTCCTGCCGCGCAAGTTCAAGATCGCGGTGACCGGGGCGGAGCGCGACCGCGCCGCTATCCAGACGCATGACATCGGCCTGCACCTGAAGAAGAACGCTGCCGGCGAGCTTGGCTTTGCCGTCTATGTCGGTGGCGGCCAGGGCCGCACGCCGATGGTGGCGAAAAAGATCCGCGACTTCCTGCCGGAAGCCGATCTTCTGTCCTACTGCACAGCGATCCTGCGCGTTTACAACCTCTATGGCCGCCGCGACAACAAGTACAAGGCGCGCATCAAGATCCTGGTGCATGAGACCGGCGTCGAGGAAATCACCCGCCAGGTCGAGGCCGAATGGCAGGAGTTGAAGGACGCCGAGCTGAAGCTGCCGGATGCCGACATCCGCGCCATCGACGCCTATTTCGCGCCGCCTCAGCTGGTGGATCGGCCGGAAGGCGACGCGGCGGTCAAGCTTGCACGGCTCGATTCCAAGAGCTTCTCGGACTGGCTCGACCAGAATGTCGTGACGCATCGCCATCCCGACTATGCGGCGGTGACGATTTCGCTGAAAGGCATTGGCGAGGTGCCGGGCGACGCCACCGACAGCCAGATGGAAGCGGTTGCCGACATCGCCGAGAAATACGCTTTCGACGAGCTGCGCGTCAGTCATGAGCAGAACCTCATCCTGCCGCATGTGGCGCGCGCCGATCTGAAGGCGGTCTATGACGCGCTGGTCGATATTGGTCTGGCGACGGCCAATTCCAACCTGATCAGCGACATCATTTCATGCCCCGGCCTCGACTATTGTGCACTGGCGACGGCGCGCTCGATCCCGATCGCGCAGGAGATCTCGCTTCGCTTTGCTTCGCTGGAGCGGCAGCGCGAAATCGGCGAATTGAAGCTCAAGATTTCCGGCTGCATCAATGCCTGCGGCCACCACCATGTCGGCCATATCGGCATTCTCGGTGTCGAGAAGAAGGGCTCCGAGCTCTACCAGGTGACACTCGGCGGCTCGGCCGACGAGAACACCTCGGTCGGCGAGATCATCGGCCGCGGCTTTTCCTCGGAAGAGATCACCGACGCCATCGAGCAGATCGTCGACACCTATCTCGGCCTTCGGCTCAGTCCCAGTGAAAGATTCATCGACGCTTACCGCCGTGTCGGTCCCGCGCCGTTCAAGGAGGCGCTCTATGCTGGCGAAACCAAGGCCGCTTGACCGTATCGTCGACGTCGATGACAGCATCGCCGCCAAGGCGGCGGGCTTCGATGCGCTGTACGGACATCTGAAGCCGCTCGAGATCATCGAACGCGCGGCCCGCGAGCTGTTTCATGACGAAATCGCCGCCGTATCGTCCTTCGGCGCGGATTCGGCGGTGCTGCTGCACATGATCGCCGAGGTCGACCGCACGCTGCCGGTCATCTTCCTCGACACCGGCAAGCATTTCGAGGAAACGCTCGGCTATCGCGACGCACTCGCCGCCGATTTCGGGCTGACCAACATCAGGGTGATCAAGCCGGAAGAGGCTGCGCTCGAACGGATCGACCCGACCGGCAATCTGCACCAGAGCAACACCGACGCCTGCTGCGATGTGCGCAAAGTCGAGCCGCTGGCGCGCGGCGTGGCGCCCTTCCGCGCCTGGTTCACCGGCCGCAAGCGCTTCCAGGCCTCGACGCGGGCAGCGCTGCCGGTGTTCGAGGCGGTCGGTCCGCGCGTGCGCATCAATCCGCTGGCGCACTGGACGACATCGGACCAGGCCGACTACATGCGCGCGCATGCGCTGCGCGAAAATCCGCTGGTCGCCTATGGCTATCTGTCGATCGGTTGCTTCCCGTGCACGCAGCCGGTGCAGCCGGGCGAGGATGCGCGCAGCGGCCGCTGGGCCGGACACGCCAAGACTGAGTGCGGCATCCATCTGTCGGGGCTGGAGAAGTCGCTGACCGACGCATCCCTTTAAGCTATGGTGGTATTCAGGTGAGGTTGGCCTGCAAACGGCGGCTTCCACTCGGAGGCCGCCGGTTTTGCGTGGACCGGCTTTCTGCGGACTCGATTATGGGGCTTTAGGAATTCTCGATGACTGAACAGACGACACCGGAGACCCGGCTCTGGACCCCGACGGGTTTTCGCGAGGACGAGTGGGCGCATGCCGAAAGCGCCGATGCGCTGGCGGGCAACGGCCGCTTTATCCTGCCACTGCAGGCGTTTCTCGGCCTTGATGCGGAGGTGCGGCGCTCGGCAAAGGAGCGGCTTGGCGTGGTGCTGCAACCCGGCGACCAGCTGGAGAAGATCGCGGATCTGCTCGACCAGTTGTCGCTGGTGGCGCTGGCCTTTCCCGCCTTCAACGATGGTCGCTCGTTTTCCAAGGGCGAGCTGCTGCGCAGCCGTTACCAGTTCGAGGGCGCGGTCCGCGCCACCGGGCAAGTTCTTGTCGACCAGTTGCCGCATATGCTGCGGCTCGGCTTCGACGAATTCGAGATTTCCAATCCTGTGCTGCTGAAGCGGCTCGAAGAGGGTCGCGTCGGCGGGCTGGGGCTGTATTATCAGCCGACCGAAGCGTCTGAGCCGAAGGGACCGAAATACTCCTGGCGGCGTCTGCGGGGCAACTGACGCAGCGGTAGTTGCCCGCGCCTTTACATCAGCCTTGATCAGGCCTTCTCTTGGTTGTCCGGACGGAAATATCCGCCGGCGCCAGGGAGGAAGGCCATGGACTTCGACTATGTCATCGCTGGCGGTGGCTCCGCCGGCTGCACGCTTGCCGCACGGTTGTCGGAAGATCCATCCGTTACCGTCTGCCTGATCGAAGCCGGCGGCGAGGGCAGGAATCTGCTCATCCGGGCGCCGGCAGGCATCATTGCGCTGCTGCCCGGCCGGCCGAAGATCAACAATTGGGGATTGCAGACGGTGCCGCAGCAAGGGCTCGGCGGCCGCAAGGGCTACCAGCCGCGCGGCAAGGCGCTTGGCGGCTCCAGCGCCATCAATGCCATGCTTTACACGCGAGGGCATCGCGGCGATTACGACGAATGGGCCGGTCTCGGCTGCCAGGGCTGGTCGTGGGACGAGGTGCTGCCCTATTTCAAGCGCGCCGAAGGCAATCAACGCGGCGCGGATGCGCTGCATGGCGGCGATGGGCCGCTCAGGGTCGGCGAACAGCAGGAGCCGCGCCCGATCGCGCGCGCCTTTGTCGAGGCCTGCGGTGAAAACCAGATCCGCCGCAACGACGATTTCAACGGGCCGGAACAGGAAGGGGCGGGGCTTTATCAGGTCACGCAATTCTGGGGTGGGGACCGAAATGGCGAACGCTGCTCGGCAGCCGCCGCCTATCTGCATCCGGCAATGAGCCGGCCGAACCTCACCGTAATCACCGGCGTGCATGCCACCGGCATTGTGCTCGACGGCAAGCGCGCCACCGGGGTTCGGTACCGCAAGGGCAACAGCGAGGCCGTGGCCAAGGCCAGGCGCGAGGTCATCGTCTGCGGCGGCGCCTTCGGTTCGCCGCAACTCCTGCTGTTGTCCGGCATCGGTCCGGCCGACGAGCTTGCCGCGCAGGGCATTGCCGTCACGCACGATCTGCCCGGCGTCGGCAAGAACCTGCAGGACCATCTCGATTTCATCCTGGCCTGGTCCTCGAAGAATGCCGACATGATGGGCATCGGCCTGCGCGGTCTGCCCGGCCTTCTCAGGCACATAGTGCGCTGGCGCAGAAACGGCACCGGCATGATCGCCACGCCCTATGCGGAAGGCGGCGCCTTCCTCAAATCCGATCCGGCGGTCGACAGGCCCGATCTGCAATTGCATTTCTGCATTGCCATCGTCGACGATCACGGCCGCAAGCTGCATCTGGGCTACGGTTTTTCCTGCCATGTCTGCGTGCTTCGGCCGCATTCGCGCGGCGAGGTCGGGCTGTCGAGCCCGGACCCGCTGGCGCCGCCGCGTATCGACCCGCGCTTTCTATCCGACGAACGGGACGGCGCCTTGCTGCTCAAGGGTGCCAGGATGATGCGCGCTATATTGGAGGCGCCGGCGCTGGCAAAGTACCGCGACAGGGAGATCTATACCGCCGGCGTTTCCAGCGATGCCGAGCTGATGGCCCATATCCGCGCTCGCGCCGACACGATCTATCACCCCGTCGGCACCTGCAAGATGGGTGTCGATGCGATGGCCGTCGTTGATCCACAGCTTAAGGTGCGCGGACTACAGGGGCTGCGTGTCGTCGACGCCTCGGTGATGCCGACACTGATCGGCGGCAATACCAATGCGCCGACCATCATGATCGCCGAGAAGGCGGCTGATATGATCAGGGCTGCTGCCTGATTTCTCGCCTCGTGGTCGGACCAACTTTGCCGTTTCCCCCTGAATGCGCTGATAAGCCGCCCAACTCACGTCTAGCAAACTCAATCTGGTCAGACCAATTGTGCGATTTGGGCTTTTCCTTTCGCGAGCCTGCCCTTAGGATAGGGCCATTATTTCGTGATCCGAAATAATGGCCAGCAAGGGAGGAGACCGGCATGGCAGGCAAGAAGATATTGATGCTCGTTGGCGAGTTCAGCGAGGAGTATGAGATTTTCGTCTTTGAACAGGCCATGCATGCGGTTGGCCACACCGTCCACGTCGTCTGTCCCGACAAGAAGGCCGGCGACATATTGAAGACCTCGCTGCATGATTTCGAGGGCCACCAGACCTACACGGAAAAGCTCGGCCACGATTACATCCTCAACAAGACGTTTTCCGAGGTCGATCCGGCGCAATATGATGCCGTCTATGCCGCCGGCGGGCGTGGTCCCGAATATATCCGCATCGACAAAAGGGTGCAGGCGCTGGTCAGGCATTTCCACGAGACCGGCAAGCCGATCTTCACCATCTGCCATGGCGTGCAGATCCTGATCGCGGTCGACGGCGTGGTGCGCGGCCGGGAAGTCGCGGCGCTGCAATATTGCGAGCCGGAGGTGACGCTTGCCGGCGGCATCTACATCGATGTCGCGCCGACCGGCGCCCATGTCGACGGCAATCTGGTGTCGGCCAAGGGCTGGCCCGGCCTCGCCGCCTTCATGCGCGAATGCCTGAAGGTGCTCGGCACCGAGATCCGCGATGGCAAGGCTCTGATGCGCGACGAGCGCAAGGCCGCCTGAGCAGCTTTTGGAAATAGCCGGTTCTGGAAATCCGCCGCGCCTTGGCGCGGCGGTTTATTTCAGGCCATAGCCCGCGCCTCGCGAAACGAGATCAGCTTGCGGCGCTTCTCGTCCCAAAGCGCCAGCTTGACGCAGCGCAGGCTGTCGAGAAGCGTGACGCGGCCGATGCCGCGCAGTTCCGGATAATCGCGCAGCACTTCCTGCAGCCGGTAGCCCGGCACCTTGGCCGAGAGATGGTGGACGTGGTGGACGCCGATATTGCCGGTGAACCAGTTCAGCACCGGCGGCAGGTCGTAATAGGACGAGCCGTGCAGCGCGGCATGCTGGAACTCCCACTCTTCGTCTTTCGCCCATTCCGTCTCCTCGAACTGGTGCTGGACGTAGAATAGCCAGATGCCCGCGGAACCGGCGAGGATAACGATGGGCAGATGGACGACCAGGAAAGCGCCGGGGCCGATCCACCAGATGAGGAGGGCTGCGGCAATCGCAATGGCGAGGTTTGTCGTCATCGACGACACCCAGGGCGTCAGCCCGCCGCGCATCATGCCGATTGGCAGCCTTTGTTCGAAAATGAACAACCAGATCGGCCCGAGGCCGAACATCACCAGCGGATGGCGGTAAAGACGATAGGCAAGGCGCCCGCGCCATGACAGGCGCCGGTACTCGGCCAGGGTCAGCGTGCGGATGTCGCCCATGCCGCGTTCGTCAAGATTGCCGGCGCTGGCATGGTGCACCGCGTGGGCGCGCCGCCAGCAATCATAAGGCGTCAGCGTCAGCACGCCGAGCGCACGGCCGATCCAGTCGTCGGCGGTGCGGTTGGCGAAGAAGGAGCCGTGGCCGCAATCGTGCTGGATCATGAAGATCCGCACCAGAAAGCCGGCGGCAGGAAGGATGAGGATCAGGCCCCACCAGTGGCCGTAGGAATAGGCGGCCGAAGAGAGCGCCCACAGCGTGGCGAAAGGAATGAGGGTGATGGCCAGTTCTAGGGTACTGCGCCGCCGGTCAGGCTTCTTGTAGCGCGCCAGAATCTTCAACCAGGCGCGCTTGCTGTTGGCGGCCGTCTCGGGGGAAATCATGTTCATCAGGAAGCATAGGCGTGGCTTGCCGTTGCCGCAAGGTACAGCTCACGCAAAATTACTGCGCGTAATTGTCGCGCGATAGCGTCGCTATTGCCGGCGTTGCCCGCCTGCCACGCTGGCTTCTATGCCGTCCAGACGGTCGAGCAGGTCCCGAAAATGCTCCGGAATGTCGGCCTCGGTGCGGAATGCCGGCAAGCTGCGCAGGAAGCGCTTCGTTGCCTCGGTGCCGAACTGGCGCTTGATATCGCCGGCGAGCTCTTCGCTCCTGTTGCCATTGTTGCCTGTCATTGTCCCAAAATCCTGTGTTGGCTTCGAAACTCTTCCAGCCACGGAATGGTTCCCCCATAGCGGGGTATTGGCAAGCAAAGCCGGCAATCACGGTAAAATTTGAATTAACTTCGAATGACCTTCGCGATCCGTGCCAAGGTCCTCCGAACGGCCCCAAGCATCGCCTGCCCCTTGATTTTTGACCGCCAAACCTCGATATCGGGCGCAAATCCAAACCATTCGAATGACGGGAAATGGCGATGAGCGACCAGGCAAAAGACGAACGCGCGCCCGAGGATATCGAAACGGCCGAGGCCGAGCGCACGCAAGGCGGCATCGACGGCGACTATGAAGCGCTGGTGCGGCTGCTGAAGGAAAATGAGGAACTGAAGGATCGCGCGCTACGCGTCGCGGCCGAGATGGAGAATCTGCGCCGCCGCACAGCCCGCGACGTGCATGACGCGCGCGCCTATGCGGTGGCCAATTTCGCCCGCGACATGCTGTCGGTGTCGGACAATCTGCGCCGCGCGCTCGATGCCATCCCGGCCGAGGCCAAGGCAGCCGGAGATGCCGGCTTCAAGGCGCTGATCGACGGCGTCGAGATCACCGAGCGCGCCATGCTGTCGGCGCTGGAACGGCACGGGGTTAAGAAGCTCGAGCCGGAAGGCGAGAAGTTCGACCCGAATTTCCATCAGGCGATGTTCGAGGTGCCCAATCCTGACGTGCCAGCCAACACCGTGGTCCAGGTCGTGCAGCCGGGCTATTCGATCGGCGAGCGCGTGCTGCGGCCCGCCATGGTCGGCGTCGCCAAGGGCGGCCCCAAGATCGCGGCAGCCGAGGCCCCTGTCGAGCCAGGCCCGGTGAACGAGCAGGCCGAGAAGGATGCGTAGCTAAGGCAATAGGGGAATAAGCAGTAGCGCAGTAGGGAAAGGCAGCCGTACCAACGGTGCGGCTTCGTGCTAAACATACTGCCCTACTGCCCTATTCCCTTACTCCCTGGCCTGCCATGAACGCCATCGACCTGCTCGACTATGCTGGCGTCGCCGTCTTTGCGGCGACCGGGGCGCTGGCGGCTTCGCGCAAGCAGCTCGACATTATCGGCTTCCTGTTCCTGGCCAGCGTCACCGGCATCGGCGGTGGCACACTGCGCGACGTCATCCTCAACCTGCCCGTCTTTTGGGTCAGCAACTCAGGCTATGTGCTGATCTGCGCGGCGGTTGCGGTGCTGGTCTTCTTCTTCGCCCATCGCGTCGACTCGCGCTGGAAATGGCTGCTCTGGCTCGACGCCATCGGATTGGCGGCCTTTTCCGTGATGGGCGCGGCCAAGGGACTGGCTATCACCGGTTCCCCGGTCGTCGCCGTCATTATGGGCGTGCTGACCGCCACATTCGGCGGCATTCTGCGCGATCTGCTGGCCGGCGAGCCGTCGGTGCTGCTGAGGCCCGAAATCTACGTCAGCGCGGCGCTGGCGGGTGCAGGCCTTTATACGCTGGGCGATCTTGCCGGACTGCCGCCGCTCGCCTCGGACCTTGCCGGCTTTGTCGCGGCTTTCCTGGTGCGTGGCGGCGCGCTCAAATTCGGCTGGACGTTTCCGTCCTACAAGAGCCGGCCGGGACGGCGGCCGGAGGATATTCCGTGAAAAGAGGGAATAGCGAATAGGGAGTAGCGAGTAGCGAGTAGGGTGGCAGTCCGCAGGTTGGCGGCATAGCTCTCGCTATTCGCTATTCGCTCAGCGTCAAGCGGCAAACCGTTGCGCTTCGCCGCCATAATAGTTGACGTAGCGGGCGCCGATTTCCTTGACCGGCATCACCACGAACACATCGACGGTGGAGAATTCGCGGTCGATGACGCAGCCCTCGCCGATGCGGGCGCCGACGCGCAGATAGCCCTTGACCAGCGGCGGCATGGCCGCGATCGCCGCCTTGGCGTTTACCGCCTCGATCGGCATCAGGTCCATCGAGCAATAGCGCCCGGACACAGCCCGCACATCCCAGGCTGAGTTGGTGCGGCAGTGATGGGCAAGATAGGTAAGCGCCTCGGCATGCGCCGCCGGCACCGTGCCGTGGAACGACGCACAGCCGGTCATCACACCGATCTCATAGTGCTTGATATAGGCCCAGATGCCTTGCCACAGCGCCTCGATGGTGCGCTTGGAGCGGTATTCCTTAAGAACGCAGGAGCGGCCGAGCTCAAGGAAGCGCTGTCCGGGATGACGGGCAATCAGCTTTGTCAGCTCGAACTCGCCTTCGGAATAGAAGCCGCCGGCGGTCGCTGCGATTTCTTGCCGCAGCAGCCGATAAGTGCCGACGATGCGGCGATGCTCGGGTCCGGAAATCGAGGTGTCCAGCACCAGCAGATGGTCGCAGAGCGGGTCGAAACGGTCGGCGTCGCGCCGATCCTGTGCCTGGAACAGGTCCTTCCTGGCGCCAAGCTCGTCATAAAATACCCGGTAGCGCACTTCCTGCGCGGCAGCGATCTCGGCTTCGTTGCGGGCAAGCCGCACTTCGAGATTGCCGATCCGGCCCAGCGGTGCGCCTGTTGCGACGGCACCGGCGTTACGCGCGGCGAGCAAAGCACCGCCTGCGTTGGGCCGAGTGTCACATTCCGGCATAACTGTATGCACGAGTGATTCTCCTTCGAGCCATCCCTCTTGGCACGGGGATACGGTGTAGGTGCAACAGGATTGTGACAGTACCGTGATACGGCGCAGCGGGCAATACTTCGTCGGCTGGCGAAAACCCTCAACCGGCTACCTTACGTGACAGCATAGAGCACGTTGGAGCGGCCTCAGGCGGCCACCTGGCCTTCGACGGCATGGACCAGCGCGTCGGGGTCCAGCGGCTTGGTGACGAAGCCGCTGGCGCCATGGGCAAGCACTGTGTGGCGGGTCTTTTCCTGGCTGTCGGCCGAAAGCACCATGATCGGAACCGGCGGCACGGCCATTTCTTCCTCGTGGCGGCGGATGGCCGCGATTGCGTCCAGCCCGTCCATGACCGGCATGTGCAGATCCATCAGCACCACGTCGAAACGGTGTTTCAGCCCGGCTTCGGTGATTGCCTCGACCGCGGCCTTGCCGTTGCCGACGACTTTGACCCGATGCCCTGCCTTCAAGAGGGTGGCGCGGGCCAGCATGGCGTTGATGTCGTTGTCTTCGGCAATCAGCACCGACAGGCCTTGATGGCGCGCGCCAGCGGCGCGAAGCGACGCCGCGCCGCTTTTTTCCGGGTTCTTGGGCAGGGGTAAAGCAGGAGCATGGCTGGTCAACAACACGCGCAGCAGCGTTTCGCCGCGCACCGGCCTTGCCAGGAAGGTGGCGTAGCCGCTGGCGCGGAATTCGCCAAGCATGCCGCGGTCGGTCGGCGCGATCAGCGTGATCGCCTCGCAATCGTCAAAGCCGCTCTGGCGCAGGCGCTTGAGCAGCCTGCCATCGCTATCTTCCATGGCGGCGTCGATCAACAGCGCGTCGCAATGTTCGGCGAAAGGCGTCGCCTGGGACGCGGTCGCGGCAACATCGACGGCGCCGCCATGGGCGCGGATGGCACGGGCGATAGCATCGGCCTCTACAGCGTTCTTCGACACGATGACGGCGCGCCGGCCGGCGAGGATATTCTGCCGGTTCTGCGGCGCTTCGGTGGCTCCTGTGGCCGGGAGTTCGAAGACGAATTCCGATCCCTCGCCAAGCCGGCTCGACACTGAAATGGCGCCGCCCATGGCGGTCACCAGGCGCCTCGATATGGCAAGGCCGAGGCCGGCGCCGCCATGGGTGCGGGTCGAGGTGCCGTCGGACTGTTCGAACTCCTCGAAGATGCGCTCCATATCCTCTTCGCGCAGGCCAGGGCCGGTGTCGGCGACGGTGAAGCAGATGCGGTCGCTGGTCTCGGTGCGGGCCCGTGCAACGGAAACCAGCACGCCGCCGGCGTCGGTGAACTTGATCGCGTTTCCGATGAGGTTGAGCAGCACTTGCCTCACTCTTCCCGGATCAGCCATGATCATCTGCGGCACGTCGGGCTCGACATGACAGCCGAGGCCGATGTTCTTGGCGAAGGCTTTCGCCGCCATCAGTTCGATGATGTTGTCGGCGATCTCGCGCAAAGATGTCGGCTGCGGCTCCGGGTCGAAGCGGCCGGCCTCGATCTTGGAATAATCGAGCAGGTCCTCGATGAGCGCCAAAAGCGCGCTGGCCGAGGTCGAGACGGCGCTGACATAGGTGCGCTGCTCCGGCGACAGATTGGTGTCGGCCAGTAGCTTGGCCATCCCCATGATGCCGTTCATCGGCGTGCGTATCTCATGGCTGACGGTGGCGAGGAAGCGCGACTTGGCCTGGCTGGCATATTCAGCGCGCTCGCGCGCGGTGATGAGCGAGGATTCGGCACGTTTGCGGGCGGTGATGTCGCGGGCAATCGCCCGGTGCGAAACGGCGCCGCTGTCCTTGTCGCGCACCGACAGTTCGATCCACGAAAACCAGCGCGGACCGTTCGGCGTGCGGATGGAGACGTCGGTGGAACTCAGGCATTCGTGATCCGAAAAGGCGGCGTCGGGAACGACCCCGACATCGATACCGAGGTCAGCCAGCGTCCTGCCGGCAAGATCGCGCTGATCGGTTCCGACGAGGCTGGCGAAAACCTTGTTGGCATAGACGATGTGGCCGTCGCGGTCGCGATGGACGACGAGGTCGCCCAGCGCATCGATCAAGCCGCGAAAACGCTCCTCGCTCTCCTGCATCTCCCACATGCGGTCGGCCAGCGTCTCGATCTCGGCTCGGCTGCGGGCTGCGGTTTCGTCGAGCAGGGCGGTCGCGCGGTGGACGGTGTGGCGGTTGCGCAGGTGCATGGCGACGCCGCCAAGGCCGGTCGCCAGCAGGCCGAGCGTGATGAAGATCGGTGCGCCGGTGAGGTGGGACAGGCCCGCCAGCACGACACTGGCGACCACGGTCAAGAACAGCAGGCCCTCGTGCGTGGCGCGCGGAAAATCCGGCGCCAGCGGCGGTGGGACAACATGCTGCCGCTTCGGCGTCGCCGGGCTCGGCCCGTCGACGCTTTCGGCACGGTTCTTCTCTTTCCTGGCGGACTCCGCGATCATGCGGAAATCCTTGCCAGATAGAGATTATGGAAAAGCGCGGCGGATCGTTCGAATTTTAGCGGTCATGCATTTTTGGCGGTTTTCCGCATCGCATGATCTTTTCCGAAAACCGGATTCCACTTTTCGGGATTATGCTTCGGAGCCTCACATATCCACGACCACGCGACCCCTGATCTTACCCTCGACGATGTCGTGAGCGGCGGCGATGATGCCGTCGAAGCCGATGGTCGTCGACAGGCCGGCGAGCTTTTCCAGGTCGAGATCGCTGCCGATGCGGCGCCAGGCTTCGAGCCGGACCGCCTTGGGCGCCATTACCGAATCGATGCCGAGCAATGAGACGCCGCGTAGGATGAAGGGGGCAACGCTCGACGGCAGATCCATGCCGCCGGCCAGGCCGCAAGCGGCGACCGCGCCTCCGTAGGCGGTCATCGACAGCACATTGGCCAGAGTGTGGCTGCCGACGGCATCGATGCCGCCGGCCCAGCGCTCCTTGGCCAGCGGCTTGGCCGGCTGGGAGAGTTCGTCGCGCGAAATCACTTCGGCGGCACCGAGGTCGATCAGATAGGGGCTCTCGGCGTTGCGGCCCGTCGAAGCAATGACATGATAGCCGAGGCTGGACAGGATCGAGACCGCGACCGAGCCGACACCGCCGGCCGCACCCGTCACCACCACCGGACCGCGATCCGGCAGGATGCCGTGCCGCTCCAGCGCCATGACGCACAGCATGGCGGTATAGCCGGCGGTCCCGACCGCCATCGCATCGTGCGCGCTGATGCCGTCGGGCAGCGGCACCAGCCAGTCGCCCTTGACGCGGGCGCGCCCGGCGTAGGCGCCGAAATGCGTTTCGCCGACGCCCCAGCCATTGAGGATGACCTTGTCACCCTTGCGCCAGTCGGCATGCGAGGAGGAGATCACGGTGCCGGCGAAGTCGATGCCCGGCACCAAGGGCCAGCGGCGGATCACCGGCGCCTTGCCTGTGATGGCCAGGCCGTCCTTGTAGTTGACCGTCGTCGCCTCGACCGCGACGGTGACATCGCCTTCCATCAGATCGGCTTCGCCGAGGTCGACGATCTCGACCGACTGCTTCTTTTCGGCGTCGCGCGAAACGAGGATGGCTTTGAAGGTTTCGGACACTTTTTTCTCCTCGGTCAGGCAAAGTCTCGCCGGACTGTGCGGCGACCGTCCGGCGCGGTCAATTGGTCAAAGGAATCGGGCGTTCAAGCGTCGGGGCTTTGCGGCTTGGCCTCGCGCCGCCAGCCGATGAACTCGTCGAAGACGACCAGTGCTGCACCCACCGAAATGAAGGCGTCGGCGAGGTTGAAGACGGCGAAGGACCAGACCGGCGTGTGGAACAGTATGTAGTCGATGACGTGGCCGTAGACGGCGCGGTCGATCAGATTGCCGATCGCGCCGCCGATGATCAGCGCAAAGCCGATGCGGGACAGCACATGGCCGGCCGGGGTGCGCGTCGCCAGATAAAGCACGAAGGCAACGACCACGACGGCGATGACGACCAGTCCGGTGTCGCCGAAGGAGGAGAACATCGAGAAAGCGATGCCGGTGTTGTAGGTGCGAAACAGCGCCAGGAACGGCACCAGATCGAGCCTTTCCTGGAAAGCGAGGCCGGTCTCGACCAGATGCTTTATCCACTGGTCAAGCGCGATTGCCACCACCACCAGCAGCGCATAGGGGGACCATGATTTCACGATTTGGCGTCCTCGGGAGCAAGCTTCAGGGCGCCGCGCCGGATCTCGAACAGCATGATGCCGGTGGCGACCGCGAGGTTGAGTGAATCGGCGCGGCCGGCCTGCGGAATCCGGAGCAGCCGGTCGCAGCTTTCGGCCAGATTGTCAGGCAGGCCCTGCTGCTCATTGCCCATCATCAGCAGCACCGGCCCCCTGGAGAAATCGATCGAGCGGTAATCGACCGCACCCTTCAGATGGGTTCCAACGACGAGGCCCGAGAAGCTGTTTCGCCAGGCCAGGAACGCTTCCGGCGTAGCCTTGGTTACCGGCACAGCGAAGATCGAGCCCATGGTGGCGCGCACGGTTTCGACGGAGAAAGGATCGGTGGTCTCGCCGACCAGGATGACGCCCTTGGCGCCGACGGCATCGACGGTGCGGATGACGGTGCCGAGATTGCCGGGGTCGCGCACCCGGTCGAGCGCCACCCAGACGTCACCATCGCGGGCGCGGATGTCTCTTAGCGGCAGAAGTTTCTGCTGGAAGACGCCGACCACCATTTGCGGATTGTCGCGGCGGGTGATGGCGACGAGCACCTTTTCCGACACTTCGAGCACGGTGCCGCCGGCGGCGACCGTGCGCGCCGCCACCTTCTCGACCGCGGCATTGCCGCGTCCGGCCTTGGCGAACACCAGCGTCCTGATCGACCAGCCTAGGTCGAGCGCGTCGATGACCAGCTTCAGCCCTTCGGCCATGAAGGCATTCTGCTGGTCGCGGAATTTCTTCTGGGCGAGCGCCTTGATGTCCTTGATCAACGGGTTGGCGAGGCTGGTGACTTCCTTCACCTGCCCCGGCGCGCCGGCGTGCCGCTCATTCATTCATGACTCCCGGGCATTCAGGTCCCCCGGGCATTCAGGCCACCCAGCGCGAAAACAGCGATGTCGACAGCGCCCGGCCGGCGGATTGCTCGCGGATGATCAGTTCGCCTGATTCAACCGTGCCGCCCATGCCGGCAAAAGTATCGCGCATCAGGGCATGGATGGCGAAGAAAGAGGCGCGGATCGAATAGGCGGTCAGCACCACCGCCAGAGGCTTCGGCGTCAGGATCGAGCGGCAAAGGTCGGTCAGGCCGGGCAGATCCTCGAACAATTGCCAGACCTCGCCCTTTGGGCCGCGACCATAGGCGGGCGGGTCGAACAGGATGATGTCGTAGCGGCTGCCGCGGCGCTCCTCGCGCTCGGCAAATTTTACCGCATCGTCGACGATCCAGCGGATCGGCTTGCTGCCGAGGCCGGCCAGTTCCTGGTTTTCGCGGGCCCAGCCGATCGCCTTCTTCGAGGCATCGACATGGGTGACTTCGGCGCCGGCTCGGGCTGCTACGAGAGAAGCGAGCCCGGTGTAGCCGAACAGGTTCAGCACCTTGACCGGGCGCTTCGCCGCCGCGATCAGGCTGGCCATATGGTCCCAATGCGAGGCCTGCTCAGGGAAGACGCCGACATGGCGAAACGAGGTGAAGCGGCCGAGATAATCGATGCCGTCATGCTTCATCGGCCAGGTCTCGCCGAGCGGCATTTTGGGAAAGCGCCAGCGGCCGATGCCTTCCTCGTCGGTGTCGCCGGTGAAGACGGCGTCGGCGCGGTCCCAGTCCCGGGCCGGCAAGGCCTTTTGCCAGATCGCCTGGCCTTCGGGCCGCACGATACGGTAGGGGCCGTATTGTTCGAGTTTTTCGCCGGCACCGCTGTCGAGCAGCGCATAATCCTGGTTGGGCGCCACTTCGAGGATCACCGGCAGGCGCTCGGCGGGCAGGGCGCCGTCGCGGCGCGCAAGGATGCGCGGCGCCGGCTTCGGATCAGACCGGTCGTCCGGTTTTGTTTCGTGACGCTTGGCTTCCGGTCGGACTGGCGCAGCGGCTGGCTGCGGCCGCACGTGTTCTGTCCTGCCCTTTGCGGGCGGACGGTTGTCGCGGCGTTTGTCGCGAAAAGACTTCAAGCAGGAATGTCTCCGGAGGCGGCAGGCCGCTTTTGACATAGGGTCACCGGCTGCGCAAACAAAATGGTCCAGCACACGAATGTCCGAGGTGGTGGACCTCGCCTGAGGAAACAGGCAAATCTGGGCGATGTCCCGTTCCGAACGCCTGCTCGACCTGATCCAGATCCTGCGCCGGCATCGCCGGCCGGTCAGCGGCCACACGCTTGCCGGCGAGATGGGCGTTTCGATCCGCACGCTCTACCGCGACATCGCCACGCTGCAGGGGCAGGGCGCGCCGATCGAGGGCGAGGCGGGGCTGGGCTATGTGCTCAAGCCCGGCTTCATGCTGCCGCCACTGATGTTCAGCGACGAGGAGATCGAGGCCATCGTGCTCGGATCGCGTTGGGTTGCCAGACAACCGGACAAGCGTCTGTCGGCCGCCGCGACCGACGCGCTGGCCAAGATCGCTGCGGTATTGCCGGACGATCTGCGCGAGGACCTCGATGCAAACGCGCTACTGGTCGGGCCGCGCGGTGAGTTGGTCGAAAGCATCGACCTCGGCGTGGTGCGGCAGGCGATCCGCAACGAGAGAAAACTCGGCTTTCTCTATCGTGATGCCGGCGGCGCCGCGTCCGAGCGCATGGTCTGGCCATTTGCGCTCGGGTTTTTCGACAAGGTGCGGGTGGTGGCGGCCTGGTGCGAGACGCGGCAGGATTTCCGCCATTTTCGCGCCGACCGCATGTCCGATCTCAACACAACCGACATCCGCTATCCACGCCGGCGGCAGGCGCTGCTGAAGGAATGGCGGGCGACATTGGATGCCTCGAAGCGTCAGCCCGGCGCCTGAGGCTTCGATCGCTGCTGCCAGAATCTGACAGTAAGGTCGCCTATGCTCCTCCAATCGAATCCTTGGAGAGCAGACATGAACACCCCCAATTTCGTCATCCTCTATGTCGACAGCCCGGAGCGGAGCGGCGCCTTCTATGCCAGCTTGCTTGGGCGCAAGCCGGTTGAGACTTCACCGACCTTTGCGATGTTTGTTCTCGACAAGGGCTTCAAGCTCGGCCTCTGGTCGCGCCATACCGTTGAGCCGGCGGCCGCCACGACGGGCGGAGGCGGCGAACTTGTGCTGGCAGTCGAAAACGCGGCAGCGGTGGACGCCACGCATGCAGACTGGGCGAGGCGCGGCCTCGAGATTCTGCAAGCGCCGACCTACCTGGATTTCGGCCGCACCTTCGTCGCTCTCGATCCGGACAACCATCGCCTGCGCGTCTATTGGCCGTTCGAAGGAGCTCAGGGATGAGCGCCCATTGGATCGCGGTGGCTTCGGCCGAACATGTGCGGCGCGGCCGCGCGGCCGGCTTCATGCAGGTCAACCATGGCAAGGCAGCGCCGCTGCGCCGCATCAAGCCGGGCGACGGTGTGGTCTACTACTCGCCGACCACCGTCTTGGGCGAAAAGGACGGGCTGCAGGCTTTCACCGCCATCGGCACGGTGCGCGAAGGCGAGCCTTACCAGGGCGATATGGGCGCCGGCTTCACGCCGTTCCGGCGCGACGTCGCATGGTCGAACGGGACGGAAGCGCCGATCAAGCCGCTGCTCGAACAACTCGACTTCACCAAGGGCAAATCGAACTGGGGCTATCAGCTGCGCTTCGGCCTGTTCGAGATCAGCCAGCACGATTTCCAGCTGATAGCGCAGGCGATGGACGCCAACATCGCCGACGCGGCATGAGGGTCCTCGGCCTGATTGGCAATGGTGACAAGGGCTGCCGACGCCGAGCCGTCAGCAGCCTTGGCGACAACAGTACCATGGTTTGAACCGCTGCAATTTGTTCCAAGGAGAATAGCATGGACCTCGTATCGATCCGCATCATCACCGACGAGATCAAACCTCTGGTGGCCTTCTACGAGGCGATCACCGGCCTGACCGCAACCTGGTTCACCGACGATTTCGCCGAACTGGCAACGCCCTCGTGCACGCTGGCGATCGGCAGCACGCGCACGCTGGCGCTGTTCGGAACGGATGTGGCGCAGCCGGCCGCCAATCGCTCAGTGATCATCGAGTTTCGTGTCGGCGATGTCGACGCGGAGTACAGCAGGCTGAGGGAAATCACCGGCGACTTCGTGCAGACGCCGACGACGATGCCATGGGGCAACCGATCGTTGCTGCTGCACGGTCCCGATGGCAATCTGGTGAACTTCTTCACTCCGGTCAGCGCGGAAGCAATCCGGAAGTTCGATCGCAAGGCTGGCGCCGTAGCGCCGGCAGACGCTACGGCTTGAGCGCGTTGTAGACGGCAATGCCGGCGGCGAGGTCCTCGAGCGCCGCGCCGACCGACTTGAACAGCGTGATCTCACCGGGGCTTTGCCGGCCCTGTTTTTCGCCGCGCGCCAGTTCATGCAGATCGGCGACGATGGCTTCCGGCTTCAGCACGCCGGAGGCGAGCGGCTGGACGATGTCGCCGGCTTCCTTGGTGGCGCCGGCGCGGGTGTCGACATAGATGCGGGCGCGCGCGATCGCATCGTCATCGCTTTCGCGCATGGTCGGCGTGAAGCCGCCGACCAGATCGACATGTGCGCCCGGTTTCAAGAGCGCGCCCTTGACGAGCGGCGTCGTCGTGATCGTCGCCGACGAGACGATGTCGGCCTGAGCAAGCTCGGCGTCGAGATCGCTAGCGGCTTCAGCGTTGAGACCTTCCTCGCGCAAATCGGCCGCAACCTTTTCGGCATTGGCCGGCGTGCGGTTCCAGATGCGGATGGTCTTGATCGGCCGAACCGCCGAATGCGCCTTGGCCAGGAACGGCGACAGCGCGCCGGCGCCTACCACCAAGAGCCGCGAGGCGTCCTCGCGGGCGAGATAGGAGGCGGCCAGCGCCGAGGCGCAAGCGGTGCGCCACTGCGTCAGCCGCTGGCCGTCGATCAGCGCCTCGGGCTCGCCGGTGGCGCCGTTGAGCAGGAGGTAGAGCCCCATGACAGCCGGTTTGCCGATGGCGTTGTTGTCGGGCGATACGGTTACGATCTTGACGCCGATATGACCGCCCGCCGAGGTGCCGGCGGCATGGAAATCGGTCCAGGCCGGCATCAAAAGCAGCGTCGACGTGGCACCGTCGGGCCGCTCGACCCCGTGGTGATGGCGGACGGGCTGCACAGCACCCTCGCGGAAGGCCGCGCGCAATGTCTCGACCAGTCCGGGAAAGCTCAGCGCCTGGTCGACAGCGTCGGCCGAAATGGTCAGCATGCAAAACTCCGCGAAGGTAATAGCGCCGGCTTCAGGCCGTTGGCTTCGGCAGCGCCGTCCCTGGGGCAGAACCTTGCGGCGCGGCCGGCACGCGGCTGACCGCCTGGCGCAAATTCTCGGCCTCGACGCCGCGCTGGCGCGCCAGCTTGCGGTAGCGGCCTTGCTTGACCCAGGTCGCCAGGCTGCCGACGACCATGCCGATGGCGAGCGCCACGAACAGGAAGATAAACAGCGGCAAGTTCAGCGTCAGCTTCGGATTGCCCGGGTTGAACGGATCGAGCGTGAAGGCGACGAGCTCGCGGTTAGCGACGGCCAGTGCAATCAGGATGACGGCCAGCGGCACGAAGACCACGATAAGTATGAAGCGGTTGAACATAGAGATTCCTTGGGAAAGGCAGGCCTTGAGAAGGCCGACGCGTCAAGTCCGCGCTTATTTGCCGCCGTTCAGCCGTTCACGCAATTCCTTGCCGGTCTTGAAGAACGGCACCCACTTCTCCTCGACCTCGACGGATTCGCCGGTGCGCGGGTTGCGGCCGGTGCGGGCAGGGCGGTTTTTCACCGAAAAAGCGCCAAAGCCGCGCAACTCGACCCGGTTGCCCTCCGCAAGGGCATCGGTGATCTCGTCGAAGATCGCCCCCACGATGTTTTCGACGTCGCGCAGGAAAAGATGCGGGTTGCGCGTGGCAATGATCTGCACAAGCTCGGATTTGATCATCAGAAAGGTCCCCGTGAAAGCGCTGCGGTCAAATTATCAGGATGATTTTATTTGTTTTTTTACTCGCCCCAAACGGCAGATCAAGGGTGCCAGACGGAAACGAGACCGTCAAGAAACAAGCGATCGGCGCCGATTTCGTGAAGAACGTCGCTTCCGGTCTCCGACAGACCGAGCGCGCTGCCGACGCTACGCGCTATTGCTTTCGAGAACAGGAAGCTGCCGCGCCGTTCGGTGTCCTTCCATTCCACCACCTTGAGCTTGGCGTCGACCCCCTTGGTCGCCAGCCAGTCGATGGCCACGCTTTCGCCGCCGACGGCGTCGATCAGACCGTTGGCGAGACCCTGGCGGCCGGTGAAGATCGACCCGTCGGCGAGCGCCAATGCCTGGTCGCGGGTCATCTTGCGGCGCTCGGCGACGATGCCGACGAACCAGTCATAGCTGTCGAGGATGAGCTTGCGGACCATGGCGCGCTCGTCTTCATTGGTCGGCTTGAAGGGCGAGGGCGCGGCCTTCAGCGGCGAGGATTTCACTTCCTCGAGCTTGATGCCGACCTTGTCCATCAGGCCGCTGACATCGGGATACTGGATGAGCACGCCGATCGAGCCGACGATCGAGGTCTTGCGGGCGACGATGTGGTCGCTGGCGCTGGCGATCATGTAGCCGGCTGATGCGGCCAGCGTGCCGACCTCGGCCACGACCGGCTTGTCGGCGGCGAGCTTGCGCACCTCCTCATAGATCGATTCACCGCCGACCGTGGTGCCGCCGGGCGAATCGATGGCCAGGATGACGCCCTTGACCTGCGAGGACGTGCGGATGGTTTCCAGCCGCTTGATCAGCTCCTCGTCCTCGGTGATGGTGCCTTCGATCCTGACCTTGGCGATATGGTTGACCGAGGAGCCGCCGAGGTCTTCGCCATAGAACCAGCTTGCAAGCGCAACCACCCCGAGCGCCACGATGGCAATGGCCGCGCCGCGCCAGAACGTCAACTTGCGTCGCAAGCGGCGGCGGTCGATCAGGTCGTCGGCTCTCATTGCCATGGTCTGCCTCATAGTCTGTGGGAAGCGATGCTTTTAAAGCAAGCATCCGCGCCCGGCTACCTCTTCCTCACGGGCCCGCGACGAAGCGACCGTCACGCCCGGCGGCATCTCAGGAAAAAATGACGCGGCGCCTTCGTTTCTGCTATGAAGTGCCGAAATTGTGTCGCCTGATTTCCGTTTGCAAAAACAACGGTCGTCACATTTTTGTGGTTTTCCTCCGCTTGTGCTTGCTTGCGGGGGCCGGCAACCCACCTATAGCAGGTGTTTTGGCGGGCAAGGGTTTATTAGAAGACAGTCATGCTAGCTCGATCGAACGAAACGACCAACGCCGATGCGGCCTTGGCGCCCACGGCGCCAGCGGGCACGCGCGGGGACGCCTTCGACCGCGCCCAGCGCCATTCGCGCCGCGTGCGCGTGCTGAAGTTTGCAGTGCCGGTGCTTGCCGCCGGGATCGCGGTTGCCTTTCCGGTCTATTCCTATTTCGCGGCGCCGGTCTCGATCTCGATACAGGCAGACGGCACCGCCTTTGCCAATGGCAAGCTGGTGATGGCCAATCCCAAGCTCAATGGCTTCACCAAGCAGAAGCTGCCCTATTCGCTGACGGCGCTGCGCGCCATCCAGGACGTCGGCAAGCAGGACATCATCGAACTCGAAGGCATCCATGCCAAACTGCCGCTGACGGCCGACAATGTGGCGATCGTCGACGCCAAGCGCGGCATCTATAACAGAAACGCCAACACGATGGACATGACCAGCGACGTCACCGTCACCACCACCGACGGCGTCGCTGCCACGTTCAAATCGGTCTTCCTCGACATGGGCAAAGGCTCTATGAAGACAGGTGATCCGGTCGATGTCAGCCGCAACGGCTCGCGGATCACGGCGGGTTCGATGTCGGTCGAGGAAAATGGCAAGGTTGTCGTTTTCGAAAACAAGGTAAGCGTTCACATCGATCCGGCCACTATGAAGGCGGCAGAGGCAAAGAGCGGAGAATCGAATGCGTCCCAGTAATTCGGCACGGCTTGTCGCCGCAGCTTCGGCCTTGCTGTTGCTGGGTGTGGCGCCGTCCTGGGCTCAGTCCAGCGCCAGCAGCCAATCCGGGCTCAAACTGTCGGGCGACCAGCCGATCCAGATCGAGAGCGACAAGCTCGAGGTCCGCCAGGCCGACAACATGGCGCTGTTCAGCGGCAACGTCACCGTGACGCAAGGGCCGACGCTGCTCAAGGCTGGCAGTATGGAGGTCTACTACGTCAAGGACCCCAACGCCGCCAAGGGTGCCGCCGCCGGCGCTTCGGCGATGACAGGTTCGGCCAACATCGATCACCTGGTGGTCAAAAACAAAGTCTACATGAAGTCGAATGACCAGATCGCCACCGGCGACAACGCCACGTTCGACATGAAGACGCAGGTTCTCGTCCTGTCGGGCAATGAAGTCGTGCTGTCCCAAGGCCCCAATGTGCTCAAGGGCTGCAAGCTCACCGTGCAGATGAAAAGCGGCCTGGCTCAGGTCGATGGCTGCGGCGGGCGAGTCATCATGTCGATGACACCGCCGCCGAAATCTGAGGCGCCGAAGCCCGAATGACTGGCGTATCTTCGCTGCTGACCCGCCTTCCGGGACGGGCGGCCAGCAAACTTGCTGCACCGGCCGCGGTCACCGTCGATTCCGCGAAGTTCAAGGGCACCCTGATCGCCAAGGGTCTGACCAAGAGCTACAAGGGTCGCAAGGTGGTCAGCGGCGTCACCATCGGTGTGCGCGCCGGCGAGGCTGTCGGGTTGCTCGGCCCCAACGGCGCCGGCAAGACCACCTGTTTCTACATGGTCACCGGCCTGGTGCCGGTCGACGAAGGTACGATCGAGATCGACGGTTTCGACGTCACCTCGATGCCGATGTACCGCCGCGCCCGCCTCGGCATCGGCTATCTGCCGCAGGAAGCGTCGATCTTCCGCGGCCTCAATGTCGAGCAGAACATTCGCGCCGTGCTCGAAGTGGTCGAGAAGGACCGCAAGGTGCGCGAGCGCAATCTCGACGAACTGCTCGAGGAATTTCACATCAGCCATCTGCGCAAGTCGCCGTCCATGTCGCTGTCCGGCGGCGAGCGGCGGCGCCTGGAAATCGCGCGCGCCCTGGCGACGCGGCCGGCCTACATGCTGCTCGACGAGCCTTTCGCCGGCATTGACCCGATTGCCGTCGCCGACATCCAGCAACTTGTGCGCCATCTGACGGCGCGCGGTATCGGCGTGCTCATCACCGACCACAATGTGCGCGAAACGCTCGGCCTCATCGACCGCGCCTACATTATCCATGCCGGCCAGGTGCTGACGCATGGCCGCGCCGACGAGGTGGTGGCAAACCCGGATGTGCGGCGGCTTTATCTCGGCGAGGGTTTCACGCTCTGAGCGTGAAATTTGTTTCCTGAGGCGAATTTTGCCGCCCCGTAGGGCCTTTTTCTCCGATTTTGCGTGAGATAATGCTCCGGTAGGGGCCTTTTGCCAGCATTTGCCTTGACAAGCAAAAGCCGGGCCAGTTTCTATGGAGGGTCGGAAAAATTCATTTTCCGGCAGCTTCTGATGTGTAGGCTTCCGGGTGCAGAAGGGCGTTTGAAACCGAACCATGGCGCTGGCGGCGAAATTACAGCTACGACAATCCCAGTCGCTGGTGATGACGCCGCAGCTGATGCAGTCGATCAGGCTGCTGCAGCTCACCCATATCGAGCTAGACCACTTCATCGACGACGAGATCGAGCGCAATCCGCTGCTGGAGCGCGCCGAGCCGCAGGATGACGCCGCAAGTGACCAGGTGCAGAAGGGCGACGCCGCGCCTGAGCCTGCCGCCGATGGCGACTGGTTCGAGAGCGAGACGGCGTGGAGCGCCGAGGCGATCTCCGACAAGCTCGACAGCTCGCTGGAGAACCTGTTTCCCGACGATCCCGGCACCAGCGAGCGACTCGGTCCCGACCTGACGGCGCAGTGGAAGTCGGCCACCGGCAATGGTTCGTCCGGCTCGTCCGAAGGCTTCGATGTCGGCGACATGGCTGCCGCCGCCATCACGCTGCGCCAGCATGTCGGTGAGCAAATCGCGCTTGCCTTTGCCGATCCGGCCGCAAGGCTGATCGCCGGCGAACTGGCCGACGGCCTGGACGAGGCCGGCTATCTGCGCGCCGACCTGGCAGACATCGCGAAACGGCTGGGCGCCGATCAGGCGATGGTGGCCAAGGTGCTGGCCGTTTGCCAGACATTCGAGCCGGTCGGCCTGTTTGCGCGCGACCTTGCCGAGTGCCTGTCGCTGCAGCTTGCCGTGCGCGATCGCCTCGATCCGGCGATGAAGACGCTGATCGGCAACCTCGAACTCCTGGCGCGGCGTGATTTCCAGACGCTGAAGCGGCTTTGCGGGGTCGACGAGGAGGATCTCCTCGACATGTTGGCCGAAATCCGCGCGCTCGACCCGCGCCCGGGCATGGCGTTCTCGGGCGGCACCAGCGACGCCATCGTCGCCGATGTCGAAGTCCGCGCCGCCAATGACGGCAGCTGGACGGTCGAGCTCAACGCCGAGACGCTGCCGCGCGTGCTGGTCGACCACATCTATTTCGCCCAGGTCTCGCCGCAGGCCAAGAACCAGGCGGAGAAGGATTTTTTGGCCGAATGCCTGCAGAACGCCAATTGGCTGACGCGCAGCCTCGACCAGCGGGCAAAGACGATCCTGAAAGTGGCGTCGGAAATCGTGCGCCAGCAGGACGCTTTTCTGGTCCATGGCGTGCGTCATCTCAGGCCGCTCAACCTGCGCACGGTGGCCGATGCCATCGGCATGCACGAATCGACCGTCAGCCGCGTGACGGCCAACAAATACATGCTGACGCCGCGCGGCGTATTCGAGCTGCGCTATTTCTTCACCGCCTCGATCGCGGCATCGGGTGGCGGCGACGCGCATTCCTCGGAAGCGGTGCGCGACCGCATCAAGCAGCTGATCGATGAGGAAAAGCCCGCAGACGTGCTGTCCGATGACGCCATCGTCGACATGTTGAAAGAAAGCGGCGTCGATATTGCCAGGCGCACCGTGGCCAAATACCGCGAGGGCATGAACATTCCGTCATCGGTGCAGAGGCGGCGCGAGAAGCGCGCTCTAGCCAGCGCCGGGCGCTAGTTCTGCTTGCCCGACACGGCGTTTGCTATGGCTGGATTTCCACAACTCTAGACCTTCATTGACAAGCCGCAATGAAGTGTCTAGAAGCCCGCCCGCATGAGACGGGCTGAATTGCCCGCATGCGGATGGTCCGTCACGATGAAGGCCACGGGACGGCCAAGAAGGCGGATTGTGATCAACCGGAAAGTTCGGATCTAAAATCGGCGCGAGTTGACGCCGCAAAGCTTGTGCGCACGGACCACGAGTATAAACTCTGGCCAGTTTGAAGCCTGAGCAAGGAAGGTCAGTTTTCAGATGAAGCTGCGCATATCGGGAAAGCACATGGATATCGGCGATGCGTTTCGTACGCGCATCACCGACCGTGTCGGAGAGGCGATCGGAAAATATTTCGACCGCGGTTTTTCAGGGCATGTCACGGTCATCAAATCGGGGTCGCGTTACTCCGCCGACTGTATGATCAGGCTGGATTCCGGCGCTTCGCTGCAGGCGACCGGGGACGCCCAGGATCCAACGCTTGCCTTCGAGGCGGCGGCGGATCGCCTCGAAACGCGGCTTCGGCGCTACAAGCGCCGGCTGAAGTCGCACAATTCAGGCAACGGAAATGGCGAAATCACCGACATCGCCTACACGGTGATGGCGCCGCTAGCCGACGACGACGAGGAGATCCCGGAGGATTTCGCGCCGGCCATCGTCGCCGAATCAACCATGACGCTGCAGACCATGTCGGTGGCGTCGGCAGTCATCGAGCTCGACACCAAGGAGAGCCCGGTCTTCGTCTTCCGCAACGCTGGAAACGACCACCTCAACATCGTCTATCGGCGGCCGGACGGAAATATCGGCTGGATCGACCCGTCCACGACCAAAGTCGCACAAGGATGACGACAATAGTCGCACAGGGATAAAGAACCAGCCGCGCGAGGGGCGAGGACTGGCGACGGCAGGCGAATAAGGGATTTTCAAGCATGGATCTGAGCGATCTTATCAACGTTCCGGCGATCTTGCCGGCGTTGAAGGCGAACTCCAAAAAACAGCTTCTGCAATTGCTGTCCGAGAGAGCGGCGGCGATTTCGGGCATTCCGGAGCGCGAAGTGTTCGACACCATCCTGCAGCGCGAACGGCTGGGCTCCACCGGCGTCGGCAACGGCATCGCCATTCCGCATGGCAAGCTCGCGGGGGTCAAACGCATCGCCGGCGTCTTTGCCCGGCTGGAGACGCCGGTCGATTTCGAGGCGCTGGACGACCAGCCGGTCGATCTGGTGTTCTTGCTGCTGGCCCCGGAAGGCGCCGGCGCCGATCACCTCAAGGCGCTGTCGCGCATCGCAAGGGTGTTGCGTGACGCCGACACGGTGGCCAAGATCAGGGGCACGCGCGATGCGGTCGCCATCCACGCGCTGCTGTCGGACACGCAGGCCTCGCACGCGGCCTGAAGTCTTTTGGGGATTAAGTCTTCCAGGGGCCGCCAAAGGCGGCCCTTTGCATTTCCGATCCTGACAATCGCCGATTTCTATCGGTAACTATGATCTTTCCCGAAAACCGGTTCCCACTTTTCGGGATCATGGTTTAGTGAATGGCGACAGTGGTCAGGTCGTTTTCCATGGCGCCGGCCAGAGCCCGGTCTTTCGCATCGGAAAGCAGGATCGGCTGGCCGTTGGCGGCAAACAGAGCCCACAAGACCATGCCGGGCGCGATTTCGCCGAGATTGGGGAAGCGGCCGAGCAATTCTTCGCTCGAGACCTTGCGGAGGTAAGCGACCGAGCCTTCGCCGAGATGGGCGAATTCGCCGCTGGTCATGGTGATGGTTTCGTCAGTTCTGGTCATTTCAAGCCTCCTTGGTGCGTGGACGCCGCTCAAGGCCATCCCGCATGAGAGCCATCGGTAAAGATCAGTCTTTCACCGATATATTTATTTTCCGTACCAGCCGTTCGGACTCCGGCCGATCGAGATCGATCGACAAAAGGCCGTTCTTCAGTTCCGCTGCGATCACCCGCATGCCGTCGGCCAGCACGAAACAGCGCTGGAACTGGCGCGCGGCAATGCCGCGGTGGAGGAATTCGCGCTCGGTGTCGTCGGTCTGACGGCCGCGCACGACCAGCTGGTTTTCCTCCGTTGTGACATCGAGATCGCTTTCGGCGAATCCCGCTACAGCGAGCGTAATGCGCAGCCTTTCGGCCGTGCCGTCGGCACCGCTGAGGCGCTCGATGTTGTAGGGAGGATAGCTGTCACCGGATTTCGCCAATCGTTCCAGGGTCTTTTCCATGGCATCGAAACCCAGGAGAAGCGGGCTGGAGAAGGGCGTCATTCGGCTCATGTTACACTGTCCTCTTTGGAGCGACATAAACTGGAAAAACCCGGATGGCATTTTTCCCGATGGTCTTGATATGGTCCGCGCCGCGGCGAAGTTCAAGCCGTCTAAAACCCCCGCCAAAAAGACTCCCCCGCATAAGGAAATGAAATGCCCCAAACCCGCAAGATCATCATCGACACGGATCCCGGCCAGGATGATGCCGTCGCCATATTGCTGGCGCTCGGCAGCGCCGAGCTGGAGATCGTCGGCATCTCCGCTGTTGCCGGCAACGTGCCGCTGAAATTGACCGAGAAGAACGCCAGAAAAATCTGCGAACTGGCCGGTCGGCCCGACATCAAGGTCTATGCCGGCGCCATCCGCCCGCTGGTGCGCGAACTCGTCACCGCCGAGGAAGTGCATGGCAAGACCGGCCTCAACGGCCCGCAACTGCCCGACCCGAAGATGAAGCTGCAGCACCAGTATGCGGTCGATTTCATGGTCGAGACGCTTATGAAGGAAGAGGCCGGCACGATCACGCTATGCGCACTCGGCCCGCTAACCAATGTCGCGCTGGCGCTGATCCGCGAGCCGAAGATCGCGCCGCGCATCAAGGAAATCGTGCTGATGGGCGGCGGTTTCTTCGAGGGCGGTAATGTCACACCGACCGCTGAGTTCAACATCTATGTCGACCCGCAGGCCGCCGACCTCGTGTTCAAATCCGGCATTCCGATCGTCATGATGCCGCTCGACGTTACCCACAAGGCGCTGACCACGGCCAAGCGCACGCAGGCCATCCGCAAGCTCGGTACCAGGGTCGGCACGGCGACGGCCGAGATGCTGGAATTCTTCGAGCGCTTCGACGAGGAGAAATACGGCACCGATGGCGGCCCGCTGCATGACCCCTGCGTCATCGCCTATCTGTTGAAGCCGGATCTGTTCAAGGGCCGCAACTGCAACGTCACCGTGGAAACGGCCTCCGAACTCACCATGGGCATGACCGTGATCGACTGGTGGGGCGTGACCAAGCGGCCGAAGAACGCCATGGTGATGCGCGACATCGACCATGACGCCTTTTTCGCGCTGCTGGTGGAGCGGTTGGCGCGGCTTTAAGCCTGCCTTGATGCAGATCGTTCGCCCAGGGGTCTAGCGCCTCTGGGCGATACCTGTGTGCCTATTCACGCAGCAGGCGGTATGTTTCGGTGTCGTTGCGGCGATGCTGTCGCTCGATCGAAACCTTCGAGCCGATGGCTCGCGGCGACGTCGTGTTGTCATAGGCAAACACCAGGCGGTCATTTTCATCGAGGCGAATTCCATACAAGTAGCGGAATCCGCTGCCGATCGCGACTTCGGGACTTGCAGGAGCGTTGAGAACGTTGACCACTGTACCGGTCAGGCGCTCGACATTGACGATCGGACTGCTTTGCCTTGCAATCGGGATGCCGATCGCCAGCGCGCAAACGCCCACAACAAGAATGGTGATGAGGATGCCCCTGAGGTTCTCCTGCAGGGTCATCCAGGCAAGGGAATGCCGAGCCTTGGCCATGCGTATCACCTGACAGCAAGGACGCTGTGTTTCATCGGTATCGTGATCGGCGGTGGTTCAATTCGCGAACCGGTAGAAGGTCGAGCCATTCTCGCGCGTGACGAGCTCAATGTTTGCGTGAGCGCCGATCAGATGTGGGCGTTCGTCTTCTACAAGAAAAGACGAGCCGTCCTCGACGGACACCAGATGGATGCCGCGGCCGTGATCCAACTGGACACTTTTGACTGTTGCATCGATTGGCTCAGCCGAGCGGATCGGGCTGGCGTCATTCGCCCATTTGTGCGGATCCATGGCAAAAAGCGCCGCAAACAAGGCAACGATCAGGATCACGCCAGGCGCATTTCTTTTTATATCGGCAATAGTCCACGACACGGCATGAATCTCCAACTGTCAATTCATGTGATGGACCGGAGGCCGACTTTCAATCGGCCTCCCTGTTCCAGGAGATTGTGGTTCGCGTCTTGGCTTCTGGCCGCCGTTACTTCGCCTTAGAGAACGCCAGCCACAGGCCGCCGCCGACCAAAAAACTGCCGCTGATCCTCGACATCAGCTTGATGCGGCTGGCCGAGAGCAGGCGGCCGGCGCGGCTGGCGGCGAGTGCATAGGTCGAATCCGAGACGGCGGCGAAGATCATGGCGGTGAGGCCCATGACGATGATCTGCAGGGTGTAATTGCCCTGCGGGGCGATGAACTGCGGGAAGAAGGCGCCGAAGAAGACCAGCGTCTTGGGGTTGCTCAGCGCCACAGCCAAGCCCTGCAGGAAGAAGCCGCCGCGCGGCTTCCTGGCGGTGCCGTCAGCGTTCAGCGTGCCCCTGGCGCGGAACATCTGCACGCCCATCCAGATCAGGTAGGCGGCGCCGATCAGGCGCACCCATTCGAACCAATGGCCCATGCCCGATATCAGCGTGTTGAGGCCGATGCCGACAATGGCGATCATCACGGCAAGGCCGGCCTGCGTGCCGGCGACATTGGCAAGCCCGGCGCGTGCGCCATGGCGGATGCTGTTGGCGATGATTAGCGTCACGGTCGGGCCGGGCACCAGGATGATGACGATGCAGGCAAGGACATAGGCGGCGTAGAGTTCCAGCGACATGGGGTTCCTCAGGGATTTCCTCGGCAGAAAGCGCCTCGCACGGACGCGTCGGAGCCTGATCATGCACGCCGGCGACGCTGGTGCAAGCCGGCAGGAGAGGTCGCCGGCAGCCGCGGGTTGACATCAGGAGGCTCCGGTCTGCCACGGCAGCGTCGCCTCATAGGCCGCGCCGGCCCTGAGCACGGCGAGATCGCCGCGCGGCCGTCCGATCAGCTGCATGCCCATCGGCCTGCCCCTGGCGTCGAAGCCGACCGGCACGTTGAGCGCCGGACAGCCACCCAGTGTGGCGAAGGCCGAAACCTGCATCCAGCGGTGGTAGCTGTCCATGGCGCGTCCGGCGACTTCGCGCGGCCAATGAATGCCGATTTCGAAAGGAAATACCTGCGCCGTCGGCAGCGCGATCAGGTCGAAGCGCTCGAACAGCGACAGCAGCGTCCGGTGCCAGGAGGTCCGGACAACCGAGGCCGCGCGGATCTGCGGCGCCGTCAGCCGCATGGCGTTCTCCACCTCCCAGACGGCTTCCGGCTTCAGCAGGGCGCGCTTGTGCGGGTCGTCATAGTGGATTTTGAGCGCAGATCCGCTGGTTGCCTGGCGCAGCGTCACGAAGGCTTGCCACAGCGCCTCGACATCGACATCCGGCAGCAAGGGCTCGCCCACGAAGGATGCCTGGGCGAAGCGGCCGAGCCCGGCCTCGCACAGGTCGAGGATGCCGGGTTCGAGCGGCAGATGACCACCGAGATCGCCGAGCCAGCCGATGCGGCCGCCGCTTGCCGTCGTTGCCAGGCCTTCGAGGAAGGAGCCAGGCTTGTCCCACGACAGTGGCGCCTGCGGGTGATAGCCCGCCTGCACATCAAGCAGCAGAGCCATGTCGCGCACATTGCGGCCCATCGGCCCGTCGACGCCCATCTGGGCATGAAAGACCTCGACGTCCGGTCCGCCGGGGACAAGGCCCTGCGACGGGCGGAAGCCATAGATATTGTTCCAGGCGGCCGGATTGCGCAGCGAGCCGCCGAAATCGCTGCCGTCGGCAACTGGCACCATGTCCAGCGCAAGGGCGACCGCGGCGCCGCCACTCGAACCGCCGGCAGTGAGGGCCGGATCGAAGGCATTCAGCGTCGGGCCGAACACGTTGTTGTAGGTGTTGGAGCCCAGGCCGAACTCGGGAACGTTGGTCTTGCCGATGATGATGGCGCCGGCGTTGCGGATACGCTCGACGAAGAAATCGTCTTCCTGCGGCACGAAATCGGCGAAGATCGGCGAGCCGGAACTGGTCCTCAAGCCGCGCGTCATTGCGAGGTCTTTTATCGCCATCGGCAGGCCGAACAGGGTGCCGGTCGGCTTGCCCTGCGCCAGATGCGCGTCAGCCTCGTCGGCCTCGCGCAAAATGTCTGCGCGCTCGCGCAACGACACGATAGCGTTGACCAGCGGGTTCACAGCGTCGATGCGGTCGAGGAAGGCTGTAACCACCTCGCGCACCGACAGGCGGCGAAGCCGGATCGCCTCGGCAAGGTCGATGCCGGAGAGGCGGCAGATGTCGCCGGCCGGCGGCACGGCATGCTTCGTGGCGGGGCGCATGGCTGTTACTCGGCGGTGTTGCTCAGGGCGGCATCGACATCCGCCGCCAGCGGGATCGCCGGCTGGGCGCCAGGCTTCAGGCAGGCCAGCGAACCGGCAGCGGCGGCGCGGATGAGAGCCTGCTCGAGTGGCAGGCCCGCCGCCAGCCCGGCAGCAAGATAGCCGCAAAACGTGTCGCCGGCCCCGACCGTATCGACCGGGGTGATCTTGAGTGCCGGCACGGTCAGGAAATCGTCCGGCGTCGCCGCCAGCACGCCGTCGCCGCCGAGCGTGACGACAATGGTTCGGCCGGTCTTGCCGGCGAAGTCACGCATGCGCGCCGGGCGGTCGCGGCCCTTCAACGACAGCGCCTCGCCGTAAAGGTCGAATTCGGTTTCGTTGGCGACGGCGTAATCGGCCTTGCCGAGAAACGCCGCCGCGTCGCCGCGGAAGGGGGCGGTGTTGAGCACGGTGATGGCGCCGGCGGCACGGGCGGCGTCAAGGGCGGCATCGACCGTCTGCAGCGGGATTTCGTGCTGCAGCAGGACGACGTCGCCTTTCCCAAGGAAAGCCTTGGCGAGATCGCCCGGCAGCACCGAATCATTGGCGCCCGGCACCACGGCAATGACGTTCTCGCCGTCGGCGCCGACCAGGATCAGCGCCGTGCCGGTGGAGGCGAAGCTCTGGCCAACGCCGGAAAGATCGACCTTGCCCGCGACAAGCAGCGCCTGCGCCTCGGTGGCAAAGTTGTCCTTGCCGACGGCGCCGACCATGCGCACCTTGGCGCCGGCCCGGGCCGCGGCCAGCGCCTGGTTGGCACCCTTGCCACCGGGCGCGGTGGTGAAACCGGAGCCGCGGACCGTCTCGCCCGGCGAGGGCAAGCGGTCGACATTGGCAATAAGGTCGAGGTTGATCGAGCCGACAACGATGATCAAGAAAAGGCCTCCTGCGGGATGCGCGGGAAGCTAACCTGTAAGCCGGCGGCTTGCCAGAGCGTGCGTATATTTTGCGCGATTTCCGAGGGCTCGCAAAAAGAAAAACGCCGGCGAAGGGTTTTCGCCGGCGTTGTTTGATGCGGGGTGTCTTCAGGATGCGGTCTGGCCTGCTTCCCAACCGAGGATGGCGCGTTTGCGCGTCAGACCCCAATGGTAGCCGGTCAGCGCGCCGGACTTGCCGATAGCCCGGTGGCATGGGACGACGAAGGACAACGGGTTGGCGCCGACTGCCGCGCCCACCGCCCGGCTGGCCTTCGGCGCGCCGATGCCGGCGGCGATCGAGGAGTAGGTGCAGGCCCTGCCCATCGGGATCCGGAGCAGCGCGTCCCAGACGCGCAGCTGGAAGTCGGTGCCGATCATCACCACCCGCAGCGGCTGGTCGGCGCGCCACAGCGTCGGATCGAAGATGCGCGCGGCATAGGGCTGGGTGGCGCTCATGTCCTCAACATAGGTCGCGTTCGGCCAACGGCCCGACATGTCGGCGAAGGCTGCCCGCTCGCCGCCCGGATCGTTGAAGGCGAGCCCGGCAAGGCCACGGTCGGTGACCATGATCAGCGCAATGCCGAAGGGCGAGATGTGATAGCCGTAGCGGATGGTGAGCCCCGCGCCGCGCGTCTTGTAGTCGCCTGGCGACATCGCCTCATGGGTGACGAACAGGTCATGCAGCCGGCCGGGGCCGGACATGCCGAGTTCGAATGAGGTTTCGAGCAGCGGCATGCCGGAATCGAGCAGCTTGCGCGCGTGGTCGAGGGTGACAGCCTGCAGGAAGGCTTTTGGCGACAGGCCGGCCCAGCGGGTGAACAGTTTCTGCAGGCCGGTCGGCGTCTCGCCGACATCGGCGGCCAGAGCTTCCAGCGAGGGCTGGTCGCGGTAATCGAGGCTGATCTTCTCGATGGCGCGGCGCACGACCTCGTAGTCGCTGCCTTCAGGCGTGATGTCGTTCTGCAGGATCGCTGTCGGTTTCATCTGCGTATTCATGGTCATCTGGGCGTTCATGGCAATATCTCCTTGACCGCGAATATCGGTCTTTCTGCCCTTTGCAACCACCCGAAACTTGCCTTGTTGCGGCGCAAACCCAGATAGAAGCTGGATCGCCAAGCAGGAGATGCCGATGGCCGGCGAAAAGGTAAGTCTGACCGGCGCGAGGGAGACCTTGCTGATGACGCTCTACGGCAAGGCGCTGGAGAGCCGGTTGGCGCATTCGCTGCTCAAGGACCGTTTCGCCGACGAGGCTGTGCGCGCCATCGACTATGATTTCTCGCGGCTGAAGGTCGACAGCAATCTCGGCATCGGCCTGGCGATCCGGGCCAGGACGTTTGATGTTCGCGTTCAGGACTTCATCGCCAGGAATCCCGGGGCCATCGTGCTGCATCTCGGCTGCGGGCTCGATACGCGCATCTTCCGCGTCGATCCGCTCGATGGCGTGGAGTGGTTCGATGTGGATTTTCCTGACGTCATCGCGCTCAGGCGCAAGCTCTACCCGTCCCGGGACAATTATCACCTCGTCGGGTCGTCGGTGACCGAACCGGACTGGCTGACGCAAGTGCCACGCAATCGCCCGGCCGTCGTGGTGATGGAGGGGCTGACGCCCTATCTGCCGGCCGAGGAAGGGCTGCGGCTGTTGTCGCGTCTCGTCTCGCATCTTGCCGGTGGCGAGCTGATGTTCGACGCCTACAGCCGCTTCGGCCTGAAGATGCTTCGCCTCAATCCGACCATCAGGGCGACAGGCGCCGAAGTCCACTGGGCGATCGACGACCCGCACGAGCTGGAGCGCGCCGTTCCGAAGCTGCGCTTTGTCGATGATATCTCGGCCTATAGCGCCGAACGCACAGCTCACATGGGCTGGTCGGCGAAACTGTTCATCGGGCTGTGGAGACACATTCCCGCGTTGCGCAAGGTCGGCAGAATCTTGCGCTACCGGTTCTGAGGCGCTGGGTCAGCGCGTTTTAGCGGTCGCCAGCGCGCGTGAGAACGCGGTGGCAAAACTCTCACGGGAATCTGGGTCCAGGAATGAGCCGATCGGTACATTCTGCCCCTGTGCTTCCACTGTCATCCTGGTGATGCCGATCTCGGCGTGGCGGGCGACGGAAAAGCGCGCCCAGAACGGATTGAAGCGATGCGCCTCCGATTTGCCCGAAGGCGCGGTCTTGCGGATGTCGAGGCTGGTGCGCGACACCGACACTTCTTCACGAGCGCGGGCCGCGCGGTAGTTGGCGCGGAAGGCGATGTAGACGGCGATCACGTCGAGCCCGAAGAAGCCGAACACCGGCCAGGCGCCGCGCGACAGGAAAAACGCACCGGTCACCACCCAACCGAACAGCAGCGCGCCCATCAGGATCAGGAAGCCCGTCCTGCCCAGCGACCGGTGTGGGGTCAGCAATGCGTGAAAGAAGGGCTCGTCAGCCTGAAACGAGGCGTTTGTGTCGCTCATGGCGGGATATTATAGGAGGGAAATGGCGAGCCCCAAGTCCAAAGATTCTTCCATGCCCAAAATCGAACTGCCGCCCGGGCGGCGCGACGGCTCGAACGCGAAGCCGCGGCCACGGCCGGCAAGGGTTCGTTCGCTCTACAGCGCCGCCGAAGTGCATGAGATTTTCCGGCGGTTTGCGGTGCAGCGGCCGGAGCCCAAGGGTGAACTCGAGCACGTCAACGCCTTCACGCTGCTGGTGGCGGTTGTGCTGTCGGCGCAGGCGACCGATGCCGGCGTCAACAAGGCGACGCGGGCGCTGTTCAAGATCGCCGACACGCCTGAAAAGATGCTGGCGCTGGGCGAGGCCAGGGTCGGCGAGTACGTCAAAACCATCGGGCTCTGGCGCAACAAGGCCAAGAACGTGATTGCGCTGTCGGAGGCGCTGATCCGCGACTATGGCGGCGAGGTGCCCGGCGACAGGGATGAACTGGTCAAACTGCCGGGGGTCGGGCGCAAGACCGCCAATGTCGTGCTCAACATGGCGTTCGGCCAGCACACGATGGCGGTCGACACGCACATTTTTCGCATCGGCAACCGGCTCGGCCTGGCGCCCGGCAAGACGCCGGAACAGGTCGAGCAAGGACTGCTGCGGATCATACCGGACGAGTATATGCGCCATGCGCATCACTGGCTGATTCTGCATGGCCGCTATGTCTGCAAGGCGCGCAAGCCGGATTGCCCGGCCTGCGTCATTGCCGATATCTGCAAGGCGGCGGAGAAGACCACCGATGTGCCGGCGCCGCTGGTGGAAATCGCTGCGCTCGGCCCTTCGGACGTCCCGGATAACTAGTTCTCCTCCACGAACACCTCTTCGCGCTTCTTCTTGACCGACGGCAGGAAGACGACGACGAGCACGGCGAGTGCCACGAGCAGCAGGCCGGCGCTGATCGGCCGCGTTACGAAGGTCGAGGGGTCGCCGCGCGACAGGATCATGGCGCGGCGCAGGTTCTCCTCCAGCAACGGGCCGAGCACGAAGCCGAGCAGCAGCGGTGCGGGTTCGCAGCGCAGCTTGGTCAGGACGTAGCCGAGCAGGCCGAAGAAGGCGACGGCATGGAGATCGAAGGCGTTGGTGTTGACGCTGTAAACGCCGATCGAGCAGAACGCCATGATGATCGGGAACAGCACGTAGTAGGGGATGGTCAGCAGCTTGACCCACAGCCCGATCAGCGGCAGGTTCAGCACGATCAGCATCAGATTGCCGATCCACATCGAGGCGATGATGCCCCAGAACAGCGCCGGCTGCTCGGTCGCGACATTGGGACCGGGCACGATGCCCTGGATGATCATGGCGCCGATCATCAGCGCCATGACCGGGTTGGCCGGAATGCCCAGCGTCAGCATCGGGATGAAGGAGGTCTGGGCGCCGGCATTGTTGGCCGATTCCGGCCCGGCGACGCCGGCGATCGCGCCCTTGCCGAATTCCTCCGGGTGTTTCGAGACGCGCTTTTCGACCGTGTAGCAGGCAAAGGCCGCAAGCACCGCGCCGCCGCCGGGCAGGATGCCGAGCGCCGAACCGATAATGGTGCCGCGCACGATGGGTGCTGCCATGGCCTTGAAGTCGTCGCGGGTCGGCATCAGGCCGGAGACCTTTTTGATCAGCACCGAGCGCTCGTGCTCGTTTTCGAGGTTACGCAGGATCTCGGCGACGCCGAACACACCGACCGCCACCGCGACAAAGTTCAGCCCGTCGGCATATTCGCGGATGCCCAGCGTGAAGCGCGGCGTGCCGGTGTAGATGTCGGTGCCGACAATGCCGAGCAGCAGGCCGAGCACGACCATGGCGAGCGCCTTGACGATCGAGCCATGGGCGAGCGCGATGGACGAGACGAGGCCGACGATCATCAGCGAAAAATACTCCGCCGCGCCGAACTGCAGGGCGATTGCCGTCAACGGCGGGGCAAAGACGGCGACGAGGAAGGTCGACACCGTGCCGGCGAAGAACGAGCCGATCGCGGCGATGGCGAGTGCTGCCCCGGCGCGGCCGTTCCTGGCCATCTGGTAGCCGTCGATGGCGGTGACGGCCGAGGAGGATTCGCCGGGCATGTTGATGAGAATGGCGGTGGTCGAGCCGCCATACTGGGCGCCATAGTAAATGCCGGCAAGCATGATGAGGGAGGAGACCGGATCGCCGATCTGGAAGGTGATCGGCAACAGCATGGCGATGGTTGCCGTGGCGCCGATGCCGGGCAGGACGCCGATCAGCGTGCCGAGCAGAACGCCGATCAGGCAGAACCCGAGATTGGCCGGCGTTGTCGCCGTCGAGAAGCCGAGTTCGAGGTTTTTGAGCAGGTCCATCTCATCACCTCAAAGCGGGAGCCAGGGGCCGAAGCGCTGGAACGGCAGCCCGAGCGCGTAGCTGAAGACCAGGACCGAAAACAGCGTCAGTGCGGCTGACAGCACAAGCGCGGTCACCGGCTTCATGCGGCTGCTGGCAAAGGAGGCGATCAGCGCGGTCAGGAAGATCGACGGGACGAAGCCGAGGCCGCGCACCGTCAGGCCGAAGAAGATCGGCGCCGGCAGGATGAACAGCATGCCGCGCCAGGCAATGGGGCCGATCGGCTCGCCCTCGACGCGCACCGCCTGGACAAGGATGATGGCGCCGAGCACGATCAGCACGATCGCCAGCACCAGCGGGAAATAGCCCGGCCCCATGCGGAAGGCGGTGCCGATCTCAAGTCCGAGCGATTGTATGGCGAAAAAGGCGCCGAAAAGGATGAACAGCGCGGCGCACAGGCCGTTTGTCCTGTCGATAGCGAAAGGTTTCATGACGGTCCTCCCCAGACCTTGCAGCGGCCTGCCGTTGCAAATGTGAAACGGGTGTCGAAGCGAAGACGGGGCGCTGGTCGTGCCCCGTTCAAGTCCCTCAGTCGGCGTACTGGCCGGCGGCTTCGATGATCGGTTTCCAGCGCGTGATCTCGCTTTCCAGCTTGGCCTTCAGCGCCGCCGGCGTCGCATCGGCTTCGGATGACGGCTTGGTGCCGAGTTCGGCGAAGCGGGCGATGACGTTGGGGTCCTTCAGCGCGACCTGGAGCGATTTCGAGAGCCTGTCGGTGATCGCGGCCGGCGTGCCCTTCGGCGCATAGAGGCCGTGCCAGATGCCGACCTGCACAGCGGGAAGGCCGCCTTCGATAGTCGTCGGGACGTCCTTCATGACGTCGAGGCGTTCCGGCGTGGTGACGGCATAGGCCTTGATCGTGCCGCCCTGGATCTGCTTGGTGGTGTTGGTGGTCTGGTCGCACATGATATCGACCTGGCCGCCGAGAAGGTCGGTCATGGCCGGGCCGGTGCCCTTGTAGGGCACCGTGACCAGCGGCGTGCCGATGGCGCTCATGAACAGCATGCCGCACAGATGCGAGGCAGCCCCGATGCCGGCATTGGCGACGGTGATGGAGTCCTTGTTGGCCTTGGCGTATTCGACCAGCCCTTTGAGGTCTGTCGGCTCGAGGTCCTTGCGGGCGACAATGGCCATCGGCACCTCGGTGACGAGGCCGACATACTCGAAAGCGTTCAGCGTGTCGTAGGCGAGCTTCCTGTAGAGCGTGGCACTTGTCGCCATGCCGATGTGGTGGAGGAGCAGCGTGTAGCCGTCAGGGTCGGCGTTGGCCACGCGGCCGGCGCCCAGCGTGCCGCCGGCGCCGCCGACATTCTCGACGATGATCTGCTGGCCGAGATCCTTCGACATGGCTTCGGCGACAAGGCGCGTGACCGTATCGGTCGGACCGCCGGCTGCAAACGGCACGACGACGGTGATGGTGCGCTCGGGATAGGCCTGTGCTGAGGCGGTGAAGGAATAAAGCGTGACGGCCGCGGCGGCGGCCAGGGCGGCAACAAATTTCCTCATCTTAATTCTCCTCCCAGGATATCAATTTCCAATCGCTGTGCAGGTCCGGCAGCGATGGGGCAACAAAGGCAGGCTAACAGATTGTCGCCCGACGCAAACTGTTAAATACAGCCGTGCGCAACCATGGCGATCAGTGGGGAGTATGCCCGGCGGAGATGGGGTTTCGTGTTGGCGTTGCTTCAATAACCGTAGCCGCGCGCCATCGCCGCTGCGAAGACCGGGATCAGCAGGAAGATGAAGGCTTCGGCGCGCACATGGGTCTTCACCGAAGCGAGCTCGGCCGCCGGCACCTGGAAGCCCGGACTGGCGCTGGCCTGCCGGTTCCAGGACAGGAAACGGATGGTGGGCACGATGGACAGCAGACCGACGACAGCGAATGCCGCCATCTTGGCCCAGAACACCCAGTTGTAGACGTAGAACTCCCAGCCCTTCAGGCCATAGATGACACGGCCAATGCCGATGATGATGATCAGGCTGGCGATGATGCCATAGTGGCGGTCAATGCCGGCAAGCCGTTTGAGCGTGGCGGCGGAGAGGTCGCCGCGGATCAGGACAAATTCGGCGCCGATGATGCCGGCCAGCGAGAACACCAGCAGGTGATGGAAAATGGCAAGCACAAGATCGGTGGTGTCCATGGCGTTCTCCTCCCATTGGCGGTATCGAGACCGGCCCTCGCCGGGCCGGCTGCGGAAGGTAGCATCGTTCGGCAGAATTCCCAGAGGCGGGCTGCTTCTGGTCCAGTCATCAGTGTCATTGACGCCACATCCTGACAACTAGCTTGATTGATCGAGATAGCTTGCCTGGCCGTACGATGATGCGGCCTGGCCCTTGTCCGGGCGCGCTGGTTTGCTAAGCGCTGCCACGTCAACGGAGGCAGAGTTTCATGGGCAGTCCAAAAACAGCCGGCGTTCCGGTTCTCGAAACGGAGCGGACCATCATGCGGGCGCATCGGATCGATGACTTCGACGACTATGCCGTCATGTGGGCCAGTCCCGTCACCACCCGCTTCATCGGCGGCAAGCCGCGGACGCGCGAGGAAAGCTGGATGCGGTTTCTGCGGCACGCCGGCCTGTGGTCGCTGCTCGGTTACGGCTTCTGGGCGGTCGAGGACAAGGCCAGCGGCCGCTTCATCGGCGAGGCCGGGTTTCACGATCTGAAGCGCGATATCGAGCCGTCGCTCGAAGGCATCCCCGAAGCTGGCTGGGCGCTGGCGCCGCAGGCGCATGGCAAGGGTTTTGCCAGCGAAGTCGTCAGGCGGGCGCTGGCCTGGGGCGACGAAACCTTTGCCGGTGCCAGAACCGTCTGCATCATCGATCCGGAAAACACCGGCTCGCTGAACGTCGCGGCAAAATGCGGCTACATCAAAGTGCTGGAAACCACCTATCACGATGGGCCGACCATCCTGCTCGAACGGCGGGTGTGAAGCACTTCATCGACGCAATTGCCTCGTTCTGCAAAAATTGCCATCCTGATCTAGCTACGCAGTTCCTGTGGGGAAAACCGCTCGCACTTTTCCTGGAATTGCTCTTTGGGGGAGGCTGACCATGCGTACGATCAATGCGATACTTGCAAAGCTTTTCTGGGCCGGGCTGCTCATCTTTGCGACCGTGCGGCTGGCTGGCGCCGATGCGACGGTGCCGACCGCCGACATCGAAGGCGCGGCCGACAATCATCTGGCCAAGCGTTATGAGGGGTCCTTCATCGTCTCCTACGAAAAATTCGCCTATACCGATTTCACCGTGCCGCTGTCGCCGCTGAAGCCGAGCGCCGATGCGGACGCGCGCGATACGATGAACAATCGCATCTATGCACCGGACAAGAAGGCCGAGGTCGAGGGTGCGCTGACCCGCATCGCCTATGTGCTGCCGGCCGAGCGCTCGCCGCTGGAAGTGCTGCGCAACTATCAGGATGTGATCGAGGCGGCCGGCGGCGAAGTCCTGTTCGAATGCAAGAAGGAAGAGTGCGGCGGCGCTGCCGACCGGTCGTCGAGCGGCGGTGGCGGCGACATGAGCCTGATGATGTATTTCTTCCATGAAAGCGACATCAAGGACGCGGCGTTTTCCAACGGCGCATGTGCGTTGACTTCGGGCCTCAACGACCAGCGCTTTTTCGCCGCCAAGGTGCCGCAGGACGGCGGCGACGCGTACGTCACCGTGCAGGCCTATTCCCTGATCAACGACCTCTACTGCAAGGAACTCAACGGCCGCACCATCGCCGTCGTCCAGGTGCTGGAGCCGAAGGCGCGCGACAAGAAGATGGTGGTCGTCGAGGCCGCCAAGATGGCGGATTCGCTCTCCACCACCGGCTCGATCTCGCTCTACGGCATCTTCTTCGACACCGACAAGTCTGACATCAAGCCGGAATCGGAGCCGACGCTGAAGGAGATCTCGACGCTTTTGACCAACGAACCCGGCATGGCGGTGATCGTCGTCGGCCACACCGACAATCAGGGCGCTTTCGACTACAATATCGACCTGTCGTCGCGGCGGGCGCAGTCGGTGAAGGCAGCCCTTGTCTCGAAATACGGCATTGACGGCGGGCGGCTGACTGCCGCCGGCGCCGGCATGATGGCGCCCGTCGCCAGCAATGACGACGAAACCGGCCGTGCCAAGAACCGGCGCGTGGTGCTGGTCAAGGCGAACTGACGAAGTCCGGCGACGGCTTTTCTTGTCATCCGGCCTTGCGCAATTTTCGCGCAAGGCCGTTCCAACGATATTTGTCCGTCCCCTTTGCCGGCCCCGCTGGATTCAGCAGCGTCATGGAGGCGTTGAAAGGTTGCGGCCTGGCAATCGCATAGCCTTGCGCATAGTCGACGCCGATGGTCTTCAGTGCCGCGATGATGCCGTCACTTTCAACGAATTCGGCAATGGTGCGCTTGCCCATCACCTTGCCGATATGATGGATCATCTCGACCATGGCACGGTCGATCCGATCCTCCAGCATGTCCTTGACGAAGCTGCCGTCGATTTTCAGATAGTCGACGGGCAGGTGTTTCAGGTAGGCGAAGGACGACATGCCGGAGCCGAAGTCGTCGAGGGCGAAGCGGCAACCCAAGCCGCGCAGATCGGCAATGAAGCGCATGGCATTGGCGAGATCGGCGATGGCGCTGGTCTCCGTGATCTCCAGACAAATCATTTTCGGCGGAATGCCATAGGCAAGAAACTGCTCGCGCAGGAAGCCGAGGAAGGTTTCGTCGCCGAAGCTGGCGCCGGAAAGATTGATGGCACAAGTGGTGATGGGAGAGGCCGTTGGATCGGCGAGGCGCGCCGCCAGGACGCCGAAGGTGTTGCGCACGACCCAACGGTCGATCGACGGCATCAACCCATAGCGCTCGGCCGCCGGAATGAAGCTGGCAGGCGAGACGACGAGACCGTCCTCGTCGGTCAGCCGCAGCAGGATCTCGATATGCGCGCCGGCTTCGGCGGCCGCCTCGTTCAGCGGCCAGATCTCCTGGGCATGAAGCGCAAAGCGATTTTCTTCCAGCGCGGCATGGAGGCGCTGAACCCAGGCCATCTCGCCGAAGCGTTCGCGCAAGGCGACATCGCTGTCGCTGTGCAGCTGAACCCGGTTGCGGCCTTTTTCCTTGGCCATGTAACAGGCGACATCCGCAGCCCGCAGGGTCTCTTCAAGCGTGATTTCGGCATTGGTGATCTGAACCATGCCGATACTGACGCTGCTGTTGAAGGGCCTGGCATCCCAGGTGAAATGCAGGTCCTGAACCGTTGCACGCAGGCGTTCGGCGATATCGACAGCGAGATCCGGACTGCAATCGAACAGCAGAACGCCGAACTCGTCGCCACCCAGCCGCGCCAGCATGTCGCCCGGTCGCAGCGCATTGCCGAGGAGAACGGAAATCTGCCGCAGCAACTGATCGCCGGCCGCATGGCCACACGTATCGTTGACAAGCTTGAACTGATCGAGATCCAGGTACATCAGAGCGTGCTGGCGGGACTTGTGACGCAATTCGGCGATTTCCGACGCCAACCGGCTTTCGAAGTCGTGGCGGTTGGCAAGTCCGGTCAGCGCGTCATGCGAGGCCTGCCAGGAGAGCCGCTCGATGTAGTCCTGCTCGCGCGTCATGTCGTGGAAAGCCAGCACTGCGCCAACCACATGGCCGGAAATGAGCAGTGGTGCCCCGGTCAGCGCCACGGGAATGACCGAGCCGTCGTCGCGCTGCAGTAGTTGCGGGCGGACGTTGGGGCGACGTGGCTCGCCAGCCAGCAGGCGTTCCGCCAACCCGAGTTCCTCGACACCGGTGTCCTTGTCCAGCAAGCGGAACAGCGAGGCGATCGGCTTGCCCCTGGCCGTGTGGAGCGAGTGTGCCAGCAGCCGCTCCGCGACGGGGTTCATGTAGTCCACCAGTCCGTCCGCTTGCGTGCTGATGACAGCCTGGCCAATCGAGGCGAGGGTGATCTGGGCGCGCTCGCGTTCGGCATTGAGGGCGGATTGGAAAGCCCGGCGCTGCGCCAGCAGTTTGCGGGTGCGCCACACGGCGAGCAGGATGAGCAAGGCGGCGGTAGCCAGGTTGGCGAGCGTCAGCGCCACCTTGATGAAACGGGATCCCTCGCCGAGGCTGTCGGAGAAGGCCTTGGAAAGGGGACCGATCAGATGGTTGAGTTGATGGATTTGCGCTTTCCAGGTGCTGATTTGCGCAGCCGAAACTGCCCCTTCCAGAAATCCTTGGTGGATCGTGGTGCCGAGCCGATCGATTTCAAGAATCATGCTGTCGGCGGCCGTCCAATGCTGGATGGCAATGTCGAGATAGCTCACCTTGCGGAAGTTCTGGAACAGCCAGATCAATCCCGCCAGATCGTCAGGGTGGTTGCCGCCTTGCAGGAAGCCGGCGCGGGCGGCGCTGATGTCGGGTTCGGGCTGCTCGAGGGCAAGTCGGGCCGAACGATCGGCGAGTGGAATGGCGATGGCCTCGCGATACTCGTTGAAGAATTCTTCCTTGCCGGTTTCGGCATAGAGACTGAGAAAATAGATGGCCTGTTTCTGTCCCTTGGACCAGTGGCTCTCGCCGCCGACATAGGCGCGTACCGCCGAGAGCGTGTAAAGGCTGCCGCTGGCAACCAGAGCCTGGACAAGAACCACGAGGATGAATGGCCAGACCAGCCCGAGAAGACGGGGGCTGGTGTCTGTTGGTGACAGCCTCATCAAGCTTCCATGGGAATAGCCATGGCTCCTCACGAATTGCCTGCCGACCAGATGCCGGCCGGCCGACGCCCTCTCCCCATGTCGCCCATATCCGGCGACGCTTGTTTGACTAGCCTACCGGCATTAACAGCCAATAAATTCTTCGGCTATTTGCTACCGGATTGGCCCGATTTCTGTAAAATTTGCTTACGCGGCGTCAGGGGTGCAATCTTTCGCAAAAGCTGCATTGTATTCGAGTGAACTACTAGAATACATTCGCGGTCGGGGGGCCGCAAGAGCGGGTGGAAACACTGTGTGACCGCTTGCTTGATTGCGTTGCGGGGCTTGATTGCGCTAGGTGAGGTTGCCTGCTTTCTCGCCTGCGCGTTCAAGGGCTGACGCGTCCTCGCCGAAGGCACGCGTGGCACGGGCGGCAGCCTCCAGCAGGGCCGGCGTCATGCGGCGCAGAAAGGCCATATCGACGCGCGTCGACGGGCCGGCGAGCGTCAAGGCGCCGAGCAGAACACGGCCCGGTCCGAACACCGGGGCCGACACGCCGGCCGTCTCCGGGTCGCGGTCGCCGATCGACAGATAGTGGCAGGCCTGGCGAATTGTCTCGTAAGGCTCGCCCGGCTGGCCTGAAAACGCCGCCAGCACGCGACCACCCGAGCCGGCGAGCAACGGCAGCACATCGCCTTCCCGGATCGTGTAGCGGATCGGATGCTTGGATTCGACGCGGTAGAGGCAGGTGCGGGCGTCACCCGAGCGGACATAGAAGGCCACGCTTTCCCAGCTACGCTCGGCGAGATCGCGCATGATCGGCAGCAGGATGTCGACCGCCACCACCGAGCGCTGGTAGAGCGCGCCGAGCCGGAAGGTGGCCGGCCCGATGCGGTAGCGGCCATCGTCGAGCCGCTCCAGCAACTGGCCACGCAGCAACGAGTTCGCCAGCCTCAATATTGTGCTCTTGTAGAGCCCGGTGCGCGCTGCGATCTCGGCCAGGCTGAGCGAGCGGTCGGCGGTGGCGAAAGCGTCGAGAATGGCGATCGCGCGGTCAAGCGCGGCGACGCCACCTGCCTGTAACGGCTGGGATCGCGCTTCGGTCATCTCACGGACGGTTTCATTCCGGTTTACTCGTTCGGACCAGAGCGGTTGGGGGGGGGAAAACCGATCACACTTTTCCTGGAATTGCTCTAGGCCGATCGGCGCGATTGTGCCGCACATCCCATGTTCTGTCTAGTAGAACGTCGTTCCTGTTGACAGAACGTACCGAAATCGGCATGAATTTTTACCGAGCGGGTCTGTTTTCAGGCTACGTTTCTGGCAGGCACCGGAGGAGGTGTCGTGATTTGGAGGAATCCCATGCTGAACAGACGCAGATTTTTGATGAGCACCGCAGCCGCAGGCGCTGCCGTTTTCGTCGCAACGCATTTGACGCCCGCCTTCGCTCAGGATGCACCGCAGATCCAGATCTTCGTGCCGGCCGCGCCCGGCGGCGGCTGGGACCAGACAGGGCGCACCATCGACCAGGTGCTGCGCAGTGAAAAACTGATCTCCGGCTCGCAGATCACCAATGTCGGCGGCGCCGGCGGTACGGTCGGCCTGCCGCAGTTCATCAGCCAGTGGAAGGGCAAGGGCAATTCGCTGATGGTTGCCGGCATGGTCATGGTCGGCGCCATCATCGCCAACAAATCGGCCAACAACCTCTCCGAAGTCACGCCGATCGCCCGCCTTACCGGCGAGTTCGAGGCGCTGGTGGTGCCGGCGGATTCGCCGTTCAAGACGGCCGGCGATTTCGTTGCCGCGCTCAAGGCGGATCCGACCAAGGTGCCGGTTGCCGGCGGCTCGGCCGGCGGCTCCGACCACATACTCTTCGGCCTGATCGCCAAGACGGTCGGCGTTCCGGCAACCAACCTCTCCTATGTGCCGTTCGCCGGTGGCGGCGAGGCGCTGTCGGCGCTGCTCGGCAACCAGGTGGCGGCCGGCATTTCCGGCTTCGGCGAGTTCTCCGAGCAGATCAAGGCGGGCGCGCTTCGGCTGTTGGCGATCTCCGCCGACAAGCGCCAGGACGGCATCGACGCACCGACGATGAAGGAAGCCGGCATCGATGTCGAATTGTTCAACTGGCGCGGCGTCTTTGCACCGCCCGGCGTGTCCGATGCCGACAAGGCGGCGATGGTCACGATGATCGAAACCATGGCCAAGAGCGACGCCTGGGCAACCGAGTGCAAGAACCGCAACTGGACGCCCATCCTGTTGACCGGCGACGACTATGCAAAATTCCTCGCCGACGACACCGCACGCATCACCGCGATCCTCAAGGATCTCGGCCTCGCCTAAACCTCCAAGGGGGCGGCCAACACCGCCCCCTTCCGACTTCGCCTGCGGCATGGACATATCATGCGGTGGGAGTGAAACTGCGGATGCGGCCGGCGGGAGGATGCCGGCCATATTGGGAGGACATTGATGAGCAGCAGCGACCAGCAGCCGGCGCCCCCGCGCCTAGCCATGCCCGAATTCTTGATCGGCATCGGGCTTCTCGCCTGTGCCGCGGCCGTGGCTTGGCAGACCCTGGCGATCCCGGTGTCGCCGCTCTATTCCAAGGTCGGGCCGACCGTCTTTCCCTACATCACCATGACCGGCATGATCGTGCTTTCGCTGCTGCTCATCCTTGCCGCGGTGCGCGGCGGCTGGCAGCCGCCGGAGGAAAAGGAAACGCCGACCGACTGGAAGGCGATGGGCATCGTCATTGCCGGTCTGGTCGCAAATCTGGTGCTGATCCAGCCGCTCGGTTTCACCGCCGCCTCCGTCATCATGTTCGTGCTCGTCTGCTACGGCTTCGGCAGCAGGCACACGCTGCGCGATGCGCTGACTGGTCTGATCCTGGCGCTGGCAGCCTATTTCGGCTTTGCCAGGGCGCTCGGCGTCAACATCGGCGCCGGCTTCATCGAAAACCAGCTGAACACGGTGATCGACGCGATCATCACGACGTTGAGGGGCTGACGCCATGGAGACGCTCAGTCATCTCGGACACGGATTTTCCGTCGCTTTCTCACCGATGAACCTGCTGTGGTGCCTGGTCGGCACCACGCTCGGCACCGCCATCGGCGTGCTGCCCGGCCTCGGGCCGGCACTCACCATCGCGCTTTTGTTGCCGATCACCTACCAGGTGGCGCCGGAGGCCTCCTTCATCCTGTTCGCCGGCATCTATTACGGCGCCATGTATGGCGGCTCGACGACGTCGATCCTGCTCAACACACCCGGCGAAAGCGCCACCATCGTCACCGCGCTGGAAGGCAACAGGATGGCCCGCTCCGGCCGTGGCGGCGCGGCACTGGCGACGTCGGCGATCGGCTCCTTCGTCGCCGGCACCATCGGCACGCTGGGCGTCGCCTTCCTGGCACCGGTGGTGGTGAAGTTCGCGCTGGCTTTCGGGCCGGCCGAATATTTCTCGCTGATGGTGCTCGCCTTCATCACCGTCTCGGCAGTGCTCGGCTCGTCGTCCGTGCGCGGCCTCACCAGCCTGTTCATCGGCTTTGTCATCGGCATGATCGGCGTCGACCTGCAGACCGGACAGCCGCGCTTCACCTTCGGTATGAACGAACTGCTCGACGGCGTCGATGTCATCATTGCCGCGGTCGGCTTGTTTGCCGTCGGCGAGACGCTCTACATGGCCTCGCGCCGCTATGCGGGCAAGGACGAGATCGTGCCGCTCAAGGGCTCACTTTACATGACGGCGGCCGAATGGGGGCGCTCGTGGAAGCCATGGCTGCGCGGCGCTTTCATCGGCTTCCCGATTGGCGCCATGCCGGCCGGCGGCGCCGAAATCCCCACTTTCCTGTCCTACGCCATCGAAAAGAAGCTGTCGAAGCACAAGGAGGAGTTCGGCACGGTCGGCGCCATCGAGGGCGTGGCTGGCCCGGAAGCCGCAAACAATGCCTCGGCCGCCGGCGTGCTGGTGCCGATGCTGACGCTCGGCCTGCCGACTTCGGCGACAGCCGCGATCATGCTGTCGGCCTTCCAGAGCTACGGCATCAATCCGGGACCGCTGCTGCTGACGACGCAAGCCGATCTGGTCTGGGGCCTGATCGCCAGCCTGTTCATCGCCAACGTCATCCTGGTCATCCTCAACCTGCCGCTGATCGGGCTGTGGGTGCGGCTGTTGAAAATTCCGGCGCCGCAGCTCTACGCCGGCATCCTGGTGTTCGCCACCGTCGGCACCTATGGCATCTCGCAATCGCCGATCGATCTCATCATCCTCTACCTCCTGGGGGCAGCCGGCTTCCTGATGCGGCGCTTCGATTTCCCGACCGCGCCGGTGATCATCGGCATGATTCTGGGGCCGCTCGCCGAAACGCAGTTCCGCCGGGCGATGACGATCTCGAATGGTGACTGGTCGGTGTTCTACACCCACAAGCTGTCGCTGGTGCTGCTGATCCTCGCCTTCATCGGGCTGGCCGGTCCGCATATCTGGGCCTTCATTGAGCATAGGCGCCGGCGTGGACCGGAGCATGTGCCGGGCGATGCGTGAACGACCTGGAGCATCATGACCGATCTGCTTGCCGGCATTCGCGTTCTCGACCTGACCAATGTGCTGGCCGGGCCTTACTGCGCCTACCAGCTGGCGTTGCTCGGCGCCGACGTCATCAAGGTCGAGGCGCCGCAAGGCGGCGATCTGGCGCGCCAACTCGGCGCCTCGCCGGCGCTCAACAAAGCCGGCATGGGAGCCTCGTTCCTGGCGCAGAACGCCGGCAAACGATCGGTGATGCTCGATCTGAAGAAGGAGGTGGATCGCGAGCGTTTCCTCGACCTGGTCGCCTCGGCCGACGCGCTGGTCGAGAATTTTCGCCCCGGCGTGATGGAGCGCCTTGGGCTCGGCTATGAGAAGCTGAAAGAGGTTCGCCCCGGCCTCGTCTATTGCGCGATATCGGGGTTCGGCCAGACCGGGCCGATGCGCGACAATCCAGCCTACGACCAGATCATCCAGGGGCTTTCCGGCATTATGAGCATCACCGGCACGCCGGAGACCGCACCCTTGCGGGTCGGTTATCCCGTCGCTGACACGCTGGGTGGACTGGTCGGGGCCTTTGCCATTGCCGCAGCACTTGTGAAGCAGAAGACCTCAGGCGAGGGCGCGTTTCTCGATGTCTCGATGCTCGAATGCACGCTGTCGGCGCTCGGCTGGCCGGTGTCCAACTATCTGACGGCCGGGGTCGAGCCAAAGCCAATGGGCAATGAGAACATGACGGCTGCGCCCTCCGGCGCGTTCCGCACCGGCGACGGCCTGCTCAACATCGCCGCCAACAAGCAGGAGCAGTTCGTCACGCTGTGCCGGCTAATCGGCCAGCCGGAGCTGGCGTCGGATCCGCGCTTTGCGGAACGCGAGACCCGCAAGCAGAACCGCGCTGCCCTGAAGGGGCTGATCGAGACGGCGCTCGCCAGTGCCTCGGCCGCCGCCTGGGAAGAAAAGCTCAACCGCGCCGGCGTGCCGGCAGGCCGGGTGCTGACCATCCCGCAGGTGCTGGGCGAGCGCCAGGTGGTCGAGCGCGACATGACCACCCGCTTCCAGGGCCTGCCCGGCATGGACCAGCCGCTGACCGTCGTGCGCGGCGGCTTCATGGTCGATGGCGCGGCCCCTTTGCCGGTCCTGCCGCCGCCTGTACTCGGCGAACACATGGACGAGGTTTTTTCCACCCTGCCGCCGCGCACCAGGAGAAGCGCGTGAGCGAGCTTGAGAAAAAAACCGGCCGCGAGCGCGGTGAGGAATGGTGGCAGACCGGCATCATCGAGATGAGCCCGGGCATCATCCGGCTACGCGGCTATGAAATCCAGGATTTGATCGGCCGCGTCAGCTTTCCGGCAACGATCTGGCTGATGCTGCGCGGCGAACTGCCAAGCGAGGACCAGGCGGCGCTGCTTGGCATTGCGCTGGGGGCAGCCGTCGACCACGGGCCGCAGGCGCCGTCGATCGCCATTGCCCGCATGGCCATCACCTGTGGCGTCGGCATCAACAGCGCCATGGCCTCGGCCGTCAACGTGCTGGGTGACGTGCATGGCGGCGCGGGCGAACAGGCGCTGTCCTTCTACGGCGACATTGCCGTGGCGCTCGACCAGGGCGCGACGCTCAGCGAAGCCGTATCGGCCCGGCTCGATCGCTTCTTCGCCGACGAGAAGGGCTATGTGCCGGGGTTTGGCCACCGCTTCCATCCGATCGATCCGCGCGCGCCGCGGCTGATCGAGGTGACCCGCGATTTTGCCGCGCGCGGCGTCGTCAGCGGACGCTTCGCCGACATCGCCGAGGCGGTCGAGGCGGAGGTGGCGCGGCGCAAGCGCAAGAAGATACCGCTCAACATCGACGGCGCCACCGCCGTCATCTATGGCGAACTCGGCTTTCCGCCGCCGCTGACGCGCGGCTTGTTCGTGTTGTCGCGCTCGGTCGGCATCCTGGCGCATGCCTGGGAGCAGTCGCAGCAGAGCGACCGCAACAAGGGGCCGCTGCCGCGCGAATGGCTGTGGGCCTATACAGGCACGCCCGTGCGGCCGTTTCCCGCTGAAGGCGACGAGGGCAAGTGAGGCTCAGGCCTGGTCTGGCGCCGCTGGCTGCGTAGTCGCCAGGTTTGCCATCAATGTCGAAAGATCGGGCTCATCTATGAGCAACGCCGCGTCTTGCGGTTTGAGCCAGGCCCGCTGGCGGCTCTTGGCCTCTTGCCAGTTGGCCAGTTCCTCGGACACTTCGAGCAGGTAGACGACGACGTCGACGCGGACGAAATTGTTTTCCAATCGTTTCCAGTAGGAATAGCTGCCGGCCGGCGCCTTGCGGGTCTTGCCGAGCACGCCCGCCTCTTCGCGTGCTTCGATGGTGGCGGCCTTGCGCCCGCTCTTGCCTTTCATCGGCCAGCCCTTTGGCACGATGAAGCGCTTCGTCGTGCGCGACGTCACCAGCATCACTTCGAAATTACCGTCAGCGTCCAGGCGAAACGGTATGGCGGCGACCTGGCGAATCCGTTCACCTCGCCTTGCCTTGCGCACCGCCTTTTTCTTCGTCGTCGCCATTTGCTGATAACCCGGTCGACTGGCGCACCGCCGCACGCCGCCTGCAAACCCCAAAAATGCCCGCGAGGCAATGAAGCATTTTTATTAGATAAGTCGACTAAGTAAATCGCAAGCGACCGATATCAACGGCAAACACGCACAATCTGGTTGCCGACGATGTGAATCGGACAAGCTTGCCTGACGACCGGCACTTCAGGGCGCGGCTGCGGCACGATCCGGCGGTCCTGCTCGCGATATTGCTGCTGCTGTTGCTGGAACTGCTGCCGCTGCAGACTGTTGCGCAACTGCTGCAGCTCGTTCTGCTGGATCAGCCCGTTTGTGCCGGGATTGACGGCCTGCGCCGCGGCAGATTGCACCATGCCCGGCAGCGTCACCGCCGCCAGCATCGCCGACATCAGAATTGTCGATAGACGAAGCGTCGACATTCGTTCATTCCCGCACAGACATAGCCTCCCTTCTATATAGGGCGTTCGTCCCGATCCGCCATGGTTGCGAAATCGGCGGAGCCAGTGGCGGATGGGACCTGCCCGCACTTGACAGAAAAGATCGATTGAACGCTCTATCGGGCGCGGTCCTTGAGCGCAATGGCGGCTGGCTCGAGGCACAATCGGGAGATATTGATGAAAAGCAGGCAAGTATATTTCGCAGCGCTACTGGGCAGCGTCTGTATTCTTGGCCCGGCGGCGGTCACCGCGCAGACCAAGACCGACAAGGCAGCGCCTGCCGCCGCTGCCGCTGGCCCGACACTGCCTGGCGGCGCGTCGGCGCTGTCCGAAACCCATGGCGACTGGACGGTCAATTGCCAGATAACGGGGACCAATAAGGCCTGCAGCCTGTCGCATCAGCAGTTCAACAAGCAAACCAACCAGCGCCTGCTGGCAATAGAGCTGTCGAGCAAGAGCGGCGAGGATGCGGCCGGAACGCTGGCGCTGCCATTCGGCCTGGCGCTGGCCAAGGGCGTCAGCCTGACCATCGACGAGCAGAAGCTGGACGGCAGCCTGCCGTTCAACACCTGCCAGGCCGTCGGTTGTTTGGTTCCGGTGGCGTTCGACGCCAGCGTCACGCCGCTGCTCAAGGGAGCCACCACGCTGAAGATTGGCGCCTTCGCGGCCGACACCGGGCAAGCGGTGAGCTTTACCATCCCGCTCAACGGCTTCGGCGGCGCGCTGGCTCGGACGGCGGAATTGTCGGCCGACTGACCTTGGCTTCTTGGCTGCGAATACGGAGTCGGACGGGCCGCAAAGCTGAGCGGCGGTCCGTTAAGATTCGCCTTCTATCCTAAGTCCATGAAGCACTTCGCCCTGCGGCTCTTGTTCAGTTGCGTAGGCATTGCCGCCGGCGTTTATTTCCGCGATTTCTGGCGGTCTGATCTTGGGCCGCCAACATTTATCTTCCTGGTCTTTTTTACCACAACGGTAGTGATGAGCTGGCAGCTCAGAAGCAAGCCTCGGTGGTTCTTGATAGGGCTCATATTTGGCCTCGCAATCGCCATTCCCCTGACCATCACCTGGCTGGTAAATCTCTATGTGGGGATGGCCATCCTAATTCTGTTCTTGATTTTGGCCCTCAAGGCACGGTTTTTTGAGCAGTAGGGTGCGAAAAACTGGTCGGCGGGGTCATTCAACCTCGCGCAGCCGATACCCCACGCCGGTCTCGGTGGTGATGTAGCGCGGCTGGTCGGGCGATTTTTCGATCTTCTGCCTGAGCTGGCGGACATAGACTCTGAGATACTGCACATCGGTGGAATCGCCCCAAACCTGCTTCAACAGGAAATGGTGGGTGAGAACCTTGCCGGCGTGCTGCACAAGAATACGCAATATGTCGTATTCCTTCGGCGAGAGTTTTACCTCCTTGCCCTCGACCTTGACGATACGCTTGACCAGGTCGACGCTGAGATCGCCGGTGTTGAAGACCGGCTTTTCGCCCTGTTGCTGAAATTTGTGGCGCAGCGCCACGCGGATGCGGGCGACCAGCTCGTTCATGCCGAATGGTTTGGTGATGTAATCGTCGGCGCCCAGTTCCAGTGCGGCGACGATGCCGGCCTCGTCGGTGCGGCTGGACAGGATGACCACGGGGACGTCGAGCCCGTCGTCGCGCCATTTGCGCAAAAGATCGAGGCCGCCCATTCCGGGCAGGCCGAGATCGAGTAGGATCAGATCCGGCTTTTGCGTATCGACGATCTCGATCGCCGCCCTGGCGTTGGGCGCCTCGCTGACCGCATAGCCCTGGCTGCCGAGGCCGACGCGCAGCAGTTTGCGAATCGGCGGCTCGTCATCGACCACCAATATGCTGACGTTGGAATTTGTCATGCCAGATCACCGGATGTTTGCCCGTCCGCGCTTTGTTCGTCCATGCCGGGCGATTGTGACGGTCTCGGCATGCGGATGGTGAAGACGGCACCGGCGCGGTCACTGCGATTTGCCGCCGTGATCGTGCCGCCCATTGCTTCGATGAAGCCGCGGCAGATCGACAGGCCGAGCCCGGTGCCGGCCTGGACCTGATCGCGCTTGCGCACCCGGTAGAAGCTGTCGAAGATCCGCTCCAAGTCGGCGGATGGAATGCCCGGACCTTCATCCATGACCTGCAGCGCGACGGAGCCATTGTCGACCCAGCCCTGCAGCCGGATCGTCGATCCCTGCGGCGCGTATTTCGCAGCATTGTCGAGAAGGTTGAACAGCGCCTGCTCGAACAGGACGGGATCGAGCTTCAGCATCGGCAGATCGGGCGGAATATCGACCTCGGTCTTGTGCCCGGCAGTGATCTTGCGCGCCCGCTGCAAGGCCGAGCCGACGACATCGCCGACATAGTGAAGAGCGAAATTCGGCTCCATGGCGCCGGACTCGATCTTGGTCATGTCGAGCAGGTTGGCGATGAAGCGGTTCAGCCGCTCTGATTCGTCGAGCACGGTGGTCAGCAGCTCGGCTCGATCACTCTCGGGCAATGAGGGCGCGTATTCCCGCAGTGTGCCGGCAGCACCCATGATGGCCGCAAGCGGCGTCTTCAGATCATGGGAGATTGAGGTCAGCAGCGCCGAGCGCAGCCGGTCGGCCTCGGCCGCCAGATTGGCGCGGTCGACATCGGCGACCAACTGAATGCGCTCGATGGCGACCGCCGCCTGGTCGGCCAGCGCGTCGAGCAAGCGCTGCTGCTCAGGCGTCAGCAGCGGCCCTTGCTTGTCGTTGTCGAGGCCGACGACGCCGATGGCGGTGCGGCCTGTCCGCAAGGGCAGATAGAGGCGCTTAGCGCCGGGCAGCGTGTCGGCGCCACGGCCGGCGGCACGGTTGTGCTCCCAGGCCCAGCGGGCGGCGGCGATGTCGGCCTCGGCCAGTGTGTCGTCGGGTGGATAGCCGGCCTTGACGGTGATCGTGCCATCTTCTGGCAGCAGCAGCACCACGCGCAGTTTCAGCATCGAGGCGATCTGGAAGGCGGTGGCCCACAGCACGTCGTCGAGCGTGCCGGCGCCGGCGAGCTTCTTGGAGAATAGGTAGATATCCTCCGTCGCCCGGGCGCGTGAGCGGGCAGCGACCGCCTGGCGCTGCACGCGCGCCGTCAGGTTGCTGGCGATGACGGCAACGACAAGGAAGACGGCGAGCGCGACAATGCTCTCCGGATCCCGGATGGTGAGCGTGTAGCGCGGCTCGAGGAAAAAAAAGTTGAAGGCAAGGGCGCTGGCCACACAGGCATATAGAGCCGGCCACAGACCACCGGCCACCGCCGATGTCAGCACGCCGATGAGAAAGATGATCGCGAGATTGCGAACGTCGAGAAACTGGTCGAGCAGGGCGGCGAAACCGAGCGAGCCGGCAACGAAGGCCGTCGCCTTGAGATAGGGCCAGACATCGAACTGCCACTGCTCGTCCGCTGCCTTGACGTTCCGCGAGGCCGCCTCGTTACCGTGCTCGGTTCCCGAAATGACATGGACGCTGATGTCGCCGGCATTGCGGATGAGATCGTAGGTGAGCGAGCCTTCGATCAGCTCGCGCCAGCGCGACCGGGTTGGCCTGCCGATGACGATGTGGGTAAAATTGTTGGCCGTCGCGTGGCGGACGATGTCCTGGGCAACGTTCTGGCCCGGAATGGTCGTCACCTCGGCGCCGAGCTGCTCAGCCAGGCGCAGCAGCGTCGCCAGCCGGTCCTTGTCCTTCTCGGACATGGTGGCCGAACGCGGCGTGTCGACATGCAGTGCCGTCCAGGGCGCGCGCAGCCGGTCGGCCAGCCGGCGCGCATAGCGGATGCGGGAGGCTCCGCCCGGACGCGAGTCTACGCAGACAAGCACCCTTTCGCCGGCCGCCCACGGGCCAGGAATCGCGTGCGACTGCATGTGGTTGAGCAACTGCTCATCGACGCGCTGGGCGGTGCGGCGCAGCGCCAGTTCGCGAAGCGCCGTCAGATTGCCGGGCGAGAAATAGTTCTCGATCGCGCGCTGGGCGGTGTTGGGGAAATAGACCTTGCCTTCCTTCAACCGCTTGATCAGGTCGTCGGGGGTGAGATCGATGATCTCGATGTCGTCAGCCTGGTCGATGATGGAGTCGGGGACGGTTTCGCGCACTCGTACGCGAGTGATCTGCGCCACGACGTCGTTCAGGCTCTCGACATGCTGGATGTTGAGCGTGGTGTAGACGTCGATGCCGCGTGCCAGGAGTTCCTGGACGTCGAGATAACGCTTGGGGTGGCGGCTGCCTGGCGCATTGGTGTGGGCAAGCTCGTCGACAAGCACCAGCGCCGGACGGCGGGTGAGGATGGCGTCGATGTCCATCTCGTCCAGCACGCGGTCCTTGTAGCTGACCTTCTGGCGTGGGATGACCTCGTAGCCTTCGACCAGCGCCAGGGTTTCCTTGCGGCCGTGGGTTTCGACGATGCCGATCACCACGTCGACGCCGTCGGCCAGCCTGGCGCGGCCGGCCATCAGCATCTCATAGGTCTTGCCGACGCCGGGTGCCGCGCCCAGGAATATCCGCAGACGGCCACGCTCTTCCCGCTCCGCATGCTCGAGCAGTGCGTCCGGAGAGGGTCTGTTGTCGTTGCTTCTGTCGTCCGGCATCAGGCTCGATCATGAACGGCGCCGGGGATGCTGTCGATCCCCGGCACTAGGCTTCAAAGACTGTCTCTCACTTGGTATCGTCCAGCGCCAGGTTGAGCGCCAGAACATTGACGACCGGTTCGCCGAGGAAGCCAAGTTCGCGGCCTTCGACATGGCTGTCGACAAGCGCCTTGACCTTGGCTTCGTCAAAGCCCCTGGCCTTGGCCACCCTGGCGACCTGGAAATAGGCGGCCTCAGGGCTGATATCGGGATCGAGGCCGCTGCCGGAGGTGGTGACCAGGTCCATCGGCACCGGCTGGTTCGGATTCTCCGCCTTCAGCTTGTCGGCGTCGCCCTTGATGCGGTCAATCAGCTTGGGATTGGTCGGGCCGAGGTTGGAGCCGCTGGAGGCTGTGGCGTTGTAGCCGTCGCCGGCAGCCGAGGGGCGGCCATGGAAATATTTGTCGCCGGCAAAGCCCTGGCCGATCAGTTCGGAGCCGACGACCTTGCCGTCCTTTTCGATCAGGCTGCCATTGGCCTGGTGCGGAAACAGCGCCTGGGCGATGCCGGTCATCCCCAGGGGATAGACCAGGCCGGTCAGGACAGTGAAGAAGACGATCATGATGATCGCGGGTCGTATCTGGGTGAGCATGGACGTGTTTCCTTAAGCGAGGCCGAGGCCGGTGACGATCATGTCGATCGCCTTGATGCCGACGAAGGGAACGATGATGCCGCCGAGGCCGTAAACCAGCAGGTTGCGGCTGAGCAGGGCGCCGGCGCCGATGGCGCGGTATTTGACGCCTTTCAGCGACAGCGGGATCAGCGCGATGATGATCAGCGCATTGAAGATGATGGCCGACAGGATGGCGCTCTGCGGCGTCGCCAGGTGCATGATGTTGAGCGCCTGCAACGGACCGGTGGTATGCCCCGGCGCGACGTAGAAGACGGCGAACATCGCCGGGATGATGGCGAAATATTTGGCGACGTCGTTGGCGATCGAGAAGGTCGTCAGCGAGCCGCGCGTCATCAGCAGCGCCTTGCCGATCTCGACGATCTCGATCAGCTTGGTCGGATCGCTATCGAGGTCGACCATGTTGCCGGCCTCGCGGGCGGCAACCGTGCCGGTGTTCATAGCGACGCCGACATCGGCCTGGGCAAGGGCGGGCGCGTCGTTGGTACCGTCGCCGCACATGGCGACCAGCTTGCCCTTGGCCTGTTCGTCGCGGATCAGCTTCAGCTTGTCCTCCGGCGTTGCCTGGGCAAGGAAGTCGTCGACGCCGGCTTCCGCCGCGATCGCCGCCGCCGTCATCGGATTGTCGCCGGTGATCATCACCGTGCGGATGCCCATCTTGCGCAGCTCGGCGAAGCGCTCCCTGATGCCGCCCTTGACGATGTCCTTGAGGTGGACGACGCCGAGCAGGCGCCCGTCGCGCTCGACCGCCAGCGGCGTGCCGCCAGACTTGCCAATCTCGTCGGCGATCGCCTGGAGATCCCTGACGGTGTCGCTGCCGGGGCGCGCGCCATGGGTGGCCGATGTCGACTGGTTGACATAGGCGAGAACCGAATCGACCGCGCCCTTGCGCACCGACGAGCCATCGACGTCGACGCCGCTCATGCGGGTCTGCGCGGTGAAGGGCACGAAAGTGGCGTGCAGCGTTGCCATGTCGCGGGCGCGGATGGCGTATTTCTCCTTGGCCAGCACGACGATCGAGCGACCCTCAGGCGTCTCGTCGGCAAGCGAAGCCAACTGCGCCGCATCGGCCAGTTCCTGCTCGGTCACACCTTTGACCGGGCGGAATTCGGTGGCCTGGCGGTTGCCGAGCGTGATGGTGCCGGTCTTGTCGAGCAGCAGCGTGTCGACGTCGCCGGCGGCTTCCACGGCACGACCCGACATGGCCAGCACGTTGAAGCGCACCAGGCGGTCCATGCCGGCAATGCCGATGGCCGACAGCAGGGCGCCGATGGTGGTCGGGATCAAGGTGACGAACAGCGCGACCAGCACGGTCACCGAGATATAGCCGCCGGAATAGGAGGCAAAGCTCGGGATCGTTGCGGTGGCGAGCACGAAGATCAGCGTCATGCCGACCAGCAGGATGTTGAGCGCGATCTCGTTCGGTGTCTTCTGGCGCGCGGCACCTTCGACCAGCGAGATCATGCGGTCGAGGAAGGTGTGGCCGGAAGCGGCCGATATGCGCACGCGGATCCAGTCGGACAGAACCTGCGTGCCACCGGTGACGGCCGAACGGTCGCCGCCGGATTCGCGGATGACGGGTGCGGACTCGCCGGTGATCGCGGCCTCGTTGACCGACGCCACGCCTTCGATCACTTCGCCGTCGGACGGGATGATGTCGCCGGCTTCGACCAGCACGATGTCGCCGACCTTCAGGCTGGTGCCGGGCACCAGCTTGAATTTGGAGCGGTCCTCGCCGGCAAGCAGCTTGGCCTGGGTCTCGGTGCGCGCCCTGCGCAGCGAGTCTGCCTGCGCCTTGCCGCGGCCTTCGGCAACGGCTTCGGCGAAGTTGGCGAACAGCACGGTGAACCACAGCCAGATGATGATCTGCAGGGTGAAGCCGAAATCGCCGCCACCAGTGAAGCGATCCCTGACGAAGAGGACCGTGGTCAGCAGTGAGACGATGGCGACGACGAACATCACCGGGTTCTTGACCAGGGTGCGCGGGTCGAGCTTCCTGAAGGCGCCGCCGATGGCGGGCCACAGGATGCTGGCATCCATGATGACAGCGGATTTGGACTGGCTCATTTGGTGGCTCCAGTATCTGAACTGTTGGCTGGCACCGATCGATCGGATGCCGAGAAGAGATGCGGCGGCCTGTAGGCCAGAAGCCAGATCACGATCATGACTGCCGCGAGGCCGAGGAAGGTGGACACGCTGGGGAAGGGAGGGGGCGTTTCCTCCTCCTCAGTGCCGGCTCGCGGCCGGCCCTTCCTGCGTTTTGGGTTGAACCAGGACATGACAAGCCTCAGAAGGTCTGCCCGTGGATGGCAGCCAGGTGCTCGACGATCGGTCCGATCGCCAGTGCCGGGAAGAAGGTCAGGCCAACGACGATCAGGATGACGCCGACGAGCAGGCCGACGAACAGCGGACCATCGGTCGGGAAGGTGCCGGCCGAGGCAGGCACTGTCTTCTTGGCCACCAGCGAGCCGGCAATGGCCAGCGCCGGGATGATGACCAGGAAGCGGCCCATCAGCATGGTGATGCCGAGCGTGATGTTGTACCAGGGCGTGTTGCCGGAAAGGCCGCCGAAGGCCGAGCCGTTGTTGGCCGCGGCGGACGTGTAGGCATAGAGAACTTCGGAGAAGCCATGCGGCCCGCCATTGGCCATCGAGACCACGGCGCTAGGCAGCACCAGGGCGATGGCCGTGAAGGTCAGCATTGCCAGCGGCAGGCACAGGATGGCGAGCATCGCCATCTTGACCTCCTTGGCCTCGATCTTCTTGCCGAGATATTCCGGCGTGCGGCCGACCATCAGGCCGGCAACGAAGACGGCGACGATGATGAACATCATGATGCCGTAGAAGCCGGCGCCGACTCCGCCGACGATGACCTCGCCGAGCTGCATGTTGACCATCGGGATCAGGCCGCCAAGTGCGGTGAACGAGTCATGCATGGCGTTGACGGCGCCGCAGCTTGCTGCCGTGGTGATGACCGCGAACAGTGCCGAAGCGGCAATGCCGAAGCGGCTCTCCTTGCCTTCCATGTTGCCGCCGTCGATGCCAAGCGCGTGAACCAGCGGATTGCCGGCGGCTTCGGCCCAGTAGCAGATGGCGACGCCGGCGATGAACAGCACGCCCATCGTGGCCAGGATCGCCCAGCCCTGGCGCTGGTTGCCGACCATACGGCCGAAGACGTTGGTCAGCGCCGCGCCCAACGCGAAGATCGTCACCATCTGGATCAGGTTGGAGATAGCATCCGGGTTCTCGAAGGGATGCGCGGCATTGGCGTTGAAGAAGCCGCCGCCATTGGTGCCGAGCATCTTGATGGCGACCTGCGAGGCAACGGGGCCGAGCGCCAGCGTCTGCTTGGCGCCTTCCAGCGTGGTGGCGTCGACATACGGCCCCAGCGTCTGCGGTATGCCCAGCCAGACATAGACGAGGGTGAGCACGATGCAGAGCGGCAGCAGGATGTAGAGCGTGCAGCGGGTCATATCGACCCAGAAATTGCCGATCGACTTGACCGAGTGCCGGGCGAAGCCGCGGATCAGCGCCACCGCGATGGCGACGCCGACAGCCGCCGACATGAAGTTCTGCACGGTCAGACCGGCCATCTGCACGAGATAGGACATCGTGCTTTCGCCGCCGTAATTCTGCCAGTTGGTGTTGGTGACGAAGCTGACGGCGGTGTTGAAGGCGAGGTTGGGCTCGACAGCGGTCATGCCCGCCGGATTGTAAGGCAGCACACCTTGCAGGCGCTGCAGGACATAAAGCACCAGAAAGCTGGCGAGGCTGAAGAAGATGATGCCTGCCGAATAGGTCGTCCAGTGCTGCTCTTCGCGTTCACTGGTTCCCGAGATGCGATAAAGGCCGCGTTCAACCGGGCCAAGTATGGGCGAGAGAAAGGTGCGATCGCCGTTGAAGACGCGATACATGTAGCCGCCGAGCGGCTTCACCAGCAAAACGACGATCCCGCAATAGACGAGGATCTGTATCCATCCGTTGAGAGTCATGAGAATAGCTTTCCGTGCCTTGCGTCAGAAGCGTTCTGGGCGAACGAGGGCGTATGTCAGGTAGACGAGCAGGAACAAGGTTACGCCGCCACCGAGGATGTAATCGACAAGCATTGTGTGATCCTTCCGCTTAAAGCGCGTCGCAGGCTTTGATGTAGGCGAGGGAAAGAGCGAAAAACAAAACGTCGATCCCGATGACGACAATGTCCATTATATTGGTCCTTGCTTCTGCTTGTATTTGGCGCCAGCTGCTGGAGAGCCAGAAATTCCATGAGAACGACCCGCCGTACCTCGATCGGTCCCGACGGCCGGAGCGTTTTGCTCGTGGTGGAATATGGACCCGATCGCCATAAAGGTTCGAGACGGGGCCGGGAGGAAAGATATAAAATTCCTATAAAGATTTCCGGCGGATGGCTCGGTTTCGGGTCGCTCAAAAACCGATGCCTTGATATTGCGGCCTCTTGCGGCGGCGCCGTCTTTCGAAACAATGAGAGCGGGAGAACAAGGAAGAACAGATGCTCGACATGGCCCCATCGAAACAGGCGTCCACATGGCTTTCCGCCCTTGCGCGGGCGCTGGAAGCTGACGACGCCGAGGCCGCCGCCAATCTCTTTGTCGACGACTGCTACTGGCGCGATCTTCTGACCTTCACCTGGAACATCACGACCATGGAAGGCCGCGACGCCATCCGCGACATGCTGCAAGCGACGCTGGCGACAGCGAAGCCCTCACACTGGACCCTCTCCAGCGAGGCGACCTCGGACGAGGGCACTGTCGAGGCCTGGTTCACCTTCGAAACCTCTGTCGCGCGTGGCGAAGGGATCTTGCGGCTTCGGGATGGCCGCTGCCGGACCTTGTTCACGGCGATGCGCGAGCTCAAGGGGTTCGAGGAACAAAAGGGTCCGGCGCGGCCGCTGGGGATCCGCCACAAGGCCGATCCTGAGCGCGAGACCTGGGCGGAGGCGCGGGCGCGCGAGGCGCGCGACCTCGGCGCCACCGAGCAACCCTATTGCCTGGTCATCGGCGGCGGCCAGGGCGGCATCATGCTCGGCGCGCGGCTGAGGCAGCTCGGCGTGCCCACCATCATCATCGAGAAGAATGCGCGTCCCGGCGATTCCTGGCGCAACCGCTACCGCTCGCTCGTGCTGCACGATCCGGTCTGGTACGACCATCTGCCCTACATTCCGTTCCCGGAGAACTGGCCGGTGTTCACGCCCAAGGACAAGATGGGCGACTGGCTGGAGATGTATACCAGGGTGATGGAGGTCAATTACTGGGTCGCCACCAAATGCGTCAGCGCCAGCTATGACGAGGCCGAGAAGGTATGGACGGTGGTGGTCGACCGTGTCGGCCGACACATCACGCTGAAGCCGAAGCACATCGTCTTTGCCACCGGCGCCTACGGTCCGCCACGGAAGATCGCACTGCCCGGCGCCGAGACTTTCAAGGGCGAGCTCTTGCATTCCAGCCAGTATGCGAGCGGCGAGAAATTCCGCGGCAAAAAGGTCGCGGTCATCGGCGCGGCAAGCTCCGGCCATGACGTCAGCGTCGACCTCTGGGAGAGCGGCGCCGACGTCACCATGATCCAGCGTTCGCCGACGACGGTGGTGAAGTCCGACACGCTGATGGAAGTCGGCTTCGAGATCTTTTCGGAAAACGCATTGGCGCGCGGCATCACCACCGACAGAGCCGACATGATCGTCGCCTCGACGCCATTCGCGCTGGTGCCCAAGGGCCAGCGGGACCTCTACGAGGTGATCAAGGAACGCGACGCGGCGTTCTACGACCGGCTGCGCGCTTCAGGGTTCGCCATCGATTTCGGCGACGACGAGACCGGGCTTTTGATGAAAGCCTACCGCACCGGCTCCGGCTTCTACATCGATGTCGGCGCCTGCGAACTGATCATCAATGGCGAGATCAAGGTGAAGAGCGGCTTCGGTATCAAATCGCTGACGCCGACCGGCATTGCCTTCGACGACGGCAGCGAGCTGGCGGTCGATGCGATCATCTCGTGCACCGGCTATCAGTCGATGAACGAGACGGTGGCGGCCATCGTCTCTCGCGAGGTCGCCGACAAGGTCGGGCCATGCTGGGGCCTCGGCTCCGGCGTCAAGGGCGATCCCGGACCGTGGCAAGGCGAATTGCGCAACATGTGGAAGCCGACAGCGCAGGAGGCGCTATGGTTCCACGGCGGTAATCTGGCGCTGTCGCGGTTTTATTCGAAATATGTGGCGCTGCAGATCAAGGCGCGGATGGAGGGGATCGCGACGCCGGTTTATGGGGCGGTGAGTAATGCGGGCGCTGCTGATCTCCCCCCTTGAGGGGGAGATGTCGCCTTCGGCGACAGAGGGGGTCGCCGCGCGTGGAGCGCCGACTTTCATCCGCAGCGAGCAGGTCGCGTCCGGTCGAACCGACCCCCTCTGGCCTACCGGCCATCTCCCCCTCAAGGGGGGAGATTACCCACGCCCGAAATGCCTGGCTGCAACCTCGACATGCGTATGCGGTGCGTGCGGCTCGAACCTCTCGGTCTCATTGAAATCGCCGGCGTCGTTCGGCCACCAGACGCCGCCGATGGCGATGCCGTCCGAAGTTAGCCGCTGGTCGGCGACAAGTGCTGCGCCGACGGCGTCGACGAAGGTGAAGCGGCCGCGGCGCAGCCTGAGCACCGCGACATCGCCGACACCGCCCACCTTCAGCGTGCCGAGCTCCGGCCTGGCGATCGCCTCGGCCGGGCGCTGCGTCGCCGCGCGCAGCACTTCGACCAGCGGCATGCCGAGCGCCATCAGCTTCGACATGCAGACCAATATGTCGAAGGCGGGACCGTCGACACAGTAGAGATGCACGTCGCTGGAGATGACGTCGGGCGCCAGGCCCTCGGCCAGCATCGCTTTCGCCACCGCGAAGTCGAACGAGCCCATGCCGTGGCCGATGTCGAAGATGACGCCGCGTTCGCGCGCCAGATACATGTCCGGCCGCACGGCGCCGGAGGCGAAGACCGGTGCGTTGGGGAACGGGCGGAAGCAGTGGGTGAGGATATCGCCCTTGCGCAGGCGTGGCAGCACCTCGGAGCGGCCGGGCGGCGGCTCGTCTATATGCGCCATCAGCGGCAGGCCGGCCTGGTCGGCGGCTTCGAGCGCGAGATCCACCGGCGCAATGCCGCTGGTGCCGCCGGCATGCTTGCCGGAGCGCACCTTGACGCCGACGACGACGTCGGCGTGTTCTCGCACCGCCGCCACCGTCTCGCGCGGCTCGCAGAGCCTCAGATCGCTGCATTCGCCGACCGACACCGTCTGCGAAAAGCCGAATATGCCGGCGAAAGAGATGTTGACATAGGCGAGGATGCGCACCTTCGAGCGCTCGATGACATGGCGGCGGAAGCCGAGGAAATTGCCCGCACCGGCGCTGCCGGCGTCGATGAAGGTGGTGGTGCCGCTCTTGGCCGCCAGCCGGTCGGCGTCGACGCCGAGCGAGGTGCCGCCCCAGTAGACATGGCTGTGCAGGTCGATAAGGCCGGGCGTGACGATGCAGTCCCGGGCGTCGACGACCTGCGTGGCATGCTCGGCATCGATGGCGGCTTCGATCGCCGCGACGCGGCCATCGGCGATGGCGACGTCACGCACGGCGTCCAGGCCGGAGGCTGGATCGATCAGGCGGCCGCCCTTGATCAGGAGATCGAACTGCATCGGCGCCTCCGCTGGTATTTATCTACTGATCAAACCGGCCGGTAGGCGACGGCTTCGACCTCGATCTTGATGTCAATCATCAGCCGCGACTCGACCGTGGTGCGAGCCGGCGGGTTGCTGGGAAAATGTTTGGCGTAGACGGTGTTGAAGGCGCCGAAATCGCGCGCGTCCTCGAGCCAGACGGTGGTCTTGACGACATCGTCCATGGTGCAGCCGGCCAGTGCGAGTGCTGCCTTCACATTCTGCAGCACCTGCTCGGTCTGTTCGGTAATGCCGCCCTTGACCACGATGCGGTCGCTGTCGACCGGCACCTGGCCGGAGATATAGACGAAATCGCCAGCGCGCACCGCTGGCGACAGCGGCACATGCGATGTTCCAAAACACTGCTTGGGCAAGGGAAAACTCCTGTTCAGACTTGGGCGGATCACGCCTGCGGTTGCGTTTCAGCCGACCGCTCTACGCCTCTCCCCATGATCCTCATAGGGGGCTTTTGGGAAAGCAAGATTTTTCCAGATGCGTGTTGCTTTATCAGGGCCCGGCCAGCATCTTGCGCGTCGCATTTCCCGACAGGAGATTTTTTAAATGACCTTCGACAAGAACCCGTTTCCGGAAGGCGATGCCGATCGTCACGCGCTCTGGGAAATGCTGGTGCGGCGCGACATCGACGCCTTCATCGGTCAGGACTGGTCGATGGTCGAGGATGATTTCGTCGCCGAAAGTTTCTTCGGCATGCACGCGCATTTCCTCAGCGATGCCGATGCCTGGCGGCTGCAATTCCCGAGCCTTGCCGTCTATCGCGACGAATGGCTGCGCCAGGCCAAGGAGACGGCGGCGACCAAATTCGCCGAGCCGCTGCGCGAAGCCCTGTTTCGCGTCACCAATATGCGCGACATCGATGTCGACGGCGATCGCGCGGTGCTGCACAAGAAGTTCAACGGTTCGGTGGCCAAGGCCGACGGCACGGTCGACAGGCTGAAATGGCAGACCTTGTATTTCTGCAGGAAAGTGGCGGGGCGCTGGAAGATTGCCGGCTTCGTCGGCTACATGCCGCACCCCCTGGGGAGCTGAGGCGCGCTCCGCAACGTCAGTAGGCTAATGCCGGCCTTCGCGCACGAACATGTTTGCTTCCCGGGCTGCGGCGGTGAAGGCGCGGCGCGCCGTGCCAACCGCGCGGCGCTGCTCCATCGCATCCATCATCGCTTTCAACGCGGAGCGGTATTTTGGCCCGCGCTCTTCGTCCGGCCATCCGTCGACCAGCAGGGAGGCTGCCTGGACCGTTCTGGTAACGGTCAGGCCGCTGCCTTCGCTTTCGATGGTCACGGGAACGTCGAATTGTTCATCACGCATTGACGCTACTCCTGGAACTCAACCCTTTGTTTTGACGCAATTCCCAAGGGAAAGCGCTACGCGCTTTTTCCGGGAAAGCCGCTCACACTTTTCCTGGAATTGCTCGAACTTGAAGACGTCAGAAACGGCGTAATGCTCGTTTCGTTCCAGCGTCACTGCTTGCGGTGGTCGAATACGACCGCCATGGTCTTACCAATTGCCGCCATCACGATCAGTTCGACCAGATCGTCGTCGCTGTCGATGCAAGTCGGAGCCATGCGGCGGATGGCGTCGAGCGCCGCCCTGGTCGAGACGGTATCGCCGGCGCGGAATTTGGAAAGCGCAGAGGAAACAAGATTTTGAGCTGTCAGATCGATGACAGGTACGCTCGATACTGCGTTCATTGGCTTCCTCCTGCCAAGAACCCTCACCCGCAGGAATGATACGCCGAACGGCGATTTCCGCCAGCGGAATCGTGGTCCGACCAGATTGCCGAGCGGGCACGTTTGCGTGTTTGATAAGGTCGAGCCAACAGTGTCCAGGAACCGGCCCGAACATGAAACTGTACTTCAGCCGCAATCCCAATCCGCGCCTCGCGGTTGCAACGGCGCGTCATCTCAGGGTCAAGGTCGAGTTTGAGTTCGCGGCACCCATGGCGCCGGGGCAGGCCGAGCGGTTCCGACCGCTCAATCCCAATCTTACCCTGCCGACATTGGCATGGCCCGGCGGCAGCCTCTGGGAGGCCGACGCCATAGCCTGACTGCTGTCGCGCGAGGCGGGTTCGGATTTCTGGCGCAATGGCGACGACCAACCCGACATGATCCGCTGGTTGAGCTGGGGCAAGGAGAATTTCGTCAGGGCCCGCGACACCGTGCATTTCGAGCGCGGCACCAAGCAGCGCTACGGGATTTGGCCCGATCGACCAGGGTAAGGTCGAGGAAGGAACGGGCGAGTTTCACAGGGCGGCAGGGATTCTCGAGGCCGAACTGTCCCAACGGCAGTGGCTGGTCGGCAGCTCACTTTCCTATGCCGATTTTCGCATGGCGACGTTCCTGCCCTTCAACGATGTCGCCGGCCTGCCGTTGGATGATTATCCATCGGTCCTCAGTTGGTATCGCCGGCTCGAGGCCATCGACGCCTGGCGCGATCCCTTTGACGGGCTGGATGCGCCGCTTTTGCCGCCGGTGAAGCCGGTCTAGCCAGCTTTTCAACCGACCAGGCCGGCCAAGTGTGGCGCTTTGGCAGCATAGGTGTGGAACACCGGGCCCGTTGCCTCGGCGCGCTCGACGGCTTGCGGTCGGGTTGATAAGCCCTCTCCTCAAGGAGAGTCGCGACATGACCGTAGCCATCGAGATGGGACAGACGTCGGCGGGCGCGCCGGCAGCGCTCGACCTTGAGGAGCTGCTGGCGACCCGGCTTCTGGTGCAGGGCAATTCCGGCTCCGGCAAATCGCATCTTTTGCGCCGGCTCTTGGAGCAGAGCGCGCCCTGGGTACAGCAGACCATCATTGATCCCGAAGGCGATTTCGTCTCGCTGGGCGACCATTACGGCCATCTGGTGATCGATGCCGAGGAGCATACGGAGCGCGGCCTGCAGGCGGCCGGCGAGCGCGCGCGCATCCACCGCGTCTCCACCGTGCTCAATCTCGAAGGGCTCGACGCCGAGAACCAGATGCGTCGCGCCGCTGCCTTTCTCGGCGGCCTCTTCGAAGTCGCCCGCGAGCACTGGTACCCGATGCTGGTGGTGGTTGACGAGGCGCAGCTGTTCGCCCCGGCGGTGGCCGGCGAGGTTTCCGACGAAGCGCGCAAGCTCTCGCTCGGCGCCATGACCAATCTGATGTGTCGTGGCCGCAAACGCGGCCTTGCCGGCATCATCGCCACCCAGCGGCTGGCCAAGCTCGCCAAGAATGTCGCGGCGGAAGCCTCAAATTTCCTCATGGGCCGCACCTTTCTCGACATCGACATGGCGCGCGCCGCCGACCTTCTCGGCATGGAGCGGCGCCAGGCCGAGGCGTTCCGTGACCTGGAGCGGGGGCACTTCATGGCGCTCGGGCCGGCGCTGTCACGCCGTCCGCTCGGCGTGCGCATCGGCCAAACCGAGACAAGTCCGCGCAACGGGACGCCGCGGCTGATGGCGATGCCGGAATCAGCACTTGAGGACGCCCGCGCGATCATCCTCGCGGCGCCGCCGCCCGAGACGATGCGCGCACCGCGCCGGGTGGCATCGCCCGACCTGCTCGACCAGCTGATGGCGGCCAAGTCTGCGGCGCTGGAGATCCGCCCCGAACCGGCGGAGCCGGCGGTAAGCGCCGAGGATCTGGCCGAGCGGCGAGAGCGGGTGGACCGTGTCCTGCGCGCCATCCTGGCGCAGCCCGATGCGGGCTTTCGCGTCATCGGCGTGCTCTATCAGGAGTTCGTGGTCCGCTGCCGCATCGAAGGGCTTGCTTCGGTGGTGCCGGACCTCTCCGAATTCCGCCGCATGCTGACGCGCGCCCGCGCCGGTCTCGGCGCCGACATGGCAGGCGACGACGCCTGGCAGGATGTCTCGGTGCGCGCCTCGCTGCTGCCCGAGGACATGCAGGGCGTGTTCATGATGATCGCGCGCGCCGCCAAGGAGGGCTGGCCGTGCCCGAGCGACGCGGCGATCGCGCGCGCCTACGGTTCGCACTCGCTGCGCCGCGCCAGGCGGCTGCTCACCTATATCGAGGAGCAGGGTCTCATCGTCTGCCAGCTCGACGGCACCGGCCGCCGCACGGTGACGCTGGTCGAACTCGCCTGGGCAACGGCGCCCGGCGACCCCAATGCCGTGGAGGCGGAGCAGGGCAGTTTGGCACTGTGAGGCACGCCATGACGGTCGCTCGCGGGCGTAGCACATCGCTTATGTAGGCGGTTCTGAACAAGATGTGTTTCGCCGATCGGTGCGCGGCGAATTATGATGGCTTTCTGAGAATCGCAGAACGGTTGGGGCGGGAGGGTTGTCGGGGTGCGGTTGAAATTTCTGGCTGTCTTTGTCCTCGGCATCCTTGCCGTTGCCGTCATTGCGATCACGGTGTCGGCCCGGTCGTTTGCCGCGTCCTCCGATATCCCGGCATGGTTGCAGGCCCATGTCGGCGATGGCGACGGCGAAATCTCTCAAGTGGTGCTGGAACGGGCGCGCGCGCTTTATCAGGAGAAGGTGTCTCAGGGCGCTGTCCACAATGGCTGCTATTTCGCCATGGATGCGACGCGTCCGGGCGATCTCGGCGGCGGTGCATTGGGGCGGCGCTACTACGTCATCTGCGAAGCCAAGCAGTCGTTTCGTGCGATTTCGTCAGGGCATGGCGGCGGCCGCAATCTGAAGGGCGTCGTCGATTTCTCCAACGGGAAACGCTGTGCGAAAAACTTCGGCAATGCCCTGGACTCGTCCTTGACGATGGGCGGCGCCTATATGACCAGCGAAGCAAAAACGTCATTCAAGGGTTTCTATCGCGTCGGCGCGAAGCAGGATCAGATTCTGCAACGCACCTTTATACAGTTCGACGGCGAGGGTGAGACGGCGAATGCCAGGCAGCGTGTGATCGGCGGCCATGCGGCGCGGCTGTTGCGCGGCATGTGCCTGCGCAAGAAGTCGAACAGCTCCTACGCCGACCATGACGGCTTTGTGCCCTACGGCAAGCTGGTCGACTATGCCGGCGGCCGCAGCAATGGCTGCACCAGCTGGTCGCCGGCCGATGCCGACCAGATCATTTCGATGGTGAAGGGCAATCCGACGACGCTCTACATCTACCCGGAATCGCGCGACATCGCCGCCGTCGGCAAAGCCGGCGCCTACTGGAACGCGTCCTGCCTGAAGGAGATCGGCAAGCCGAAATTCTGGCCGCGCCAGCGCCTCGAGCCGATCATCGTGCAATACAAGAAGGACAACCCGCCACCGCCGCCGCAGCCGCTGCCGATCTGCAGCGGGCCGTGAGGCGATGAGAGCTCGGCTCGGCATTGTCGCGGCGCGGGCTGGGCCGCGCCGCCGTCGATTGCGATGGGGTGGGTAGCTCTACTGATTGATCTCGGGTTCGACGAGCTTTGCCAGGTTGCGCAGCGATTCCTGCCAGCCCAGATAGCAAGCCTCGGCCGGAATGGCGTCCGGAATGCCTGCCTGCGTGATATCGAGTTCCGTGCCGACCGACACTTTCTTCAAGGTCACGGTCACCATGATCTCGCCGGGCAGGTTGGGATCGTCGAACCTGTCAGTGTAGCGCAGGCGTTCGCCGGGAACGAGCTCGAGATATTCACCGCCGAAGGCGTGGCTGCCGCCCGTGGTAAAGTTGCGGAACGACATCTTGAAAGTGCCGCCGACTTTCGCCTCGAAGTGATGAACCGTGCAGGTAAAACCGTTAGGCGGAAGCCATTTCGCCAGTGCATCGGCTTCAGTGAACGCGCGGTAGACCTTCTCCGGGCTGGTCGTCAGAACGCGGTGCAAACGTACGGTGCTTGGCATGTCCTCGGTATCCTTTGTGGTTTCGTTGGTCGATGCCTCAAGGACGGGTGGACTTCACCCGGTCCGACACAGCCTGTCAAATTTCTTGGGCCCGTTGCCTGCGACCATCCATCCCGCGATTTCGGAGCGCTGCTTCGATCATGCAGCCGCAGCGCGACGAATTGCATGCATCATCGACAATTTGCCTAATCTTTCGGCACAAATTTCACAATATTTATTAAAATTTATCAAGTCTCACCCTTAAATTGTATTAGAGGTGTCTTATTATACTCAGCTTGATATATTTTCACGAGTGACGATCTTCTTCGTGTACTATAGGATGATTCCCTGGAGCCAGGAATTAATCTAAACGTTGATCCGAGGTGATCGCTCGAAGGTTGTCGAGCGGCCAAGGCAGCACGCGCAAGGAGTGTCCGAATGAGCACCGTCCTCAACGCCAAAGGCATTCCGCTTCCCTACACCGGGGCTTCCACCCACTGGTTTTCGGCGACCGGGGCCGGGCCGCAGCTCTACGGCACTTCGGGCAACGATTCCTTCTGGGGCGACACCAGCGTCAAGGTCACCATGTATGGCGGCGCGGGCGACGATTATTACCACCTCTATTCGACGATCAACAAAGCGGTCGAGCTGCCCGGCGAGGGTATCGACACGATCGACACTTGGATGAGCTACAAGCTCCCCGACAATTTCGAGAACCTCGTCGTCACCGGCGCCAATCACTACGCGTTCGGAAATTCGCTCGACAACATCATCAAGGGCGGCACCAGCAGCCAGACGTTCGACGGCGGCCTGGGTAACGACGTGCTGATCGGCGGTGGCGGCGCTGACACTTTCATCATCACCAAGGGCCACGGCAGCGACCTGATTACCGATTTCGGCGCGGACGACACCATTCGCCTCAATGGCTACGACTTCATGTCGTTCGACGCCGTCAAGGCGCATATGACGCAGGCGGGAGCGAACGTTGCGCTGACCCTCGGATCCGACGAGGTGCTGGTGTTCAACAACACCACCATCGACAAGCTGCAGCCCGGCCAGTTCGAGCTGCCGATCGACAAGTCCGGCATGACGCTGTCGTTCTCCGACGACTTCAACACGCTGAGCCTTCACAATAGCCAGGGCGGCACGTGGGACACGAACTTCTGGTGGGGCGCGCCGAACGGCAGCACGTTGACCCAGAACAACGAGCTGCAGTGGTATATCGACGCCAATTACGCGCCGACGAGCTCGGTCCATCCGTTCAGTGTGGCAAGCGGCGTTCTCACCATCACCGCGGCGCAGACGCCGGCGGACATCAAGCCGCTGATCAACAACTACGAATACACCTCCGGGCTCCTGACCACACACGACTCCTTCTCGCAGACCTATGGCTATTTCGAAATGCGGGCCGACCTGCCCGAAAACACCGGGGCCTGGCCGGCTTTCTGGCTGTTGCCGGAAGACGGCTCATGGCCGCCGGAGCTGGACGTCGTGGAAATGTACGGCCAGAACCCGAACCAGCTTCTGATGACCGCGCACACGAATGCGACAGGGCAGCACACCACGGTCGGGTCGACGGTGAATGTCTCGGACACCGCCGGCTTCCACACCTATGGCCTTTTGTGGGCGCCGGACAAGCTGGTCTGGACCTATGATGGTGTCCAGGTCGCGGAAGCGGCGACGCCGTCCGATATGAACAAGCCCATGTATATGCTGGTCGACCTTGCGATCGGCGGTCAAGCCGGCGCGCCGCCCGACCATCTCGCCACGCCCGCGCAGATGAAGATTGACTATATCCACGCCTATACGCTGAACGATTTGCAGCAGAGCCATCTGAGCGCAACAGGCGAGCACGCGGTCTAGATGTCGCGGGACCGCGCGCCGCTGAGGGATGCGGCCATCCGGCCCGGCCTGCGCCCGGTCTTCCTGCGCGCCGTCGCCGATATTGGCGTCTTCTCGTTGCTGATCAACATCCTGCTTCTGGTGATTCCGCTCTATCTGCTGCAGGTCTATGAACGGGTGCTGCCGTCCTCCAGCGTCGAGACGCTGATTTATCTCTCGGCCATGGCGGTCGTCGCGCTCGCCTTCCTCGGCCTGCTGGATGCGGTTCGCGCTATTTACGCGCAGCGTGTTGCGGCTACCGTCGACCAGAAACTGGGCGCGCGGACATTCGCTGCCTCGCTTGGCGCCAGATATGCCGGCGGTGCGCTGTCGCCGCTGAACGACCTTGCCACGGCCTGCGCCTTCATCAGGTCACGCGGCGTGGCGGTGCTGTTCGACCTGCCGTTTGCTCCCGTCTTCCTCGCCTTACTCTATTTCATCCATCCCGTCCTGTTCTGGCTGACGCTCGCCGGTGCCGCGCTTCTGTTTCTCCTCGTCGTGGCCAACCAGTCTGCCATCGGCAGGAACGATGCCATGTCGGCGGAACGCTCGGCCGTTGCCAGCCAGGCGGAGCAGGCCTTTGCCCGCAACAAGGACACGCTGCGCGCCATGGGCATGGTGCAAAATGCGGCCGCGATTTGGGGGCAGCACGTCGCTGAAGCGCTGACCCTGCACGACCGTTCCGGAAGCGCCAACGCCATCTTCAGCGCGACATCGCGGTCGCTGCGCATGATGCTGCAGCTGGCGATCCTCGGCGCCGGCGCGTGGCTGGTGCTGCAAGGGCAGATGACCGCCGGCATGATCTTCGCGTCCTCGCTGGTGTCGTCGCGCGCGCTGCAGCCGCTCGACCAATTGATCGGATCATGGCGGCAGATCGTCGACGCCAGGCGATGCTGGAGGCGGTTGGACACCGTGCTTGCGGCGCAACCGGCGCAAGCGCGCAAGCTTGCTCTGCCCGATCCTTCTGGCGCGATTTCGGTGCAGGATCTGTTCTTCATCGCGCCGAATGCGGCTTTCGGCACGGAGCCCATCCTGAAGCGGCTGAATTTTGCCATCGGCGCCGGTGAAGCGGTGGCGATCGTCGGCCCGAGCGGCGCCGGCAAATCGACGCTGGCGAAACTGCTTGTCGGGGCACTGCAGCCGACCGGCGGCGCGGTCAGGATCGACGGCGCCGACCTGAGGAGCTGGGACGAAACCCAGCTTGGCAGGCATATCGGCTATCTCCCGCAGGAGGTCGAACTTTTCCCCGGATCGATCGCGCAAAATGTCGCCCGCTTCGACCCCGCCGCCGATGATGCCGCGATCGTCGAAGCGGCCAGGCATGCCGAGGCGCATGAGTTGGTGCTTACGCTGCGCGACGGCTATCAGACCATGATGGGCCCGTCGCACACCGTGCTGTCGGGCGGCGAGCGGCAGCGGATCGGGCTGGCGCGCGCCTTCTACGGCAAGCCACGCATGCTGGTATTGGACGAGCCCAACGCCCATCTTGACGGCAGTGGCGAAACGGCGCTCGAGGTGATGCTGTCGGCCGCGCGCGGCGCCGGCGTCACGGTGCTGGTGATCACGCATCGCCCGTCGATCGCGGCGGCCTGCGACCGCGTGATGGTCCTGCGCAACGGCGCGATCGAAGCCTTCGGCCCCGCGAGCGAGGTGCTGCGGCAATCGGCGGCCGGCAAGGGCGTTGCCGGGAGCGCGGTGGTGACAGGCTCGTTCGTGCCGACCGTGCGCCCGCACAGCGTCCGCTTCGGATCATAGACGATGATGCAGCAGAGCCTTGCCTTCGAAAGCCGACCGCGCACCGACTTCCGGCGCACGGCCGTCGTCGGTTACGCGGCCATAGCGCTTTTTGCCGGCTGCTTCGGCTATTGGGCGGCGAGCGCGCCGCTCTCCGGCGCGGTGATCACGTCCGGCACGATCTCGGCGACCGGCGGCAACATCCTCATCCAGCACCCCGAGGGCGGCATCATCGAGCAGTTGCTGGTGCATGAGGGCGACCGCGTGCAACAAAGCGAGCCGCTGGTCCTCCTCGATCGCACGGCGGCCGAGGCCGATCTCAACCGGCTGACCAGACAGTCGATCACGCTCAGGGCAAGTGCTGCGCGGCTGGAGGCCGAGCGCGACGGATCGGACAGGCTGGCGCCGATCACCGATGCAGCCCCCGCGCAGTTCCAGAGCGATTTCGACAATCTGGTACGCGAACAACAGAAGGAGTTCGACGCCAGGCTCGCCCGGTTCCGGTCCGAGCAGTCGATCCTGGCGCAGCGCGTCGCCATGCATCGCGAGTCGGCACTGGGCCTGGACGCACAGAAACGGGCCATCCAGCAGCAGGCCGCCATCGTGAAGAAGGAGCTAGGCATCAAGGCCAGCCTGCTCGACAAGGGCCTCACCAACCGCAGCGAATATTCGCAGCTTCTGCGCAGCGAGGCCGATCTGGTCGGCCAGGCCGGGGCGCTGGAGGCGGACCTTGCGGCGACCAAGACACAGATCGTCGAAGCCCAGGCGCAGGTCGAGCGCGCGACCACGCAACGCGTCGAGGAGGCGCTGACCAAGCTCGACGAGGTTCGCACCAATCTGGCCGACATCGGCGAACAGATCACCGCGGCAGAAGCGGTGCTGAAGCGCACGACGATCAAGGCGCCGGCAGCCGGCATCGTGGTGTCGTCGACCTACAATTCCAAGGGCAGCGTAATTGCGCCGGGACAGAAGATCATGGAGATCCTGCCCACCGCATCAGGCCTCATCGTCGACGCGAAGCTGCGGCCGAAGGACGTGGATCTGGTTCGCGTCGGCCAGCCGGCGAAGCTCAGACTGTCGGCCCTCAACGCGCGCCTCACCCCTGAGGTCCCGGCGACGGTAACCCAAATCTCCGCCGACCGGCTGATCGATGAAACCACGCACGAGGCGTATTTCCGCGCCAGGCTGAAGATTACGGACACGCTGCCGCAGGGGGTGAAGGTCGGGCAGCTTTACCCGGGAACGCCGGTCGAGGCGTTTATCAGCACTGGCGACCGCACCTTCTTCGAATATCTTGCGCGCCCGATGCTGGATTCGTTCGCGCGGGCCTTCACGGAGCGGTAGGCGAGGGTGCCCCACCCGGCATTCGGCCCGGATGCCTGAGATGGGTCGGCGTGATGCCGGTCTGCTGGCGGAAGACACGGCTGAAATGGCCGGCATTGGGAAAGCCGCAGCGGTAGGCGATGTCGCCGATTGCCAAGTCGCTCCCTTCCAGCAGCGACTTCGCTTGATGCACGCGCAGCGCAAGATAGGCCGCCATCGGGCCGATGCCGAGCTCGGCGCCGAACAGGCGCTCGAGCTGGCGCCGCGATAAATTCAGCCGGCTCGCGATCTCGGCGACCGACAGCGTCTCCTGGAGATTGCTTTCCATCAGCAGCAGGGCCCGCTTCACGGCGCGGCTCGACGCCGCGGGAAAGAGGTCGCCGACGGGCTGCACGTCGCGGCTCGAGCGGATGCGGTCGAGCACCAGGATCTTGGCGGCTTTTTCCGCCGCCTTGCGGCCGATGAACTGCGACACGAAATGGCCGGCGAGGTCGGCCGCACCCGTGCCGCCGGCGCAGGTCGAACGGCCGCGGTCGACCGAAAACAGGCTGTCGGCATGGGCGTTCACGTCAGGGAACTGGCTGCGGAAATCCTTGATGTGGAACCAGCTCACAGCGGCGCTGTAGCCATCGAGCAAACCGTAGCGCGCGAGCACGAAGCTGCCGGTGCAGAGCGCCGTCAGCGGCACGCCCTTTTCGGCGGCGCGCAACAGGAAGGCCTCCTTTTCGGAGCTCAGGCTGCGGTTGGTGTCGAGCAGGCCACCGACCACGACGACATTGTCGAACTCCTCCGGATTGCCCATCGCCTTGGTCGGCAGCAGTTCGACACCGCAGCTCGCCCGGATCGGCAGGCCGCGTTCGCCGACGATCTCCCAATCGAACTCGATCCTGCGGCTGCGGTCGCCCTCATCGCCGGCCAACCGCAGCGTGTCGATGAACAGCGACAGCGGCGACAGCGTGAAGTCGCGAACCAAGAGAAACGCAAACCGCCTGGCCATTGTTGTTCCGGAACCGTCCCTCGGCTGGATGGAGTCTGATATCGCCAAGGATTTGGCACAGGCGTGCGCCCCGTGCTCCTCAGGAGCGGTCGCCGAATGTCGGAGATGAGATCGACGACTTTCTGATCCGCCGTGGACGTCACGGCATCGCCTTTGGCTTCAGCAGGCCGAGACCGCTCGCATTGGCCACAATTTGTCGTTATATTGTGGGTATGACAAAAGCACTGATCAAACAGGAACCGACCGGCAAGTGGGTGGTGCGTGATTCGCGCAGCGGTCGCTTCATAGAAGTCCATGGCGCCGATTCGATGAAGTCCTCACAGCTGCCTCTGAAAAAGAGCGTGGACCTCACGAAGCCAATCGCCGAGCAGGCCTTCAAAGGCGTCTCCCCAAAGGAACGCAAGTCCTCCATAAAGAACTGATCCTTGGCGGGGGCGCTGCTCGACACCCATACGCTCTATTGGCTGGTAACGGCTGCGCGCACCCTTTCTGAAGAAGCCCTCATCGCAATCGCTGAAAGCCAAGTCGCCGGAAAACTTTATGTATCTCCGATTACTGCATGGGAACTGACGATCGCCTCCCGCAAGCCAGTGCATAAGGATCCGCCAAACCTGGGTGCAGGGACACCCGCGAGGTGGTTCTCGGAAGCGGTTGCCGCTACGGGTTCGAAGATCATCCCAATCAAGCTACGGATCGCCTGCGAGGCAGCGGCTGTTGCGACCGATACCGGGCATAAGGACCCTGGCGATTGCTATCTAATAGCGACGGCGCGAGTAAGAAAAATTCCCATCATCACCCGCGACACAATCATGTTGGAGCTTGCTTCGACGGACTATCTGCGGGTCATTGTGTGCTGAGTTTGCTGTGTGCCAATCACCTCAGGCATTGATCGGCGCGGCGCGAGAAAAACCCTATCGTGTTTGTGTGACCTGTAGCGCCACCGGAGCGGAAAACATGACCCTGACCAATCGCGATATCATCGAGCTGACGGCGTGGCGGCGCAAGCTGCACCAGCAGCCGGAGATTTCGAACGAAGAAGAGAACACAGCCAAGGAAGTCGTCTCCTTCCTCGCCGGTACCGGTCCGGACAAGGTGCTGACCGGCCTCGGCGGGCATGGTGTGGCGGCGGTCTATGACAGCGGCAGAGCAGGGCCGACGGTGCTGTTTCGCTCGGAGCTCGACGCGCTGCCGATCGAGGAGCTATCGGGCGTCGAGCATGCCTCGCAGGTGCCGGGAAAATCGCACATGTGCGGCCATGACGGCCATACCGCGATCCTCGCCGCACTCGGCCGCCAGCTCGGGCGCGAAAGGCCGGCGCGCGGCCGCGTCGTCTTGATGTTCCAGCCGGCGGAAGAGACCGGCAATGGTGCGGCCGGTGTCGTCGCCGATCCACGCTTTGGCGAGATCGCGCCGGATTTCGCCTTCTCGCTGCACAATATGCCCGGCGTGCCGTTCGGCGAGGTGCGCCTCAGGGAAGGCGTGGTCAATTGCGCCTCGCGCGGCATGCGCATCGTGCTGGAGGGCAAGACCGCGCATTCGTCCATGCCCGAAACCGGGGTGTCGCCGATGCTGGCGATCAGCCAGCTGATGCCGGCGCTGCCCGCGCTCGGGCGTGGCACCTTCGCCGATGACGATTTCAGCATGGTGACCGTCACCCATGCGACGATGGGTGAGGCCGTGTTCGGCATCTCGCCTGCTCACGCCGAGGTGTGGGCGACGCTGCGCACAAGGCGCGACGAGCGCATGGCGGAGCTGGTCGCGGCCGCTGAAGTGCTTGCGGCCAGGACCGCGGTCGAGCACCGCCTGTCGGTCCGCTGCGACTACCACGAGATCTTCGTCGCCAGCGTCAATGCGCCGGATGCGGTGGAGCATCTCAACCGCGCACTGGACGAGGAGGGTGTCGCGCGAAGCGAGGAGGCCCTGCCGATGCGCGCCTCGGAAGACTTTGGCATTTTCGGCCACAAGGCCAAGTCGGCGATGTTCTTCCTCGGCGCCGGCGAGCGCACCCCTTCGCTGCACAATCCGGACTATGATTTTCCCGACGACCTGATCCCGATCGGCTCGAAGATCTTCATGCGCACGGCGCGCAACCTGCTGGGCTGAGCGGCTGTGCGAAATCCGCACGCCGAAGCTGCCTTTTTGCGGCTCGAATCATCCTGTAGTCGCCGACCTAAATTAGGAGGGGCTTGCGGATGAGAATTGCAATGGTCGTCGCGTTGACCGCGACAGTGGCAGGATGCGTGAGTTCTCCAGTCCAGTACGGCGCATCGCTTTCGCCGCAGGACCCGAAATGGGCGACGCCGGAATGTCAGCAGGCCCGCACCGATGCCATGAATTACGACCAGCGCGAGAAGGGGCAGCCGGGATGGGGCTTCGGCGTGCTGCTTGGGCCCTACAGTATGGGCCTCGTCGCGGCGGCAAAGGAACATCAGCAGCAGCAGAGAAGGCTGCTTGCCCGCCAGGTGCATCTGCAGTGCTCGAGCCTGCCGCTGCCGAAGGGTCTGGACTTCGATCCGCAAATCTACGCACCAAAGCCGGCGAAATATCCGTAGCGGCGGCACTTTTTGCCCCCGCCTTTGCTGCTCACACCAACCGCTGCCCGCCATCGATATGGATGGTCTCGCCGGTCATGAATTCGGCCTCCATCAGATAGAGATACGCAGGCGCCACATCCGCCGCTGCCGCGACCTTGCCCGCCGGCACGCGCCCGGCCATGGCGGCGAAGTAGCCGGATTTGGCGTCGCCGACGAGTTCATCCCACATCGGCGTGTCGACCCAGCCGGGCGAGACGATGTTGACGCGGCTGGGCGCCAGCTCCTGCGCCAATGCGCGGGCGAAATAGCTGAACGAGCCGGCGATCGCCGAGACGACGGAGCCGCCGGGCACCGGCGGTCGGTCCTTGTTGATGCCCGAGGTGAAAATCATCGAGCCGCCCTTCTTCAGGCCGCGCACCGCATGCTTGGCCAGCATCACCGCGCCGATCAGCTTGTTGTCGACAAAGCCGCGCACGAAATCCATGTCTGCATCGCAGATCGGATAGTTCGGCGGCGGCGTTCCGGCGGTGGACACCAGATGATCGAAGGCGCCGACCTCCTCGAACAGGCGGGCGATCTCCGCTTCCCTGGTCATGTCGGCGGCGATGCTTATTGCCCGGCCGCCAAGCGCCTTTTCCGCCGCCTTCAGCCGGTCCGCCGAACGGCCGACGATTGCCACCTCGGCGCCGTCTTCCACCGCGGCCTTCGCCACGCCGAGACCGATGCCGGAACTGCCGCCGACGATGACGATTTTTTGTCCGTTGAGCGATGCCATGTCTTCCTCCCGAAGTGAGGTTTGATCACAAATCTTGTGAGGATTTGTGATCGGTAAAAGCCGCGTGGACAAACCAAAATTTGGCAAGTATTTGTTAACAACACTCACAAATGCCGGCGCACGCACATGCCCCGCAAACTGCCACCGCTCAACGCATTGCCGGCCTTCGAGGCCGCCGCCCGGCACCTGAATTTCTCCAGGGCGGCCGACGAGCTCAACCTCACCCATGGCGCCATCAGCCGGGCGATAAAGCATCTGGAGGAGCAGCTCGGCGTGCAGCTGTTCGAGCGCGCGACGCGCTCGGTGCGCCTCACCCCGGTCGGCGAGCCCTATGCGCGGGCGGTGCGCGCGATGCTCGACCAGCTGACGGTTGCGACGCAAGTGGCGACATCGCGCCATTCCAACACGAGCCTGAACGTCAGCACCTCGGATGGTTTTGCCGGCAAGTGGCTGGTGCCCCGGCTCTACCGTTTTCATCGCGCGCATGGCGACATCGATGTGCGCGTGTCGACGTCAGGCAAGCTCACCAATTTCCTCGGCGACGGCATCGACATCGCCATCCGTTATGGTGGCGGCCACTATCCCGGGCTGACCTCGGAATTCCTCACCGGCGAGGAGGTGTTTCCGGTCTGCAGCCCGAGGTTGCTCGAAGGACCGCATCCGCTGCGCACGCCTGCGGATCTCAAACACCACACGCTGATCCGCGACGGCTACCGCATCGACTGGGCGGCGTGGCTGGCCAGCGCCGGCGTCGAAGGCGTCGACCCCAACAGCGGGCTGACGTTCGATTCCGCCACCTTCGCGGTCGAGTCGGCCGTGCAAGGCGAAGGCGTGGTGCTGGGCCGCACCATGCTGGTCTCAGCCGACCTCGCCACGGGCAGGCTGGTGCGCCCCTTCGACCATGCGCTGAAAGCGGTTTCGAGTTTTTACGTGGTGTACCCGCCGGAGGCGATCCGGCAACGGAAGGTGAAGGCTTTCAGGGATTGGCTGTTTGCGGAGATGGGATAGGGGTGGAGCGGCGAGAGCGGGGGTAGGACGGCACCACAGGGAGAGCACGTCAGCTGCGACGTCAGCTTTGCGCCTCAAGTCGGACGTTGAGCAGACCCTAGCCGCATCCCAAAAGCGGACATCTGAACGAACAGCCGAGGCGGCACGTTTGCGCCAGTTCCCGACATTGCCAACCAGACGATCTGATTACACTGCACGTCATGGTGGGGGGCATTCGACGACCGAGTTTGCCCATTCAACTCTTACTAATTTCAGAATGTGCTAATATTGCAACCGTGCGCCGCTGTGTGCAAAGTACGGCATTCGCATGTTGGGAACTGCAACCAATGGGGAGCACATGATCCGCAAGGCGCTTCTTTGGTCGGCTGCATCGTTGCTCGCCGGGGTCATCACGCTGTCCGCGCACGCTGCCGACAAGGTCGTCAACCTTTACAACTGGTCGGACTACTTGGATCCCTCGATCATCGACGACTTCACCAAGGACACTGGCATAAAGGTCGTTTACGACGTCTTTGACTCCAACGAGATCCTCGAGACCAAGTTGCTTACTGGCGGCTCCGGCTACGATGTCGTCGTGCCAAGCGCCAGTTTCCTGGCCCGCGAGGTCGAGGCCCGCGTCTTCCAGAAGCTGGACAGGTCGAAGTTGCCCAACATCGCCAATATGTGGGACGTCATCGAGCAGCGCACCGCCAAGTACGATCCGGGCAACCAATATTCGGTGAACTACATGTGGGGCACGGTGGGCTTAGGGTACAACACGTCGAAGGTCAAAGCCGCGCTTGGTGTCGACAGACTCGACAGTTGGAATTTCTTCTTCGATCCCGAGAAGCTGAAGAAGCTCGCCGACTGCGGAGTCTACGTGGTTGATTCGCCTACCGAAATCCTGCCCATCACGATGAATTATCTTGGGCTGAACCCTGAGAGCACCTCGCCGGAAGACTTCGACAAGGCCAAAGAGGCATTGATGCGCATCCGTCCCGACGTGCGCAAAATCGAGTCATCCGAATACATCAACGCTTTGGCGGACGGCGACATCTGCCTGGCGATCGGCTGGTCGGGCGACGTCCTGAAGGCGCGCGATCGAGCCGCTCAAGCCGGTAACGGCGTCACAATCGCCTACTCGATCCCTCGGGAAGGCACTGTGATGTGGTTCGATCAGCTGGCAATCCCCGCAGATGCACCGCACGTGGACGAAGCGGATGCCTTCATCAACTACCTCATGAAGCCTGAAGTCGCCGCCAAGAACACAAACTACGTATTCTTTGCCAATGGCAACAAAGCCTCACAAAACTTCGTTGAAAGAAGCATTCTCGGAGACCAGTCGATCTATCCTGACGATTCCACGCTAAAGAAGCTTTTCACCGTCTTTCCGTACGACCGGAAGACGCAGCGCGTGGCGACGCGCACGTGGACTAAAATCGTCACGGGTCAGTGATTGACCGCAGTTACACTTCCGGCGAACCGCCCGATTGTTCATCGGTCATCGGTCATCGGTCATCGGTCATCCGTCAATCCGCAATGCCTGCTTTCCGCAGGCCATCTAGCCAATGCTCCACGTCCTTCTCGCGGCGATATGGAGAGCCGCGCTTGTACTCACCCAGAGTGAAACCAGGTTTGCGCTCGAGGCACCTCCCCCACGCCAATCTTGCCTCGTTGATGCGTCCTAGCTGTCCCAAACACGCAGCCAGATTGGCGAACCCGCGATCATAGTTGTCGTTGTCCCAACGGCGGAACGAATCCAGCGAAGCCTCGTATTCACCGAGCAGATAGTAAGCGAATGCGAGTAGCTCGTGGACATCGCGGTGTTCGAGCGGACTCAGCCGTCTGAGCCGCTCGCCGATCTCGCGGGCCTTCGTGAGTTGACCGCTCCAAAGGCAGATGTACCCGACCCAGACGAGTACGTTCGGGTTTGTCGGGCCTGTCGCGAGTGCGCGTTGCCAATGGGTCTCGGCAACCTCGAACTCCCCTTTCCATCCATGCAGAGCGGCAACGACCGCCTCTGCCACTCCGGTGGCGTCGCCCAGTTCGATGGCCCGCAGGGCCGACTGCATAGCCAACAACTTCATGTCTCCGTCCGCTCGGAAAACGGAAAGGGTCGCGTAGGCGTCCGCGAGCCATGCATGCGCCCGCGCCAAATTAGGCTCCCAGCCAAGAGCCAACTTTAAGAACTCGACAGCAGCGACGGTGTCCTTCTCGGTGAATCGGTGCATAGCATCGATGCCGCGCAAGAACGCGTCATATGCGCTGAGGTTCGTTTGCGTTTGCCTGGTTCGAACGATCTCAGCAGCGCCCACCTTGCCCACCAGTGCCCAGGCAATCCTCTCTGTCACCTCGTCTTGAACGGCGAAAAGGTCATCGAGGTCTCGATCGTAGCGCTCGGCCCAGACATGATTGCCAGTGGCGGCTTCTATCAACTGCGCAGTGATCCTGACGCGTGCAGCCGCCTTTCGAACGCTTCCCTCGACGACATACCGAACACCGAGCTTCCTTCCGACCTCGGTGATGTTTACGGATTGACCCTTGAAAGCGAACGAGGAATTGCGCGCGATCACGAACAGACTCTGACTGCGACTGAGCTCGGTGATCAGGTCCTCGGCTATTCCATCCGAGAAATAATCCTGCTCGCGGTCTGCAGACATGTTTGTGAACGGAAGGACCGCCACCGATGGCTTGAACGGGAGCGGCAAATCCTCCGCTGAAGCAATTGACGCTGAAGGTTCTGGATCATCGCGCTGTTCTGTTTGAACCCGGTAGGCACGCACAGGCCCAGCAATGTTCTTCATCGTATGCTCGCCCAGGTCGACGAGCGTATAGGGAATCTTTCCCTTCACTTGATCATAGACGCTGCGTCCAATGACAACACCTCCGGGCTCACTGACCTTTTCCAGCCTGGCGGCCACGTTTACGCAGTCACCGTAGATCGTCGTCTCATCCAGGATAACCTCACCAGCGTTGACCCCCATTCTGAAGGCCATGCGCCGGTCTTCAGGAAGATCCGTATTGCGTGTCGCTATGCGTTCTTGCGTCTCGACTGCGAACTGCAACGCATCGACGGCGCTGGGAAACTCGATCAGCAAACTGTCACCCGCGGTGCCGACCAGTCGACCCCTGAATTGCGCGATCTTTGGATCGATCACTTCGGCGCGCAGTGCCTTTAGATGGAAGAGAGTCCCGGCCTCATCGGCCCCCATCAAACGCGAGTAGCCAGCTACGTCCGCTGCCAAAACCGCCACAAGCTTTCGTTCCGGGCGCGCCACGATGCCTCCTGGACTACAAAGACGTCACGTGGGTTTGCTGGGAACGTAGCACTCGCGTCTATGCGCAACTAGTCGCCATAGAACGCCCGCTTTGGGCCAGCTCAGACCTTGGTCCCACCAGCTGAACGTCCGCTATCGTTCTTCGGACACCAAAAGCCGCCAGTCCGCTGTCGGCCCAGTTCAGCCATTAACTCGTCCGTCCCCCTACCATCCTCTACACCTTTCCCCTCCGCTGGCGTCGCCGGCGTTCCAATCAGTGTATGCCCGCATAAGCGCTTGTCCTTGTTTCGTGGCGATCTCCCGCATCCAGCCTCCCTCCCTGGAACCAAATCCCAGCCTAAACTGTTCAAGTTTGATTCGACGCCGCCTGCCGGTTGGGTAAGCGGCGCACTTGAGGAGCTTGCATCATGACCATCTCATCCAGCTTTCGTTCGCTTGCGGTTGCGGCCATCGCCGCCGTTGCCGTCAGCGCTGCCAGTGCCGCGCATGCCGATAGCGGCACGATCCGCTTTGCCGTCTACAAGGCGGCCTTCTTCGTCGGCGGCTCCGGCGGCGAGGGCACGCTGACCTTCCACGGCCGCACCTATCCCATCTCGATCGGCGGCGTCTCGGGCGGCTTCGCCTTCGGCGTTTCCAAGACCTATTTCCGGGGCACCGTGCGGCACATCAGAAGGGTTCGCGATGCGACCGGGGTTTACGGCGCGGCGGGCGGTGGCGGCGCGCTCGGCAAGGGCGCGCAGGTGATCGTCATGACCAACGACAAGGGCGCCACGCTCGAGCTCACGGGCCGGCAGGTGGGCCTGCAGGTGAATGCGGATTTGAGCGGGATGGCGATTTCGTTGAAGTAGGGGTGACACCAGTTCGTCGCGTCCTGGGTTGGTACGACCGTCCTGGACCGTGGCAATCGCATAGGGTGCTCCCCCACTCCGTCTCGGCTTCGCCGAGCCACCTCTACCCCCACATTCGTGGGGGAGAGGAAATGCTAATCTCCGAGGTCGCGGCTTCGAAAAGCTTGGGTTTCCTCACCGTCAAAAAGCTTGGGCTTTCCTCTCCCCCACTGTGGGGGTAGAGGTGGCTCGGCGAAGCCGAGACGGAGTGGGGGCCGGCGCTGCCATAGGCGGTTGGCCTGCATCTGGGCGGGTACTTGGCTTGCAGCGTCGCGCTCGACTGCAACGCCAGCCTACCTCTCCTCGACAATCCTGAGATACGCCGCCGTCACGAACAGCACTATCAGCCCGAACAGGATCCGCCGCGCGCCCTCCGGCATCTGCAGGATCGTCAGCAGCGTCGTCAGCACGGTGAGGATCAGCGCGCCGATGATGGTGCCGGTGTAGCCGCCGCGGCCGCCGAAGATGGAGGTGCCGCCGATGACGGCGGCGGCGACGGAGGGCAGCACCAGCGGTTCGGCGAGCGACAGCGAGGGGGCCTTGATCAGGCCGACATAGAGCAGGCCGGTGATGCCGGCGAGCACGCTGGAGGTGACGTAGAGCGCGGTGATGACCTGCCAGTATTGCACGCCCGACAGGCGGGTCGCGCGCTCATTGTCGCCGACGGCGTAGAGCAGGCGGCCGAAGCCGGTGCGGGCGAGCGTGAAGACGATGAGGGCTGCCAGCGGCACGAACAGCAAGAGCGCGTTGGGGAAGCCCCATGTGACGCCGGTGCCGAGCCAGGCGAGGAAGTCGGGGATTTTGGCGCCCGAGGCGATCACCGTGCGCTGGTAGACCTGCAGGCAGCCGGTGCCGATCAGGCTGGTGCCCAGCGTCATGATCAGCGGGTGAACGCGGAAGACGCCGACGCCGATGCCGTTGACGAAGCCGATCAGCACGGCCGGCATCATCGCCAAAAGGAACGCCACCGCCGGGTCCTGGTTGACCACTTGCGTCGCCATGATGAAGGCGCTCATCGTCGCCACCGTGCCGACCGACAGGTCGATGCCGCCGGTCAGCATGGTCATGGTCTGGCAGCCCGCCAGGATCGCCAGCGGAATGGCGAATTTGATGGTGTTGGCGATCCAGCGCTCGTTGACGATGCCGGGGCGCAGGATCTGCAGGATCACCACCAGGATGATGAGCAGGATGACCAGCGGGATGAGCGGCCGGTCGGCCATGAAGCGTTTTAGGCGGCGGCCGAAGGGGACGGGGGTGACAGCTGATATACTCATGGGGTGGCTCGCGATTGGGGTGGCGCGACGCATCTTTGCCTTCTCCCCTTGTGGGAGAAGGTGGATCGGCGCGCAGCGCCGAGACGGATGAGGGGTGCGTGATGGAACGAGACGGCGGCGTTCCCTGGAACACCCCTCATCCGACCTCGCTTCGCGAGGCCACCTTCCCCCACAAGGGGGGAAGGAAGAAGGGCGCGCCCTCCCATCATTGCCGCCCCCGCATCGTGATAAACGCGCCGAACATCACCACCGCCACCATGATCAAGCCTTCGATGATGGCGGTGACGTTCGGATCGATGGCGAGCAGCGTCAGGTCCGTGCGCACCAGGCGCAGCACGAAGACGGCGACGATGGGGCCGAGCAGGCCGCCCTTGCCGCCGCCGAGCGCGACGCCGCCCAGCACCACCGCAGCGACGCTGGCCAGCAGATAGGGGCCGGGGATGGGGGCGCCGATGCCGGTGCTCATGGTCAGCGCCAGCCCGCCAAAGGCGGCGAACAGGCCCGACAGCGCATAGGCGATGATGCGGGTGCGCTTGACCGGCACGCCTGAGCGGAACGCCGCCAGTTCGCTGGAGCCGATGGCGTAGAGGGAGAGGCCGAGACGCGAGCGCCTGAGCGGGATCCAGATGATGCAGAGGCAGACGATCAGCACCAGCAGCGCCTTGGGCAGCCAGGCGTCGATGGCGTCGGGCAGACCGGGGATCGGCGCGGTGCCGGAGATCAGCGCCTTCAGCCATTCGGCGATGCCACCGCCCGGCGCGTCGAGCACCAGCAGCGCGGCGCCCTGCAGCACGAACAGCATGGCGAGCGTGACGACGATGTCGGGCACGCGGGTGACGACGATGAGCAGGCCGTTGAGCGCGCCGAGCACGAAACCCATGGCGAGCACGAAGGGCACGACGAACAGCGCGTATTCTTCCGATGCGCCATTCATCATTGAAGCGGCGGTGACGCTGGTCAGCGCCATCATGGCGGCGACCGACAGGTCGATGCCGCCGGCGATGACGACGACGGTCTGCGCGGCGACGGCGAAAGCGTAAGGCAGCACAGCGCGCGCGAGCGAGCCGAAATCATTGCTGCCATAGGCCGGCTGGATGATCCGGGTGGCGATGAACAGGACGATGAGCAGGGCGAACAGGCCGACGACCCAGCCCTGGCGGCGCAGGAAATGGCTCATGGCGTCGCCTCCGGCGCATCGGAGGCATGGGCGGTGGGATCCGCCAGAATGCCGATATCGGCCTTGGCGCCACGCGGCAGGCCGTAGGCGGCGCGCATCAGCGCCGGCTCGTCGGCCTCCTCGACCGGGAAAATGTCGACCAGGCGGCCGCCGAAGATGACGATGACGCGGTCGCAGACGCGCTGCACCTCTTCCAGTTCCGAGGTGTAGAACAGCACCGACTTGCCGTTGCCGGCGAGTTCGCGCAGCAGCTTGTAGATCTCCTGCTTGGTGCCGACATCGATGCCGCGCGTCGGGTCGAAGCACAGGATGGTGCGGGCGTCCGCGGCGATCCAGCGGGCGATGGTCACCTTCTGCTGGTTGCCGCCGGACAGGCGCTGCACTTCGCCTTGCGCGCGGGTGTCGATCTGCAGCCGTTCGATGGCGCTGAGCACCGTGGCGCGCTCGCGGCGCATGTTGATCGGGCCCCAGTTGCGGAGCGCGGCAGAGAAGGGCAGGGCGATGTTTTCACGGACCGAGCGCTGCATGGCGAGCGCTTCGGAACGGTCGCCCGGCACATAGGCAATGCCGGCGCGGATCGCGTCGATCGGGTGCGAGAATTTAACCGGGGCGCCATCGACCTCGATCGTGCCGCCGGAGGGCCGGATCGAGCCGGCAAGGGCGGCGAACAATTCGTCCTGGCCCTGGCCTTCGAGCGCAACGACGCCGGCGACCTCGCCATCGGCGAGATCGAAGGAGACGTCGCTGAGCTTGGTGCCGACGCGTAAGTTTTGCACGGCGATGCGCGGACGGGCAGGGCCGGGCGCGGCCTTCTCGGCGGCGCTGCGGGCGGCGACATGGGTTTTGACAATGCGGGTGCCGAGCATCAGCTCGACGATCTTTTCCTCGACGCCCGGCACGATGTCGACGACGCCGACGGTCTCGCCGTCGCGCAGCACGGTCGCGCGGTCGCACAGTGCCGAAATCTCGACGAAGCGGTGCGAGATGAAGATCACGGCCCGGCCCGAGTCGCCCTGGCGGCGCACCACTTCCAGCACTTTTTCGGCGAGGTTGGCGGGGAGCGCCGCCGTGATCTCGTCGAGCAGCAGCACATCGGGCTCGACGGCCAGCGCGCGTGCCAGGTCGAGCACGCGCAGCACGGCCAGCGGAATATCGCGCGCTGTGTCGCGCAGGTCGAGGTCAAGGATACCGAGCTCGCGCACCCAGGCGCGGAACGGCTCGACCGGCGTGCTGGTCAGCCTGAGGTTGGACAGAACGTCGAGATCGGGGATCAGCGACGGCTCCTGGTAGACCGGCAGCAGCCCGGCGCGGCGCGCGGCGGCGGGCGAGCGTATGTCGCGCGCCTCGCCCCGGATCAGGATGCGGCCGGCATTGGCCGGAATGGCGCCGGTCAGGATTTTTACCAGCGTCGACTTGCCGGCACCGTTGGCGCCCATCAAGGCGTGCACCTCGCCCGGCAGCACCGACAGCGACGCGTTGCGCAGCGCTGCAACCGCGCCGTAGTTCTTGGCGACGCCGGTGGCGTCGAGGAGGGGGCTGGTGGTCAAATGGTTTGGGTCTCGATTTCTGTGCTCAAATAATTGCGAATGTCAGCGCCGCCCCTCACTGTCCTGCCGGACATCTCTCCCCGTGAACGGGGAGAGAGAAGCTGGCCGCAGCGCCGGCGCCCTTCCTGCAACGTTGAAGGTTGGCGAAATCGGCGACGAGCGTCCCCTCCCCGTCACTATACGGGGAGAGGATGCCGGGGGGCAGCGCCGACGGATAGTCGTCAGCAAAAACCTGCTTACTCCCCCGGCCCCTTGCACGCGATGATCTGCTCCTTGGTGTACGTCGTCCACTCCGGGATCGAGATCGAGACAGGCCATTCCGGGCTGAGCGACGGGTCGGCGGCGGCTTTCAGCTTGGCCTTGCCTTCGTCGGTGGCGTTGTCCCACAGTTGCGGGTCGACCAGCACGGTCTGCTGTGCCGGCTTCTTGCCGTCGAGGATCTGCAGCGCCAGCGTCACGCCGGCACCACCGATCGAGCCGGGGTTGGTGACGGCAGCGCCGACGAGACCCTTGACCGAGCTCAGCTGGCCGACGAAGCCGGCATTGTCGGCGCCGACCACCGGCACCAGCGGCGCCTGCGATTCGACCAGCGCGTCGACGATGACGTTGTCGATGCCCGAGGTCCAGATGCCGTTGAACGGCGTGCCGGTGGCGAGGAACGACAGCATCTGCTGCTTGGCCTGGTCCTGCTGCCAGCCGGTGAAGACTTCCTGCGCGACCTTCACGTCGGGGTTTTCGGCCAGCGCCTTCTTGAAACCTTTGTCGCGATCGGAGTCCGCCGAAGCGCCGGCGGCGCCGCGCATGTAAAACACCTCGCCCTTGCTGCCCATCTGCTGGAACAGCCATTTGGCACCGAGATAGGCATACTGCTCCTGGTTGTTGGAGATGATGTAGGCCGACGGTTCGGTGACCGCCTGGTCGACGGCGACGACGACGATGCCGGCCTTGGTGGCTTCCTCCAGGCCCGCCTTGATGCCGGCGGGGTCAGCGGGGTTGACGACAATAGCGTCGACCTTGGCGCTGATCAGATTGCGGATGTCTTCGAGCTGACCGGCGGCGTCTGTGTTGCGGTGGGCGATGTTGAGTTTTGTCACTTCGCCGGACGCCAGCGCCTGCGCCTTCATGGCGCAGACCATTTCCTCGCGCCAGCCATTGCCCTGCACGGTGTTGGAAATGCCGATCGTGTATTTGCCTTCGGCCGACGAGACGCCCATCGAGGCCAGCAAGGCAGCGCCCGCAAGCAGCGGGACCATGGTCAGTATCTTCTTCATGTCAGTACTCCTCCACATTGTTTTTCAGTTCCAGGGTTTTGCTCCCGCCGGATTGCGACAGGATCAAAACCAAGTTGTTGCCTCGTCATTTGACGAAGGGACGCAGCACGTCGCGGGCAAGCAGGAAACCGCGCTTGACCTGATCATCGCTGCCTTCAAAGCGTCGGTCCTCGTGCTCGATGATGACCGAGCCGTCATAGCCGGCGCGGTAGAGGCCGGAGAAGAAGCCGCTCCAGTCGACATCGCCCAACCCCGGCATGCGCGGCACCTGCCACCCTATCCCGGCCGAGAGGATCCCGCGCTCATAAAGTCCATCATGATCAATCATCAGGTCCTTGGCATGGACATGCAGCATGTAGGGACCGAATTCCCTGATGAAGCGGCCCTGGTCGATCATCTGCCAGACCAGATGCGAGGGGTCGAAATTCATGCCGACCTCGCCGCCCCAGGCCTCCAGGATGCGGCGCCAGACCTGCGGCGAATAGGCGATGTTGTGCCCGCCCGGCCACTCGTCATAGCTGAAGATCATCGGGCAATTCTCGAAGGCAAGCTTGACGCCATGGTCGCGTGCATAGGCGACGATTTCGGGCCAGACTTTCAGTGCATCCTGCCAGTTGACGTCGACGGTCTTCGAGGCATCGCCGCCGCAGAAGGTGTTGACGACAGGCACGCCCATATTGACGGCCAGCGCGATGACCTTCTTCAGATGGCCAATGACGGCCTCGCGATGCACAGGGTCCGGATGCAGCGGGTTCGGATAGTAGCCAAGGCCGGAGACGGTCAGCTTCTTCTCCGTCAGCGAGGCGACGATCTCCTTGGCCTGTGCAGGCGAGGTCGAAGCAGCGTCGATGTGGCTGGTGCCGGCGTAGCGTCGCGTCGCGCCGGAAGTTTTCGGCCAGCAGGCAATCTCCAGCGCCTCGAAGCCGGCGGAGTGCGCCCAACCGGCGACCTTGGCAAGCGGCGTCTCCGCAAACGGTGCGGTCAGCAGTCCAAGTTTCATAGTGCCTCCCCTGGTCGTGGCTTCACGACCGGAACCTATAATGCCGATTGTTTGGATCGCTTCAACCGTGCGACCTCATCTCGTTCAAGACTGTGCCGAACGGCCGCCGTCGGATCGTCCGATAGCAGGTCGCCCAGCGCCGATGTGACGGCCGCGCGGAACGTCTCGTCAGCGGCGAGGCCGGGGTCGAATATCCCGTCGATGGCGAGGATGGCGGACGCCAGCGCCTGCGCATCATGGCCGGTCATGTCGGCGATGTCGGCGACCTTATCGGCATAGGGATCCGACACCGGCCAGCGTTTGCCGAAGCGGTCAGAGGCCTGGATGAGATAGGCCATCCAGCCGGCGACCGGCACAGACAGCAGCCCGATGCTGGCGCCCTGGCTCAGCCGGTCGCGGATCGGGTTGAGCAGGCGCTGGACGATCTTTTGCGAACCGTCGGTGGCGACCTGGTGGTTGCGGTGGCGGATAGCTGTGTTCTTCAGCCGGGCAAGGCTCTGCTCGACATAGGCGAGCGGCAGGATGCCGGGCACCGGCATCAGCGTTGGCAGCGTTTCTTCGACCAGCATGCGCCTGATGAAGTCCGACAGCAGCGGGTCGGCCATGGCATCCGATGTGTGTTCGAGCCCGGCCAGCACGCCGAGTGTGGCAAGCGTCGTCTGGGCGCCGTTCAGCACCCGCATCTTGAGATGCTCGAACGGCGTGACATCGTCGACGAAGGTGGCGCCGACCAGATCCCAGCGCGGCATGCGGCCGGCGAATTTTTCCTCGATCACCCATTGCCGGAACGGCTCGCCGACGGCGACAGCGCCGTCGCGATAACCGAACCACTGCTCGACGCTGTCGAGGTCGGCCTGCGTCACCGCCGGCGCGATGCGGTCGACCATGGCTGAGGGGAAAGCGACATTGGCCGCGATCCAATCCGCCAGGCCATTGCCGCGCCGTTCGGCAAAGCTGCGCACGACATTGCCGAGGATGACGCCATTGGTCGGAATGTTGTCGCAGGAGAGCAGCGTCAGCGGCCTTCCATGCGTGGCCATGCGCAGCTCCAGCGCCCGCACCAACAGGCCGGGCACGCTGCGCGGGTTCTCGGGGTTGGCGAGGTCGTGGACGATGTCGGAATGGCCAAGGTCGAGCTCGCCGCTCGACGGGATGTGGCAATAGCCTTTTTCGGTCACCGTCATCGTCACCAGTTCGATGTCAGGCGACACCAGCACGCCGAGCGCCGGTGCCGCACTCTCCTCGCTGTCGACCACCCGGACGATGCTGCCGATGACGCGTGCCTCGATATGGCTGTTTTCGCGGATCAGCCTTGTATAGAGCCCGCCCTGCCGTCCCAGCGTTTCGGCAAGGCTGGGCGGGCGGATGTTGATGCCGACGATGCCCCAGCGGTCGAAGCGCAGCGAGATGAGATCGTCGGTGTATTCGGCCTGATGGCAGCGGTGGAAAGCGCCGACGCCGAGATGGGCCATGCCTGGCGCCAGCATCGTGCGGTCGTAGGACGGTGTCTGGACCGATGCCGGCAAACGGTCGAGCAGCCCCGGCCCAAGTGTCTCGGCGGAGGCACTCACCGGTTCGCCCCGATCACCGCTTGCTCCTGGTCGATCACCGCGCCGGTCGTCGGGCCGGCAGCGTCGGACAGCAGGAAGACGGCGAGGCTGGCGATATCGGTCGGCGTCAGCAGCCTGCCGAAAGGCTGCGCGGCGTTGGCCTTGTCGAGCCAGCCGGGGCCGTTGCCCAAAGTCTCGGCCTGCATGATGCGTTCGGCCGGCGTGTCGGTCCAGCCGACATTGATGCCGTTGACGCGGATGCGATCGAAGCGGTGGGCATTGGCGGCGTTCTTGGTCAGTGTCGCCAGCGCACCCTTGGTGGCGGAATAGACGGCAAGCTCCGGTGAGCCGCAATGGGCGTTGATCGACAGGATGTTGAGAATAGCGCCACCCTGGCCGCGCGTCTTCATGTCGGCAATGGCCGCCTGCATCAGGAAGAACGGCGCTCGCGCGTTGACGGCAAACAGCGCCGCCCAGTCGTCGAGGCTGGCGTCGAGGAAGGAGGCGCGGTCGGTCAGGCCGGCAGCGTTGACGAGGGCATCGATGCGGCCGAAGCGCTCGATGCAGGCTTGCGCCAGAAGGGCGGGGGCCTCCGGGTCGGCAAGATCGGCGGCAACGAAGATGGTCGGCGTGCCCAATTGCGAAAGCTCTGCCGCCACGGCCTTGCCACGCGTTATCTCGCGCCCGGTGACGAGAAGGCCGGCGGCGCCGGAACGCGCCAGCGTCTCGGCAATGGCACGGCCAATGCCTTGCGTCGACCCGGTGACCAAGGCCACCTTGCCGTCAAGCCGGATCTCCATTCCTCCTCCCGGAACAAAGTTTCTATTTTTCTAGATATGGAACGGTAATTCCCGATAGTCAATTGTGCCAGCGGCGGCTCATTCCCCGCGCCGTGCCGCCACCCCATGGACCAGCGCCATGCCCACAGCGAGCGACGCCGCCAGCGAGCGGAAGCCGGCAAAGTCGGATTCCACCACTTCCAGCCAGGCATCCGACAGCGGGATCAGCGGGCTGAAGGTGCTGTCGGTGACGGTGACGATGCGCGCCTTGCGCTCATGCGCCACCGCGACCAGATCGGGAGTGATTGAATTGTAGGGGCTGAAGGAGACGGCGAGCACCGCATCCTTTGTGCCGATGCAGCCGATCTGGTCGAGCGCTGAGGAGCCGACATTGTCGACCAGCACGTTGCGCACGCCCTGCTGCGAGAGGGTCAGCGACAGATAGGCGGTGACGGGAAAGGCGCGCTTGGAGCCGATGACATAGATCAGCTCGGCATCCGCCAGCAGCGCCACCATCTTGTCGAAACTCGCGGCGTCGAAGCCGGTCTCGATGCGGCCGAGCGAGGCCTGCGACGCCCCGACCATGCCATGCAGGAAATGCAGGTTCGGCTCGGTCTCGGTGCGCGGCTCGCCGCGTCCTTCCGGCCATGATCCCTTGATGTGCTCCTTGAACAGGCCCTGGAAATCGGAGAAGCCGGAATAGCCGAAGATCTGCGCAAAGCGCACCAGCGTCGAGGGCTGCACGCCGGCCTGTGCCGCCACCTGCGCGATGGTGCCGAGCGCGACATCGCTCGGATGCTGCCACAGGAAAATCGCCACCTGCCGCAGCCGCTTGGGGAAATGCACCGTGCCCGACGACAGCACCGCGCGCAGCTCCTCGTAAGTCTGTGGCTGGATGTAGCCGAGTGCCGCCAGCGAGCGCCCGCGCTTGCGCGTCGCCGCCTCGTCGGCGATCGATCGTCCCTTGCTTGCCCCACTCATGATTTCAGGCTAGCGCGATACGATCGTTTTACAATATGAAAATTGGAAATCGTGTTCGAAAGCGGTCTGCCGGGAGGAGCTTGAAATGGTCTACGCAACATCGGACGGATCGGCGGGCAAGCGGCTGCGGGTCGGCATGGTCGGCGGTGGGCGCAATGCTTTCATCGGCGCCGTGCATCGGCTCGCCATGCGGCTGGACGACCAGATCGTTCTGGTCGCCGGCGCGCTGTCGTCCGACCCGGAAAATGCCACCGCTTCCGCTGCCGAGATCGGCATCGCGCCGGAGCGCAGCTATGCCGATTATCGCGAGATGGCGCGAGCCGAAGCGGCGCGGCCGGACGGCATCGAGGCGGTGGTCATCGTTACGCCCAACCACTTGCATGCGCCGATCGCGACCGCCTTTCTCGAAGCCGGCATCGACGTGATCTGCGATAAGCCGCTGTCGACGACGCTCAGCGACGCCGAGGCGCTGGTGGCGCTGGCGAAGACGAAGAAGCGCCGCTTCGTGGTCACCCTCAACAACACCGGCTACGCCATGGTGCGGCAGGCGCGCGAGATGGTGGCGACGGGTGAACTTGGGCGGATCGTTTCCGTGCACGGCGCCTATATCCAGGACTGGCTGACGAAGCCGATCGACGCCGAAGGCCAGAAGCAGGCGGAGTGGCGCACCGATCCGGCGCGCGCCGGGCAATCGGCGGTGCTGGCCGATATCGGCGTGCATGCGTTCAACCTGGCAAGCTATATCTCCGGCTGCGAGGCCGAGGCTGTTTCGGCGGATCTGTTCACCGCCGTGCCCGGGCGCCGGCTCGACGACAATGCGCATGTGCTGGTGCGCTGGACCGGTGGGCCCCGCGGCACGATCCTCGCCAGCCAGACCTCGCCCGGCCACTACAATGACCTCTCCGTGCGCATCTATGGCGACAGAGCCGGGCTCGAATGGTCGGGCGGCCGGCCGGAGGAATTGCGCTTCTCCGTCTATGGCGAGGAAACCCGCACGCTGGTGCGCGGCGGCCATGGCTCGACGGCGGAAGCCCAGCGTGTGTCACGCATGCCGGCGGCGCACCCCGAAGGCTATATCGAGGCCTTCGCCAATTTCTACCGCGACGCCGCGGATATCATCCGCGCCCATCGGTCCGGTGGGGTGGTCGATGCGGCGCGCGCGGCGCAGGTGCCGGATGTGGTTGACGGGGCGCGCGGCGTGAAGTTTGTCGCGGCGGCAGTGGAGTCGAATGCAGCGGGTGGGGTGTGGACGGCGGCGCGGTTTGGGTGAGGCGAGATAGTGGGCTGCTGTGGTTTAGCGGCATATGCAATCGCTGAAGGCGTACTGGCGCTGCCCTACGCGATTGTCCTGCCGAAGGCGCTACAGCGGTTCAGCTGACCTGGCTGCATCTGGGTGCCAAGTACTCTTCGGAGGCTTTACTGGATAAAAACAAAACACTGCTACGCATGTGTTAATCATGATTTGGCTTGTTCATTGTCAGGACACCGGCCCGACCGTATTCGGTAACAATGCGCAACTTCCAACTGTTCCTTGCCGCCAGTCTTGGCTGCCTCGTTCTCTCGGCGTTTTCCTTTGGCGCGCCGCAAAGCCTGCTGGTCACCCTGTTTCCAGACAGCAATGCAGCGAAGGTGGCGCAATGCAGAAGCCTTCTCAAAATCCATTTCGACAGCGGTAAATGGCCGGACAAGGGTACGCCCGACTATATAAGCTTCTATGATTGCTACGTTCTGATCTGCGGGCGCAAGCCGGGCACTTGAAGGCACATCGCCGGGCTTCCTGAATCCTCTTTCTGGAATGCCTTATCCGCTCAACGCCGCTTTGGGCGACTGCCGGGGGACTTGTTGCCGCGCGGGCCGCTCTGAACCGGCGTGTTGCCCTGGTTTTCCTCGGATAGTTTGCGCCAGCGGGCCAGGCGCTCGGGATCGAGCGTACCGGCCTTCAGGGCAGCCTGCACCGCGCAGCCCGGTTCGTGAACATGGGTGCAGTCGCGAAACTTGCACAGTGGGGCGAGCTCGGTGATTTCGGCAAACAGCGTGTCGATGCCGGAGGCGACGTCGCTGACATGCAGCGTGCGCATGCCCGGCGTATCGATCACCCAGCCGCCGCCGGCGATGGCGTGCAGCGACCGCGCCGTGGTGGTGTGGCGGCCCTTGGCATCGTGCTCCCTGATGCCCGCGGTCTGTTGCGGCGCTTGCTGCGCCGATCCGGCCAGCGTGTTGACCAGCGTCGATTTGCCGACGCCAGAGGAGCCGACCAGCGCCACAGTCTGGCCCGCGCCGCACCAGGCGGCGAGCGCGGTTGCGGCATCGGCGACGCGCGGGTTCAGCGTCACCACGGCCAGCCCCCGTTGCAGGGCTGCAGCCTGGCTTTGGTACGCCTCGGCATCGTCAGCCGTGTCGGCCTTGGTCAGCAGGATTACCGGCGTCGTTCCGGCCTCGTTGGCCAGCGCCAGATAGCGCTCGAGCCGGGCGATGTTGAAATCGGCATTGCAGGAGGTGACGATGAACAGTGTGTCGACATTGGCCGCAGCCAGCTGCGGCACCCTGCCGCCCTGGGTGCGACGCTCCAGCACCGTCTTGCGGGTCAGGCGGCGGCGCAGCAGGTGCGTGTGGGGCGCGACAAGCACCCAGTCGCCGACGGCATAGTCGCCGGTGTTCGCATTCGCCGGCAGCGTCAGGTCTGCCGGCCCTGCCTGGGACAGGCCGGACAGGCGGTCACGGTGCACCGAGGCGATGCGCGTCGGGACGAGGTCTGCCTCATCGGCCTCAAGTTGATCGCCGAAGAACTCAGTCCAGCCCAGGCTTGCGAGGGTAGCCGTCACAGCTTTGACCAAAGGGACGGCTTCACAGGCATCGGAGATATTCTTGGCAAATGGGCGCGCACAACAGCTTCTCGAGGCTGGGCAATGATCCAGCCGTTCTATGGGCGGCATGGCGGGATTTGGCAAGCCGGGCCATCAAAAGCGTGAGGGCCTCCGTTCTGCTGGGAGCGTGAGCGAATTCATAGATGGAGCACCTGCTGCGAGGCGTAAGATGCCGGAGCACCGCAGTGTCTTTTTGCGAGGCTGTCATCCAATTCTTGCATTGTTCAGCATTCAACTCCGGCCATTGGGAGCAGCCATGCGTGTCACTAAGGGCAATGATCATCTCAAGGTGAAGGCGGTTGCCGGCACGCGTGTCGTGTTGCTGGCACTCGATATGGACGAAGCGTCCCGCGAGGGCCTGCTCGGCTTCGCGGTCAAACGCGGCATCAAGGGACACGAGCAGACCTGGCTGCGCGGGACCAAATATTTTAGGGATCTGGTGCCGCATCCCGACCCCGAGGACGATTATTCGTCGCGCGAGCAGCCGTTCCAGACTTTTCTCTGGTCCGACTACAAGGCATTCGCGGATACGGACTATGATTTCACCATCGTCGCGCTCTATGGCGACATCCATGCGTTCGAGGAACGCCACACGCTCGAATTCTCGATCCGCACCGAGGCGGAGGACAATGAGCATCACGGCGTCTGGTTCAACCGCGGCGCCATCGCCAGCCACGCTTTCGAGACGAAATTTCACAACAAGCGGCTGACCGAGGAGATGACGGACAATGTCAGCGACGACGGCAAGCTGCTCGATCCGGAAACCGAGTGGCTGTCGCGCGGCCTGGCCGAAGCCTGCCTGAAATACATCAACGCAACTGGCCCCGGCGAAGGGCTTCGGGTCTGCGCTTACGAGTTCACCTATCTGCCGATCCTGCGGGCGCTGAAACGCGCGCTCGATCGCGGCGTCGACGTCCAGATCGTCTATCACGACACCAAGAAGGACGACGACGCCAACCGCGCGGCGATCGGCAAGGCCGGGCTTCCCGACAAGGTGGTCCACGGGGGGCAGGAGACGCAGGTATTGTCCCGGCGCACGCGCACGCCGATCCCGCACAACAAGTTCATCGTCAAGCTCGTCGGCGGCAAGCCGAAACGGGTCTGGACCGGCTCGACCAATTTCACCGACACCGGCTTTTTCGGCCAGACCAATGTCGGCCATCTGGTGACGGACGCCGACACGGCAAAGATTTATCTCGACTACTGGACGGAATTGTCCGTCGATCCGACCCACAGCGTCGCGCTGAAGAACGCGACCAAGCTGACGCCCAACCCGCCGAACGTCATTGCAAAAAAATCGATCGCCGCATTCTTCTCGCCACGCATCGCCGACAACATGCTCGACTGGTACGGCCAGCGGATCACCGACACCACGACGCTGGCGATGATGACGATCCCGTTCAATGTGGCCAAGACCATTCTCGCCGCACTCGGCAAGAAGCGGGATGCGATGCGGCTGGTGGTGCTCGAGGACGTGCCGGCCGCCGAGGTCACCGCCGCCGAAAAGGCCAATCGTGGAAAGCTCGCTTTCTCCAACGGCGCGATCCTGGGAAAATCCTTCATCAAGTACAAGGTGGGCGGCGCCAAGGTGGTGCCGATCGCCAATTCCGATCTCGATGAATGGTTCGTCGAAGAGGAGCTGGCGCGCCCCACCAACAACGGCCACGTCTTTTTCATCCATTCCAAGGTGCTGCTGATCGATCCCTTGTCCGACGATCCGCTGATCTGCTCGGGATCGACGAATTTCTCCACCAACTCGCTGACCTCCAACGACGAGAACATGCTACTGATCCGTGGCAACACGCGGGTCGCCGACATCTACATGACCGAGGTCGATCGCATTTTCCGCCACTTCCGCTCGCGCGACATCATCAACCACAATGCCGAGGCGGGTGAGCACAACAAGTGGCTGGAGCTCGACACCACCGGCGCCTGGATCGGCCCGAATTTCAAGGAGGCCAACTACAAGAACAATCGCCGGCAGCTGTTCTTCCCCGAGGCGGATGTCGGGACGTGGAGCGATCAAGCGGCCGCCGACCCCGATCCGTTCGCGGACGAAAAGGAACGCGCCGCGGCCAAGAAAAAGAAGAAACCGCCGCAGAGGTGAGCGGAGTTACAGCAATTCCAGGAAAAGTGTGAAACGGTTTTCCCGGGAAAAGCGCGTAGCTCTTTCCCTTGGGAATTGCGTCAAAACAAGGAGTTAGAGCGGGTCGCCGTTTCCGTGAAACGGTGAACTGCTCTATCGCTCGCCTGGGCGCGCTGTCTTTCTTGCGAGAGGAGGGGATGGCCGGCGCCACAGGGGGCGGGGGGTTGGGATGGGGTTGCCTGAAGCACCGGCCAAAGCGGGACAAGTCCCGCTGCTGAACAAGGTATCAGAGGTTGGATCGGTTCATATGGTGTGATCGCGGAACTGGCGCAAAAGCGCTTTCGCATCGCCGCTTCGGTGCCGCCAAAGGCCCTGCAACCGGTGGTTTTCCGGTGGGTTGCGTGGGTTGCGCAAGCGCCGGTTGAAGGTGCTCAGGCAGCTGTCGTTTTGAGTGTTGGTTCCGGCGTCGCACAACGGATTGTATGATCGGCCATTAATCCGCCGTGCAGCTTGTTATTGTGCAGTGCAGCAACGATATTGCTGCGAGTGCGTTGTGCACGACTGCCATTCCGGCGCGCAAGGATACTGATTTGCGAAATATGTCCGATACGATCGCTCGCCTCAGCGCGATGCGCGGCCGGCCTGTCGGCTCCATGCAGAGCAAGGACGACCATCTGTCCGACATGACGGGGTTCGGGTCCAATCCCGGCGCCTTGCGGGCGCGGCTTTATCTTCCTGACAACCTGCCGCGGCAGGCGGCGCTGGTCGTCGTGCTGCATGGCTGTACCCAGAATGCCGCCGGCTACGATCACGGTTCCGGCTGGACCGAGCTCGCAGCGGAGCAGGGTTTTGCCGTGCTGTTCCCGGAGCAGCGGCGCGCCAACAACGCAAACCTTTGCTTCAACTGGTTTGTGCCCGGCGATATCCGCCGCGACAGCGGCGAGGCGGCGTCCATCCGCCAGATGATCGAGGCGGCTATCGTCACGCATGGTCTCGACCGCAGTCGCATCTTCGTCACCGGACTGTCGGCTGGCGGCGCCATGGCGGCGGCGATGCTGGCTGCCTATCCGGAGGTGTTTGCCGGCGGCGCGATCATTGCCGGGCTTGCCTATGGCAGCGCCTCGACCATCCCCGAAGCCTTCGACCGCATGCGCGGCCATGGCGGCCCGTCCAGGGCCGAACTGCAGCGTCTGCTGCAGGCGGCCTCGCCGCACAAGGGTCCGTGGCCACGGATTTCGGTGTGGCAGGGCACGGCCGACACCACCGTCGTGCCGGCCAATGCGGACGCGGTGCTGGCGCAATGGCAAAGCGTGCACGGCGTCGGTGAGAGACCGACACGCACGGAAAAGGTCGACGGTCAGACGCGGAAAGTCTGGTCGGGCAGCGATGGACGCGACGTCGTTGAGACATTCACCATTGCCGGCATGGGCCACGGCACACCGCTGAAGACGAGCGGCGACGATGGCCTCGGCAAAGCAGGGCCGTTCATGCTGGATGTCGGGATTTCCTCGACGCGCCACATCGCCCGCTTCTGGGATCTGGCAAAGCCGGGCGTTCGACATAAGGTGAAAGCCGCGACCGCTTCAGGCGCGGCGTTGCAGCCCTTTGCGCCGAAGGAAAAGCCGCGCGCGGTCCGTGTCGATCCCACGCCGGGGCCTGCCAGCGCACGCGGCACGGCAGGCGGCATTACCAAGGTCATCGAAGATGCACTGCGCGCAGCGGGGCTGATGCGCTAGCGTTTGGCGAAGGCGAGCTTACGGGCTCGCCCGCCACACTCATCCCTTGCGAGCAGGGACCGGCGAAGGGGCGGGCTCTTCCCCCTCGACGCTGTTGTCGTTCACCCGCAGTGAGTTGCCTTCCACCTTGTTCGGTTCGGCATCGGTGCGCGGCTTCGTCGGCGCCGGCAAGGGAGTTTCGTCGCGCTCTCCCGCGCTGTTGTCGTTTACCCGCAACGCCTTGCCTGTGACCTTTGTTCGGTCGCTGTCATCGTTCATGTCGAACTCCTTGCTTGTGCCAACCAGGGCCACGCTTGGCTATGCCATCTTCACCTTCGGCTCGCGCGCCCACAGGCGCAGCACGCCGAGGGCCGACACAAAGCCGGCGACATCCTTGGGTCCGGAGACCGCGACGCAGCCATCGTCGAGGCTGTCGGCAATGCCTGCCTTGTCAAGCAGCGGCAGTGCCGCCTCGACATAGCCGATGAACTTGCAATGGGCGAAAGCGTCGGCGACGAAATCGCGCGCCGTGGATTCCTTGACCAGATCGGCCATCGCCGCCTTGGATGGCAGCAAGGCGACCGCATCGTAGAGCACGGACGGGCCGCCGCCGATCATCTGCTGCGCCTCGATCAGGCTGCCGTCGTTGGCCTTGGCGCCGCCGACCTTCGGGGCGATGATTTCGAACACCGCACCGGCCTTGGTTAATGCAGCGGTCAGCGCCTTGAGCAGCGCGGCATCGGTGCCGTCGGTCACCAATATGCCGAGCTTGCGGCCCTCGAAACGGTTGGGGCCGTTGGCGACGATGCTGAGCGAAGGTGAAGCGGCCAAATCCTGTCTGGTGGCAATGGCGGCATCGGCCGGTTTCGGCATCGCCTTCAGACCAAGCCCGTCGCCGACCTTGTTGGCCAGCCCTTCATCGATGTTGAGCAGGTGGGACACCATGCGTTCGCGAATGACAGGGGTCTGCACCTTGCTGAGCTCGAAGGTCAGCGCGGCCGCGATATGGCCTTGCTCGGGCGGCGTCTGGCTGATGTAGAACTGCCGCGCCTGGCTATAGTGGTCGGCGAAGCTTTCGGCGCGGATGCGCTGCTTTGGACCTTGCTCTGCCTCGGCAAAGGAGCGGAAGCCGCGCTGCGGCGATTCCCGCGGGCCTTCGCCGAAGGAATTCGGCTGGTAGTTTACCCGGCCGACCGGATTGCGCATGGCCATATGGCCGTCCTGCTGGAAATTGTGGAACGGACATTTCGGCGCGTTGATCGGGATGTGGGTGAAGTTGGTGCTGCCCAGCCGCTTTATCTGCGTGTCGAGATAGGAAAAATTCCGGCCCTGCAGCAGCGGGTCGTTGGAGAAGTCGATGCCGGGCGGAACGTTCTGGGTCATGAAGGCGACCTGTTCGGTCTCCGCGAAAAAATTGTCAGGCATGCGGTCGAGAACCAGACGGCCGACCGGGATTGGCGGCAGGATCTCTTCGGGGATCAGCTTGGTGGCGTCGAGCACGTCGAAATCGAAACTGTCGGCAAAGTCCTGGTCGAACAATTGCAGTTGCAATTCCCACTCGGGAAACGCGCCGGCCTTGATCGAGTCCCAGAGATCACGGCGATGGAAATCCGGATCGGCGCCGTTGATCTTGACCGCTTCGTTCCACGCCACTGATTGCAGGCCGAGCTTCGGCTTCCAGTGGAACTTGACGAAGGTGGATTCGTCCTTGGCGTTGAGCATGCGGAAGGTGTGGACGCCGAAGCCTTCCATGAAGCGGAAGGAGCGCGGGATCGCCCGGTCAGACATCACCCACATGATCATGTGCATGGACTCAGGCGTCAGCGAGATGAAGTCCCAGAAATTATCATGCGCCGATTGCGCCTGCGGAAAGGCGCGGTCGGGCTCTTCCTTCACGGCGTGGACCATGTCGGGAAACTTGATGGCGTCCTGGATGAAGAACACCGGGATGTTGTTGCCGACAATGTCCCAATTGCCTTCCTGCGTGTAGAGCTTGACGGCGAAGCCGCGCACGTCGCGCGCCAGGTCGAACGATCCCTTGTTGCCGGCAACGGTGGAGAAGCGCACGAAGGCCGGCGTCTTCTCGCCGGCGCGCTGGAAGATGTCGGCGCGGGTGTACTTGGTCAGCGATTCATAAGTCTCGAAATAGCCGTGCGCGCCGTAGCCGCGCGCATGCACGACGCGCTCGGGGATGCGCTCATGGTCGAAATGGAAAATCTTCTCGCGGAAATGAAAGTCTTCGAGCACCGTCGGTCCGCGCGCGCCGATCTTCAGTGAATTCTGGTCGTCCGAGACCGGTCCGCCCCGGGCGGTGGTGAGGACGGGAACGTCGCCCTCGGCAATCTGATGCAATTCTCCCCCTTCGCCTCGAACCAGCTTCTGATCGTGGATGACAGCCTGATTGCTGACGCGGCTTGGAGACTTGGACATGGACGGGTTCCTTGGATAGCGAGTGGATCCTGGGTGGTCGATAGACGAAGCCCCGTCGCCTTTCGGCGGCGGGGCTTCGATGATCAGAGCGGGCTGGCGTTGCGCGTCCTGTCGCGTTCCACCTCGATGTCGGTGTAAGGGTCGGCCTTGGGATCGAAGCCGGTCCAGCCACCGGCTTCATAGGCGCCGCGGCGGTCTTCCAGGTTGACCGAGTTGGCCTGGCCTAGGATCCGCTCGGCTTCGCCGGCAAGCTCGTCGCTGACCCTGGCGGTCACCATCGTGCCACCGCGGCGAACGCCCTCGGCATAGACATGGGCATCCTTTTCCGAGACGCCGGAATCGGTCAGCGCGCCGACGATGCCGCCGGCGGCACCACCGACCACCGCGCCGCCCACGGCGCCGACCGCGGTGGCGGCCAGCCAGCCGGCTGCGACGACAGGACCTACGCCCGGGATGGCCATGAGGCCGAGACCGGTCAGCAGGCCACCGGCGCCGCCGATGACGGCGCCAACGCCGGCACCGCCGGTTGCGTCTTCAGCCGCCTTGGAGGTGTTGCCATCCTCGTACCAGTCGTCCGAATTGTTGGCGACGATGCTGATATCGGCATGCGGAACACCGCTTGCCTCCAGCTCGCCGACGGCATCGGAAGCGTCATCGTAATTGTCGAAAAGTCCGGTTACGGTTTTCATGGTCTTGATCTCCTCGATCTGGTTTCAGTCGGTTCAGTTGGTGCCGGCAACGATGTTGCCCTGGTAGTCGAGCGCGACGGTGGTGTTCTTGCCGTCCTTGGTCGCCTGGCCGCGCCAGATGCCCTGGTCGTCCTTGGTCAGCTTCGACACATCGGAGTAGCCGGCATTCTGGATGCGATCCTTGGCCTGGTCCTCGGTGAAGCTGTTGGCGCCGGGAACGGGAGCGGCCGGATTGGCGGTGTCCGTCGTGGTCACGGCAGGGGTGGTCGAGCTCGTGGCTAGGGCAGCCTCGCCGGTGGTGGAAGCGCGGGTGGCGGCGATCTTCTCGATCATCTCCTGATGCATCTTGAGCGTCGGCAAGGTCTCCGAGGCGAAGGTCTTCAGCTGCGCGTTGTCGCCGTCCTTGGCGTAGCTCTCGAACAGCGTGACCGCCTCCGAATGCGCATCGCGCTGCAACTGTACATAGGGTTTGTCGACAGCGTCCTTGGCAGTCTGCAGGCTGTCGAGATCGGCCTTGTGCTTGGCGTCCAGTTCCTTGGGCACTGTCAGCTTCTGCTCGCCGGCGATGGTCTCGAGCTTGGCATTGGCCGCGCCATGATCGTCGATCATCTTCTTGGCGAAATCCTTGACGCTCTGGTGCTGCGCCTTGCCCTCGGCGATCTTGCTGGAATCGACCTCGAACATGCCGCCGACGGCGGCCTTGTCGACGAAATCCTGCGCGCTGTCGGCGGCGAAAGCGGGCAAGGCGAAGGTCATGGCAGTGGCAGCGGCCAGAGCCAGAAGCATACGGTTTCTCATGAATAGGATCCTCGTTAGGCACACATCGTGCTGAGGGGCTAACAAGTACCGGAGGGCTTTGTTCCGCCGCGCGAACGTTTATGGCGGGGACGCAACGTCAGCGGAAAAGATGGCGCGGGCAGCGTTGCGCGGCGATCAGTAAAGATGCCGAACTTGTTTGAACCCGCCCGTCAGATGTCCTAGCAGGCGGGCTTTATTCATGCAGGCAGCCGGACTATTTTCCGGCTGGGCGCGAGGCAGGCTTGGGAGGATTTCGCCCGTCGGATTGATGCGTCTTGTCGTCGACATCCCCGACAGGCCGGGTCAAGCCCATGCCACTTGGCGGCTTCTTGTTGGCCGCGGCATCCTGAGAGAAATCGTCCGAAGGGTCGGGACCGGTCCGTGCCGGGTATTTGGTGGCTCCGGTCTCACGACGGTTTTCGTTCGCGCTCATGTTCGATCCTCCTGGGGTTGATCGTAAACAAAGATCCGAGCCGCCGGTTCCGCCAATGATTGGCCGAAGGCCACGGACCTGCCTAGTCACCGGTATCGGAATGTGCTGCACCCACCGGCTTCGATTCCGGCGAGCCCTTGTGCCGCAGGACGATCGAGAGCAGCACCAGCACCGCCGTCGACAGAAATTCCGACTGCCAGTTCTGGAAAGACTCGAACCAGAGCTCTGCGTCGAAGAGGTAGCTTGCGAGCGATTGAGTTTGGCCGCCATGGCGCAGCGCCTCGGCATTCGATGCCGCCATACTCCCCCACCAGTGCAGGACGAAGGACGTTATGAACAGTACGGTCAAGGCTATCCCCAGCGAGTAGGAATAGAGCCAGGACAGGATTGGCATCTGCCGGCGCATGGCCGACCGGATCTGGTCGTTGGGTCTGTCGGGATCATCGGGATCGCGCGACTCCGACGAGCCGCGCTGATAGAGCATCGCGGTCAGCATCACATAGGCCGACATCTGCAGAAATTCGCTTTCCCAATTTTCGAACAGGGCAGACACGAAGTCGCCGCTCGTCACATAGGCTGCCAGGCCGACCAATGGCGCGCCGTGCTCCCGGAGATCTTCGTTATGCGCGGCCTGACCTGACCAGATCATGCCCAGAACGCTGACTAGGAACATCGCGCTCAAAGCAATGGTCAGTCCGTTGTTTCGGAAGAAGGCTCTCATGCTCGTGGTCCTGTCTTAGTGCCAGTTTTCCAAGACGTCCTGCATGGCAACGGCCTCGACCTGCTCGCTGAAACGCGATCGGTAGAGTTCCATTAGCGCATTATGGGTCTGGTCGGCCGAGCTGCAGACGGCATCAGTCACCACGATCGCGCGGAAGCCTCGATCAATCGCACCCAGCAGTGTGGCAAGCACACACACGTCCGTCTCCGCGCCCGTGATGACGAGCGTGTCGACATCCCGCCCCGCCAGCGCAGCGTCCAGGCGACCTCCCGTCCATGGTGAATAAACCCGCTTGTCGAGCACCGTCGCGGGCGGCACGAAACGCGCCAGCCGCGGCATGATATCCACGAGCCTGCGATCGATATTGGCAAGGGTGACGTCCGCCCAACGTCGATAATAATGCGCCCACATGCCGGTTCCATCGCCGGGCTTCTCGGCAGGGATGAAGCGGGTAAACACGGTTCGATGGGGGTGTTTGCCAGCAAGCTCTTCAATCGCCGGGAGCACCTTTTCCGTCCAGGGTACTGCCCAAGGCCCTTCGGGCGCGAACAGCCGTTGCATGTCGACGCACAGATGAAGGCAGGTTTCTCCCAGAGGGCCATGAACAAGGCCGCGCGCCGCCATCCTCAACTCCCGACTACATGGATCCTCACCGCTTTCAAAACGCGGCAACCTCGGCTTGGCGCGCTGCTTCCGCCTCGGAAACGTCGATCGAGCAGAGCAGGCCGCCATTCTCGTCGAGCACCCGCACCAGCCAGCCCGACAGATCGTCGGTGCCCGGTTGCAGATCGGCCAGCACGTCGACGGCACAGCGGATGGCTTCCTGGCGGGCCGCTTCGAAACTTGGCATCCTCGAGGCGGGAACCTGGCGGACGCCGTCGCCATCGTGATACTCAAAAATGTAGGTCGCGCCGCTCTCGTCGTTGACGGCGGTCACCGCGACTTCGTCGAAATTGCCGCTGCTTTCAGCCTCGTAGTCGTTGGCCGCCAAACCGAAGGTGGCGGTCTGCACGAGCACCGCTCTCGCCCGCTCGATAGTCGCCCCCTCATTCTCGGCTGCTTGCGCCTTTGCCATGTCGACGCTGACGCATTCGCCGCCTTCACCGCAAAACACCACGCGCCGAACGGGTTGACCGTCGCGCCCGATCGTGTCGTCGACCTCAGTCCGGAATATTTGCATGGAAGAATTCCGATCGCTGGTTGGGCGCGCGAAGAGCCCCGATGCGTGACATCGAGGCTCCAGAGCAGATGCCGGTGAAGTGCCGTCGACGCTGCTGCTTTGCTTAAGCGGCTTCGGCTGCGACGTTGACCGCCGACTCGGCGAGTTGGGTCAGCGCCGCATCGGTCTCCTTTTCCTCGCTGAGCGTCAGCTCGAGCAGGTTGACCGCATCGTTGTAGCCGAGTTCGGAGGCCCAGGTGCGCAAGGTGCCGTAGCGCGAGATTTCGTAATGCTCGACGGACTGTGCTGCCGCCAACAGGCCGGCATCGAGAGCTGCCGCGCCCTTGTATTCGTCCATGATCTCGGCGCCTTCCTCGGTGATGCCCATGATCGCCGCGCAGGTCTTGCCGACCGGCTTCTTGCCGATGACGGCGAAAACTTTCTCCAGCCGGGCAACATGCTCTTCGGTCTGGCCGCGATGCTTTTCGAAGGCTGCCTTCAGCTCGCGGCTCTGCGCTGCCTTGGCCATTTTGGGAAGTGTCGCCAGGATCTTCTTCTCGGCGAAATAGATGTCCTTCAGCGTGTCGTGGAAGAGGTTGCTCAGGTCTTTGGAGGATGCCTTTGTCGGTGCCATTGTTGTTCGTCCTTTCTTGAGGGTGGGTTCCTCTCAACTCTTGCATCCGGGACAGGTTCCGATGGATTTCGATTAAACAGACGCCTGCTGCGACGGCCTAATCGGCGTCGAATGAAGGGCAGGCTGGCTGGCGCTATTTGTGCTCCTGGCGCTTTTCGATCTCATAGGTGAGCCACCGGCAGAACATTCCGACGATCGATGCCGCAGCGCCGCCAAGCAGGCAGGCGGCCAGCAGCGGACTTTGCGAGGCGCTCGACCAACTGACGATCGCAAGCAGGACGACACTTGCGGTGGAAATCAGATAGCCGACGCCCTTCAGCAGGTGCAAAGCAGCTCTCGTCATCAGCTTATCTCCATCAAGTCCAGCCTTCGGAATCAGGGGCCCGCCTTCGGAATCAGGGACCTGCCTTCGGAACATTCTTCGTCGGCTGAAGTTCCATGCGGAGTCACCCGCGAAAGACAAGACGATGCCCGACTATCTGAAACTGCCGACCACGACCAAAGGCCTGGTCAGAGTGGTGATCGAAACTCCGCGCGGGGCTGCCGCCAAAATGGCCTATGACCCGGCCATCCAGGCCTTCGCCTATGTCCGCCCGCTGCCGGTCGGGATGACCTATCCCTACGATTGGGGCTTTATCCCTTCGACGCTCGGCGAGGACGGAGACCCCCTCGACGGGCTGGTCATCCACCAGGCGGCCTCAGCCCCCGGCGTCGTCATCAAATGCGACCTGCTGGGCGCCTTGCGGGTCAAGCAGAAGGAGAGGGGCGGCGCGGCTCTGCGCAATGACCGCTATATCCTCTGCCCGCGCAAGGAGGACGCCGAAGACGAGCCGGTCGCGGATCGCGTGCCCGAGCATCTCAGGCGCGAAATCGAACAGTTCTTTCGCTCGTCGGTGTCGGAAACGGGCAAGGAGATCAGGTTCAAGGGTTGGCAGGATGCCGCGGAAGCGCGCAAGTCGATCAAGAAGGGAATGAAGGCCTTCGCGGCCCGCACGTGACGATGGGCCGGTTTCAGCGCTCAGCGCTCGCTGCGTTCGAGGTTGCGCGCAACCTCGGTCTGGGCGACCTGCAGCAACGTGTCTATTTCGAACATCGCCACGGCATGCCCGCCATCGCGAATGATAAGGCGGGCGCGGTGGAGCAGGTCTGACACCGCCCGCAATGTTTCGACATGGTTCAATGGATTCGGCATCGCGTCCTCCCTTCGGAGGACAACCCTTGGGCGCAGAGAGCGTTCCAAAGGATTCGCCGCCCGCCTCGCGCCGCAACGATGTGCAGGTGCGTCAGGACAAGACTTGCAGCGGTCTCATTGCAGGATTTGAGATCAGACCAATTGCTCAGCTTCGGCGAAGTTCGCCATAGAGCGTGTCTTCCTCAAAAATCCCGCGGCTGAAAAGGTCCATCGCCATTGCAGCCAATTCGGCAGCCTCGGGACAACCGTGAGACAGGGTCCGTTCGGCGCAGATGCGGTCGTACACCCTTTTCAACAACGTCAGGTCATCCGGATATGCTACGCCGCTTTTCGATATAAAATGCTCAGCCATAGCCCGCCTCCCGCAGCGCGTATCCATTAGTCGCGTTGCCACTGCCTGTTGCGCATCGACAGCGCTTCCTTGAAAGCGCGGGCCGCGGCATCACATGCGACTTTCGACGGCCCGTTGGAAATCAGAACGACCTCGGCTGCGCGCACCGTCAGGCCATGTTTTTCCGCGAAGCCCTCCGTGTCGTAGGGCATGTCGACCAGACCATCGCTCTCGGATTTCATCACAGGCACTCCCAAAGGGCACAGAGCGCTAGAAGCGGTGCGCAGCCTCTAGAATTCAACGGGTGCTTCGCTATCGGACGCCATTGGCGGGCCGCTGTCGATCGCGTTGAAATACCAGGCTTCGCCCGTCCTCGTGGTAATCGCGGCGACCAGTTTGGCGTAAGTGGTTGCGCCGGCGTTGTGCGCCTGCAGAATTTCCCACGCCAAATCCTCGCGCGACAACGTTTCGACTAGACCACTGAGCCCGGACCAATGTCGGAAAACTTGCCTGCAAAGAGCAAGCTCGTCTCTATTCAATACGCCGAATAGCATAGTGGCTGCCCTCCCGCGAAGGCGCACGCGCTCGCCCGGATTTGATCGCGTGGGAGGATTATGCCGTTCTTCGGATTGTCCGCCTCAACCTATGTTAACGCTAGGCGTTCCATTTGCCGACAAGGCTGAGTGTCGCCTGATAAAGCTGCAGGGTTCCGCCGCCCCGCACCGAAATGACAATGGTCATCAGTTGCGGCAAGGCCTCCTTGCAATCTCCAGCGCCAATCCCAACACCAGTTGCGGAAACGAGGTCATCGCCGCTGAGTTCGGTGCCGATCCGATCGGGTTCGGAGACCGCGTCCCGCTGAACGTCGAAATAAAATCGTGGCACGCAACAATCCTCGGTTTGCGAAGAAACCGATCCACCGGCCGATCCCGCGCTGGGGAGGGCATCGTTCGCTGCTGGGGAAGTCATTCCTGCCTTCGACGACCACTCTTAGAGAGATAGGCCGCGTGACGGCTTTTGGCCAGCCGCGTCTTATCATATGTTAAGGCCGATCCCGGAACTGGCCTTAAATCTGCAGGAGAATTCACCGCAGGTTGGATGATGAGCGTCAACTTTCTCAGTCGAAAGCTTCTCAATTTTGGCCATCTCGACCAAGCCGATCTCGCTCTCCTCGACGCGGTGGTGGGCAAGACCCGCACAGTCCAGCCCTATGTCGACCTGATCGCGGAAGGTGACAAGCCGGGCGATGTCCATCTGGTGCTGCGCGGCTTTGCCTGCCGCTACAAGATACTGCAGGACGGCCGGCGCCAGATCATGGCCTATGCCCGGCGACTTGTGTGACCTGCATGTCTATCTGCTCGATCACATGGATCACTCCGTCGGCACGCTGGCCGAGTGCCAGGTGGTGGATGTCAGCCGTTCGTCCATCCAGCAGCTGCTTGGCCGCCCGGCCATCGCCCGGGCCATGCTGATGAGCACGATGGTCGACGAGGGGACATTGCGCGAATGGCTGGTCAATATCGGACAACGACAGGCCGAGCCGAGGGTTGCGCACCTGTTGTGCGAATTGCTGGCCCGGCTGCGCTCGGTGGGTCTGGTCTCCGACGACCGATACACGCTGCCGCTCACGCAGGTCGAGCTGGCCGACACGATGGGCGTCACGCCGGTCCACATGAACCGCGTCCTGCAATCGCTTCGCCGCAAATCGCTGATCAGCCTCGAAGGCGACCAGTTGACGGTGCTGAATTCCAAGGGGCTCGAACAGGAGGCCGGCTGGAATCCAAGCTATCTGCATCTGCGGACGCAAGCAGCGGTCGGCGGCTGAAGCCTTGCGCACGGCCCTAATTCATGTGGCCTTAATGCATGTGAATGCGTGAGGGGTGATTTCCTGTCTTATGGCAGGACCAGCCCATCCCGGGTTGCTAAGATAAGCCTAGAGGCAGACCCGATGCCCAGATACTTCTTCGACACCGGCTACGGACCGCTTTTGCGCGATGACGAGGGCGTTGTACTGCCCGATGTCGAGACTGCCTGGGAACAGGCAACGCAGACCACCGGCTACATACTGCGCGATCTGGACGGCGCTTTCGAACGCGATCGGGAATGGCGTATGGAAGTCAGCGATGGAGAGGGCCGCAAGCTGTTTGCCCTGCACATTTCGACCACCGTCTTCAAAGACTGGCCGCCTGCCGTCAGAGGGTGAAGGCTGCAGCGCCCAAGGCGATAGCGGATGCGGCTCGCCACCGGACAGAACATGCCTTGCCCCGTGCGTTGGCGCCAACGCTAGACCCTCGTGATCGTCTCCAGCCGCAGGCGTATTCGCTGGCCCTCGGCAAAGGTCAGGGCGAAGGCTTCGCGTTCGAAAGATGTCGTGGTTGCCTTGCCGTCTTCGACCACGCGGACAAACCATTCTCCGCAGGCCTCGACCACCTCGACGGCGGGTTGATCGACTGTGTTGCTCTGGACGTTATCCATCGCAAATCTCCTCAATGAGCAATGGGAAACGTCGATTCTTCTTATAAGGCTCGCGCGAAGCATTTTTTCAACATCAAAAGTTAGTGGACCGGGTCGCCGGTCCGCAAGGCCGTCAGCTCTCGGCTGTCGATGGGCCGAGGCCGGCCATGTCGGTGAGGCGAATGGCGGTGAGCGTGGCGATTTCCCTGGAGACGGGCATATCGGTATCGGTCGGGATGGTGGGGGCGCGCTTCTGCAAACCGATCGCATCGCGGGTCTGGCCGATCATCATTCGAACGGTGCTTAGCACGTGCGGTATCCTCTCGCTTGGCTCTGAAGCCTACAACACGGCAGACTCATCGTGGTTCCGCAGGGCTGCGAAGAAGCTGGCGGGGCGAGCCGAGGCCGGATGAGAATGCCGTGTGCGGCGGACACGCGTTCGGAACCATCCCTGTCTGTAAGCCGTTCCCCGTACCTCAACGAAAGGAACAGCCCATGGCCGACAACGAAACCCCGAAGATTTCCGCCCGAGAAGCCCAGGAGGCCCTGGAAAAGCAGGTTGCATCGCTGAAGCGTGAGATAGCCAAGATCAACAGGATACTTGCCGACCGCGCCGAAGATGCCGTCGACGAAGCAGGCGGCTGGTATGGCAGCGCGACCGAGCGCGCGGCGCGGGCAGCGCAGCAGTTGAGATCGCAGGCGCAGACGGTGTCCGAAACCGTCCAGCAGAATCCCGGCACGATCAGCAGCGCTTTTGTCCTTGGTGGCATTGCCGGGCTGCTGATCGGCATGCTGCTCGGGCAAACCCTGGAACGCGACCGCCGCTGGTTCTAGCCGGCGGCAAAGGCGTATTGCAGCTTGTCCCGTTCTTGCGGAATGGCCGCAAGGTTTCCTGCCCTACCTCGCCCGCTGGCTCGGCCGGCGGGCTTTTCATTTCCGGGTGGATTGCCAATTCAGCCTGGCCTTGGCGTAGATCGCCTCGCCCAGAAATCCAGGGTTGACAATAACCCTACTAGTAGGTAGGTAATCGCCATGAGCAATCTTGTGATGACCTCCGATCAGATTCTGGCGTCGGCGCGAAACTTCATCGTGGCGGGCGGCTACAACGGATTCAGCTACGCCGATATCGCCGGCGAAGTGGGAATCCGCAAGGCGAGCATCCACCACCATTTCCCCAGCAAGGTCGACCTCGTTCGCACGCTTGTGGTGCGCCATCGCGAGCGTACCGAGGCCGGCATGGCAGATCTGGAAAGCAAATTCCCTGACCCCCTCGCGCTGCTTCGAACCTATGCCGGCTACTGGGCAAAATGCATTGAGGATGCGAGCGTCCCGTTTTGCGTCTGCGCGCTGCTTGCCAGCGAACTCCCGGCGCTCCCGCCTGAAATTGCCGTCGAGGTGCGGGCTTACTTCAGGTTTCTGTCGTCCTGGCTGACCAAGGTCATGCAGCGGGGCGCCGAACAGGGGGTGCTGAAATTCGCCGGCTCGGCGGAACTGGAGGCTGAGACTTTCATGGCGACTGTCCATGGCGCGATGCTGTCCGCGCGCGCCTATGGCAACCCTGCCGTCTTTGACGCCATCCTGACGCCGACCGTGCAGCGACTATCGGCGAAGGTTCACTAACAAGTTGTGTGCACGGCAGAGGCGGCTAGCCCGCCTCCGAATTCTCATACTACGTTGAGCAACTACCAACCAGTAGGTAAGGAAACCACCATGATCCGAAAGATTTTACCCGCGCTGGTCGCCTTGGGCTTTGCTGCATTTCCGCTGCTAACCAGCGCTGCGCAGGCGGAGGACCAGAAGGCCCCGCAACTCCATATCAGAGGGACGGTTGAGACCTTCAGCGCATCGGTGCTGAAAGTAAAAACCCGGGAGGGCGAAACACTTGACGTCACTTTGGCCGATGGTTGGAAAATCTCGGCCGTGGCCCGGGCACAGGTCACCGACATCAAGCCTGGCGATTTTGTCGGGATCGCCTCTCAGCCAAAAGCTGAGGGCGGCGACGGTGCGCTTGAGGTCCTCATCTTCCCGCCGGCGTTGCGGGGCGCCGGCGAGGGAAGTTATGGCTGGGATCTCAAGCCCGACAGCAGCATGACCAATGCCACGGTGGCCGATGCGGTCACGGGCATCCAGGGGCGGACCGTAACCGTGTCCTACCATGGCAAGGAAAAGAAGATCTCCATCCCTGACAGCACGCCTGTTGTCACCCTTGCCGCGGCTACAAAGGACGACCTCGCACCGGGGGCGGTCGTCTTCATCATTGCTGAGAAAGCGGCAAGTGGCGTGCTCGGACAGCAGGTGGTCGTCGGCAAAGATGGCGTCGTCCCGCCGATGTGAAAGCCGGATGATCTCTGACCTTGATGCAGATTAAGGACGCCGGAACATGGCCATTCGATCGACGACAAGTAAGGTACAGAAGGTGTCCGCCATCAGGCCGACATCGGCGTCGTCCGCCGTCGCAATTTGCCGGACAAGCTCGATAACGTCGGATTCCTTCAATGCCTGGATCGCGCGGCGGCAGTCGACGATCACCGCCGGGTTTGAGAAGGTGAAAGCCAATCGCCTCGTTCCGCCGACCCGTGATGAGAAGCCCCGCTCGACCGGCCAAAGCGTGGCCAAGGGTTTTCGTCTGGTTGCACGGGCGCTTCCCTCGGCCGTTAGCGGCTCCTTTGCCATTCAGATGGCGATGGGTCTTGGTTCCAAGTCGAGCTGATGTTTTGTTGGTTCGAGAGCAATTTCGCCCCCGGAGCAGTTGAATTGATCTGGAAATAGGGAGCCGGTCATCCACTGCGCCGGAGGTCAGCACTCGACTGGTCCCCAGGGACCGATTTCGTTGGTGCGATCGGCCGTGCAACCGCTGCCGCGGCCGAGACAGGCATGTCGTTGACGGCCGAAGCGCTTTCCGAGCGAAGGTTGTGATCATGCCGGTTGGGCCGGAGTTCTGGTCCGCCCTGCCCCCTTTTGGCCGGCAATGATGGTAGCCGGGATGGCTAGGTCCGATCGGCAAAAACAGGAGTTGACATGTCTACCTTCTAGTAGGTAGTTCTAAAGCGAACACAAAGGAGAAATCGAAATGCTTGCTAAGACGAATGAAACCACGCTGATTCAATCCTCAACCGCCTGGCTTAAAAGCTACTATTTCACACGCTTTGCCGTTTCGACCGCCTGGGTCCTCCTGGCCTTCACGCTCGCCAAAACAATGCCTCTCCTGGCAGCCATCATGCTGGTCGCCTATCCGGCTTGGGACGCGCTGGCCAACTTCATCGACGCACAGCGCACCGGCGGCTTGAACCGCAACAAGACGCAGCTGCTTAACTTCGTCGTCAGCATCATCACCACCGTGGCAGTCGCCATTGCTCTCGGCAAAGGTATGAGCACGGTGCTCGTCGTCTTCGGCGTCTGGGCAGTCTTTTCGGGCCTCTTTCAGCTCGCGACCGCAGTCAGGCGTTGGAAGTCCGGCGCGCAGTGGGCAATGGTGCTGAGCGGCGCCCAGTCGGCACTGGCCGGCATTTTCTTTGTGAAGATGGCGGACAGTTCGGCAACGATCGACATCACCAATGTCGCGCCCTATGCAGCGTTCGGCGCCTTCTACTTCCTGGTCTCCGCCGTCTGGCTGACGGTGAGCGACGCGCGGCGCAGGTCGGCGCAGGCCGCGGGATGAAGGTACCGCACGGCTGGCAAGTATGGGATGGCGGCCTTGCCGATTGCGCCGCTCAGCGACCGGAGTGACATGGTCTGGCTAGCGTTCATCAAGGCGGTCTGGGCGTGGCGAGACTTTTCCGTTGGAGCTGCGGCGCTGGCCAATGTCGCTGAGTTGCTCGTCTGTCAGCTCGCGCAGCATGCGCGAGCTTTGGCGCCTCTGCATTTGCAGCCAGAACCAGCGGAGCATCATCTGCCATGCTCGCTCCAAGCGAGGCGTATTGGGTGGCCGCGCTGTCACGTCAGAGGATTTCAAAGACCTCATATTCGACACCGCTTGCCGTCCGGCCACCGCTGGCGACCGATACAATGCTGTTGAGCCAGGCATGGGCCGGCGCAGCGGTCTCGAAATACGGCGTTGTGCGTAGATAGTATTCGGATGCATCGACCAACTCTCCGCGTGCCAGGCGTTCGTCGACGGCCTGAGACGCGCGCCTGACGCCGCGATAGGTCATGATGATCAAGCCGCCATCGTCGGCGACGAGGAGCAGCCTGACATCCTGTTGGAATGTGCCGTCCGTCCGGCCGAGAAGCAGATCGGACCCGATGAGCGGCGACACCGTGCCGCCAATGCGCTCGCCCTCGAAGTTTCCGCCCGAGACCGCGAAAATGCGTCGGCCGCCCGCCGGCGTGTGCCCAAGATCCATGACGGGGTGAAGCGTCATGAAGAGGGTAAACAAGTGTCTTGATTGCAGCGACATCAAATGCCTCCTAGTTTCGAGGCCGGCATCTACACCAGTGCGCGTTACTCAAAAAACGCGCTCTTCTTGTCGCTGTCACAAGGAAAACTAATCATGCGGCCCTCCCTCGAATCCTTGCGCATTCTCGAAGTATGCGTTGCGACCGCCAGCTTTGCGCGGGCCGCCGAACGCCTTTTCCTGACGCCCGCGGCTGTCAGCCTGCGTATCCGCTCGCTGGAGGCCGAGCTTGGGCAGCCGCTTTTTGTACGCGTTCATGGCCGCGTTGTGCCGACACCTGCCGCCGCCGCGCTGGCAAGCCAGGTTCGGGAATCACTCGCCGGGATAGCAGAGGCGGTCGACCGATTTCAGGCGGCGACGCCTCCTCTAAAGGTCACTGCACCACCCACGTTCGCATCACGCTGGCTCGCACCGCGTCTACCGCACTATCCTGAGTCAGGACCGGCCGGTATCGAGCTGGATGTCTCGACGGATATACGCGATCCCAACGCATTTGACGTCATCATCAGAACGGGTCGCGGTGGGTGGACCGGCCTTGAGGAACACCGGCTCATCCCGGTGGACGTGACGCCAATGCTGGCGCCGACCCTGCTCGGAGGGCATTCGCTTGCAGTTCCGGCGGAACTGGTCGATTTCGAGCTCTTGCCGCATCCCGACTGGGAACAATGGTTCATCATGGCGCACGGCGAAATCCCGTCGGCCATACGGTTTGCCGCAGTCGATTTCCCGACCCATGAACTCAACGCCAATGCCGCATTGGCAGGTGGTGGCGTGGCACTGCTGTCGCCCACCCTGTTCGGTTCCTTGTTGGCCCAGGGCCTTCTGGTCGCCCCCTTCCGTCAGGTGCTGAGCGGTCCCGCCTGGCACTTTGCGCTGATGCGCGCCGACGACCGCCGCATGGCTCCGAGGCATTTCTGCGCCTGGCTGCGGGAGCAGGCCGGCAATCCGCCATGAAGATGGCGAGCGCGGCACAGGCCGCGGTGAGAGCTTCGCGCGTCCGAAACGGCATTTGCGCGCCTGGGCGCCCTCAACAGTGGAGTTGAGTTTCCTGGCTGCGGTCGTATGTTCATTGACCGCGGTGGAGGAGAACACGTGCCCATTCGACGCAAAGCCACGGAGGCTGGCATTCTGCAGCCATCCGAACTCGAACTGTTGGGGCGTGTATTCCAGCAGCTCAAGCTCGACGGTCAATCGCCGGAAGCACGCGAGGCTCTCGCATCCCGGATTATCGCGAACTATATGGCCGGCGTGGTCGACGAAGCCGAGCTCGTCAGCCTTTCGAGGCAGCCACTGGGCCGGTAGTGTGTTTCCAACCCCCGTTCCGGAACGGTTTCGGTTCGTCAAATCAGAGGAATAAGGCAGTGCCGACTGACCCACCCATAGAGCGACGGTCGCATATCCGTGACCTTGTTCTGAAGGAAGCGACAATCGACTCCGGCGACGTCAGCATCAATTGTCTGGTTTGTAACCAGCACGCTCACGGTGCGGAGTTGCGGGTGAAGGCCGACATCGCAATTCCCGACCGTTTCGTGCTTCACGTTCCCGTAGATCGAACCAGTTACCGCGCCGTGGTGCGGTGGAGGAGGAAAGAGCGACTTGGGGTGCAACTCGATTCGGGAAGGCAGACATAGATGGCGGTAGCCACCATCCATGCCTGGATGTAGGGCGCGTAGTCCGCGTGGCGTGCCGCTCAGAGCGACGCGCCGTGCCCAGGCTGCTGGCTGATGGTTAAGCTGGCCTTGGCTTGATCGCGGTGGCAAGTACGATGCCGGCGACGATGAAGGCCGCGCCGACCAGATCGTAATCGTGCAATTTCTCGCCGAGCAGAAGATAGGCGAGCATGGCGACGAACACCGTCTGCAGGTAGAGCAGCATGCTCGCCCGGCTCGCGCCGAGCGTTTCCACGCTTTTGTTGTAGAGATAGTACATCAAGGCGCCGCCGGGACCTGCCAGATAGGCGAGCGCGAGAATGCTGTCGACGTCCATGGCGGAGCGTTCGTCGTTGAACAATTCCCACAAATGGAAGGGCAAGGCGACCAGCGCGCCGGCGCCGAGCAGCAGCACGACCATCGGCAGGAGTTCGATACCGAATTTGGCACGGCGCAAAAGCACGGTGTACAGGCCCCAGCAGAACGCGCTGCCGACGATCCACAGCTCACCGGCGTTGAATTTGAGTTGCAGCAGCGCCGTCAGGTTCCCGTGGGCAACGATGAAAATCATCCCGGCGAGCGCAACCAGCGCGCCAAGCGACTTCCACAGCCCGAGCGGCTCGCCAAGCACGAAACGGGCGAGCACCATCGTCATGACAGGCGACAGCGCCATGATGATACCGGCCGTGGTGGCGTCGGTGTGATTGAGGCCATGGTAGATCATACCCTGGCACAGCGTGAGACCGATCGCCCCCACGGCGATGACCTCCACGGCGCGAGTGCGCAAAAGCCCAATCATCGCGTCGTGATGACGGCGCACAATCGGGAGCAGGATGGCGCAAGCAAGCGTCAGCCGCCAGAAGCAGAGGCCCCAGGGCGGCATCTCGGGCGCCACCCATTTGGCCGCGATATAGACACCAGCCGAAAGCAGCCAGCAGAGGACAGCGGCCGGATAGCCGGTCAAGGAGGATACGGGCCTGACCTCGGATTGCGCGGCTTGATGCGCTATCGGCATTGCCTGCATGTCATTCCCTCCCCTTGGCCCAAACGGGGGCAACATAGCCTGCGTCGTTGGGTTGTGCATCCGTTTTGAAAGGTCGAAAGGAATCTGCGCTCGGCCACCATATCTCTTTGATGGGGCGAGGAGGTCCCCGAGCTCGGTCTCACGGTTAGGAGAGCGTGAGGCGGGAAATCTGGAGCCTGCAAGCCGCAAAACGCATGTATTCGACCCTGCTAACATTGCCCGGCCGCCGAATGCGGCTAACTATCCTGTGGCAACGGGGGGGAATCAGGTGGCCGCCAATCGTCGAAACGACATCCCATCGTCCGAGCGAGGGCTGGGACGGATCCTTGCGGCAGGGAATGCCCATCCGCGGACAGCGCTGCCCACTGTGGCAACGGTCGTCACGACGGTCGCTGCCTTGTATTTCGGTCGCGAGGTTTTTCTGCCGATTGCCATCGCGTTGCTTTTGACCTTTGCGCTGGCGCCGGTTGTTGCCGGGCTGAAACGTGCCGGCGTGCCCCGCCTGCCTGCTGTTCTTTTGAGCGTGATTGGTGCATTCGCGGCCCTGGGTCTGTTCAGCTTTATTGTGGCGACCCAGGTCAGCGAGCTTGCCCAGAACATTTCAGCCTACCAGACAAACATCCTGGCCAAGGTGCGTTCGCTCAAGGAAACGGGCGTTGGTGGTGGCATCATTGCGAGGCTAAGCGGGGTGATCGAGCGTGTCGGTCAGGAGATCGATAAACAGGACGTGACGCCGCCAGCAGCGGACAAGCCCCGGCGCGAGCCTGTTCCCGTCGAGATCGTCGCCCGTGAGCGACCGCTCCAGGTCCTGCAGAACATCGTCGGACCGTTGATCAGCCCGATGGCATCGGCTGGCCTGATCATCATTGTCGTCATCTTCATGTTGCTCGAGCGCGAGGATCTACGCGATCGGTTCATCCGCCTGGTCGGTTACGGGGACCTCCACCGCACAACACAAGCATTGCAGGACGCCGGCAAGCGAGTGGGCCGCTATCTGCTCATGCAATTGGTGGTCAACATTGTCTACGCAATACCCATTGCCATCGGGCTTTGGGTGCTCGGCATTCCGAACGCGCTGCTGTGGGGATTGCTGGCACTGGCGCTTCGCTTCGTTCCCTATATCGGCCCGGCGATAGGCGCGATGCTGCCCTTGTTCCTCGCCTTGGCCGTGGCACCCGGCTGGTCGCTCGTGCTGTGGACCGCTGCATTGTTCATCGTGATGGAAATGGTAACCGGCAATGTCGTCGAACCGTGGCTCTACGGCTCGCGCACGGGACTTTCGCCTTTGGCGATCATCGTCGCGGCGATCTTCTGGACGTGGCTGTGGGGGCCGCTCGGCCTGGTGCTTTCGACGCCGCTGACGGTGTGTCTCGTCGTGCTTGGGCGACATGTTCCGCAGTTCGAATTTCTCGACGTCCTGTTTGGCAACGAACCAGTCCTCGAACCTCACGCCCGGCTCTATCAGCGGCTCCTGGCCGGCGATCCGGACGAAGCCACCGACCATGCCGAGGAGATCCTCGAGGAGAAGTATCTGATCGATTTCTATGACAAGGTCGCCATTCCTGCTCTCCTGTTGGGCGAGCAGGACCGCATGCGTGGCGTGATGGGCGATCAGCAGCGAAGGCAGGTAGCGGCGAGCGCCCAAATTCTTGTGGCAAATCTTGCCGACGATGCACAGGAAGAAGCAAGCGAGGAAGATGAGCCGACAGCCACCGCGGAAGGGAGCGGGAGCAAGGAGCCAGACGGCGTCGAAGAGGAAGAGATCGAGCTGCCCGATGGCAAGGACATCTCGGTGCTTTGTGCCGGGGGTCGAGGGGAACTCGACGACGCCGCGGCCGCCATGCTCGCTCAGGTGCTGGAGGTGCAAGGTGCAACGGTGGCGAAGGCAAGTTTCGTCGATATGGAGCCGGCAGGTATTCGTCTTCTCGAACTAGGGGCGATCGACACCGTCGTTGTCGGTTTCCTGAACCGGGATTCTGTCAAGCATGCTCGCTTTCTGGTTCGCCGACTGAAACGCGCCAAAGCAGGTTTGAGAATCGGAATTGTGTTCTGGTCGGACGCGGAGGAAGGCGATGCCTGGAAAGAAGGGCAAGCTCTGGCCGCCGACATCAGCGCCGATTTCGTGGCCAACGGCATGGTCAACGCTGTGCTTGGCGCGCTGTCTCCAGCGCCGGCCGTTCCCCTCAAAGTCGTTTCGAAACGCCGTGATCGACGCCGTCCTGCTCCTCGAAAACGGGGCCCAGCTCAGGCGACCGCCGCAACCGCCTAGCCACGACGCAATGTCTCAGGCTATTGCGAAGGCGCGGATCGCTTTTGGGGCACCGGCTGCCAACGTCAATAAGATTTATATAATTATATCAAGTATTTGTTTGACGATGAATAGGCTGGCGGAGAGAGCGGGATTCGAACCCGCGTTACGGTCTCCCGTAAACACACTTTCCAGGCGTGCGCCTTCAACCACTCGGCCACCTCTCCGTCCTTGCATTCGCGCCGGCCGGTTTTGCCGAGCGGGTTGGGGAGATGCATCCCTTTGGGAAGTGCGGGGGAGACCCGCGTCACGGGCGCCGCCAACCAGCGGATGCCCTTCCCGGCGCCCGTCAATCAAACAGGCGCGGGGCTCATCTAGTCGATCCGGCGCCGAATGCCAAGCCATAACGGCAGTCTATTCGCTTTGCCGGCCATGCATCGTTTCGCGTGATCGTCGGCGCCCCCGTTCCAGAAGCGCTGGGGCGCCGAATGGTGTGCACAGGCAACGCCCTGGGGGACGGCCGCGCTTGACTTCGCCCCGGGCCAGTTGTCGAGTGAAGCAGAGGCTTTGCGGGGGGCATTGTCCGACGTGACATCGATTGGCGAAAATCCCGGCAGCGGAACGCCGGCCGGAGGTGTGCCAGGCGGGTTGCCGCCGCCCGGGCGTTCGGACCTGTCCTTCATCCCGGTGGTCTGGCTGGCCTTCGTCATGGCGTGGTCGGCCTATGGCCTGGTTTCGGCCTGGTGGCTGGTCGGCAGTTCCGGCCTGCCGGACACGGTGTTCTATTTCGTCCTTGGCGCGCTGGCCTTCGACGTCATCACCATCCTGTGGGGGCTCTATCTGCTCGGCCTCGCCTTCGGCCGTTCGGCCCACTTCCCGCGCCATTTCACCTTCTGGCAGATCGCCATCATCGTCTTTCTGCTGGCAAGGCAGGCCTATGTGCTGGCGGTGCCGGATTTCGTCTTCTCCGCCAGGAGCATGGCGATCACTGCCGCCGAAATCGGCATCGGCCTGTTCTGCATCTACCTGCTGCGCCGCGATGCCGGACCTGCGGCCGTCTATACCGCGCGGCAAGCGCAAGCGCCGTCGGCCTTCGCCTCGATTGCCGCAGCCTTGCTCGGCATCATCCTCGGCGCGGTCGTCGGCGCCGTTGCCGGCTTCGGGCTGGGTGCTGTCATTGCCGAAGTCACCGACATCAGCTGTTTCGAGGGCGGTTGCGGCTACTTCGCGGTGTTCATCGGCCTTGCCGGGCTGGTGGTCGGCGCGATTGCCGGCGGCATCCTTGCCGTCTGGCTCGTGCATCGGCGCAGCCGAAAGGCGGCGATATAGGCAGACGGGGGGCTTCAAATTCGCGTAGGCCGATTGCGCGCCGGGCCTACGCATTCTATTCCTCGTTTGACCGGAAGGTCCTCGGGAGGAGCTTGGGGACCGGAGGAAAGATATCGATGTTGCGTTTTCTGTTTCGCCTTGCGGCCATGGTCGCACTTTCGGTCGCCGTCATCATGGCGGTGCTCGACGCGACGCGTTCGGTGGCGGCCTCCGCGCTGGTCATGACGCCGCTCAATTCGAGCTGGCTGGCGGTGTCGCCCGACACCCGTGCGGCTTTCGAGACCTTCGTGCGCGCCAAGGCTAGCCCGATCATATGGGATGCCGGCATCGCCTGGGTGCTTGCCCAGCCCGGCTTTGCCGTGTTCGCGGTGCTTGCCTTCCTCCTCCATGCGGTCGGCTACCGGCGCCGGCGGCGAGGCGGAGAATTCGCCCCGGGCTGACGGGATTGCTCCGGCGGACTTGCGACGACAAGGCGGCTCCCGTCCACGGCTGTCACCGCCTTGGGCATGCTTTTCCAAAAGGTCAAAATTCCGCGTGAATTTTGTTTCGGGCCGTGCCAGATTGCCTGGAGCGGGAGGGGAGTACGCTCCTGGCTGATGTCGTATGCCTGCCGGAGAACCGGGCAGGCGGGCGGCGCGTAACGGAAAAAAATAACCGACAGGGTGTGGATCACATGAAACGTATCGTTCTCGGCCTCCTGGCCGCAACCGCAATGGTTCTCCCGGCTTTCGCCGCGGATGTCCAGCCGGCCATCCTCTACGATCTCGGCGGCAAGTTCGACAAATCCTTCAACGAGGCTGCCTATCACGGCGCCGAAAAGTTCAAGACTGAAACCGGCACCGCCTATGTCGAGTTCGAAGTGTCCAACGCCTCACAGCGCGAGCAGGCGCTGCGCCGCTTCGCCGAGGACGGCCGCAATCCGATCGTCATGGCAGGCTTTGCCTGGGAGGATGCGCTGAAGGTGGTCGCGAAGGAATATCCGGACCTCAACTTCGCCATCATCGACGATGCCGTCGACCTGCCCAATGTCCGCTCGCTTGTCTTCAAGGAAAATGAAGGCTCCTATCTCGTCGGCATCATGGCGGCGATGGCTTCGAAGACGAAGAAGGTCTCCTTCATCGGCGGCATGGACATTCCGCTGATCCGCAAGTTCGAATGCGGCTATGTCGGCGGCGCCAAGTCTGCCGGTGCTACCGACGTCATCCAGAACATGACCGGTGACACGCCGGCGGCGTGGAACGATCCGGCCAAGGGCGGCGAGATCGCCAAGACGCAGATCGACCAGGGCTCCGACGTGGTCTATGCCGCGGCCGGCGGCACCGGCGTCGGCGTGCTGCAAGCGGCGGCGGATGCCGGCAAGCTCGGCATCGGCGTCGATTCCAACCAGAACGGCCTGCAGCCCGGCAAGGTGCTGACCTCGATGCTGAAGCGCGTCGACGTGGCCGTCTACACCGCCTTCATGGACGGCAAGAACGGCACCTTCAAAGGCGGCCTGCAAAATCTCGGCCTCAAGGAAGGCGGCGTCGACTACGCCATGGACGACAACAACAAGGCGCTGGTCACCGACGAGATGAAGGCGGCGGTCGAAAAGGCCAAGGCCGACATCATTGCCGGCAAGATCGAGGTGCATGACTACACCGCCGACAACGCCTGCCCGTATTGATAGGCAAGGACTAAGGTTCGGAACCGCCGGGTGAAAGCCCGGCGGTTTTGTTTTTGGGGGGTCCGGAGGGACGTTGAAGATTGGCGAAGGTCTCGGCGACATCCGATCTCCCCCCTTGCGGGGGAGATGCCTGGCAAGGCAGAGGGGGGTGCTGTCCCTCAACCTATCAGCCAATTCACGGGTTCATTCCCGGCGGAAGCAATTCAGGCTGGCGATCCTTCACACCCCCCTCTGGCCTGCCGGCCATCTCCCCCGCAAGGGGGGAGATCGGCAGTTCCGGCGTTGCGGGATCGGCGAAGCCCGAGACGGAGAGGGGGGAGCGCCTTATGCGACTTGCTCCGCCGTTCAAGGCAGAAGCGCACTTCCTGCCGACAACAAGCCCAAGAGATAACCCAGCGCAAACACCACGATCAACGCGATGGCGATGACGGCGCCGCGCCGGCCGCCGAGCGAATGCACACCCACGCCGTAGGGGCGGCGCTCCAGCTTGCTGATCACTGGCGCGGGCTTTGTCTCGTCGTGGCCGACCACACGCATTTGCGGCATTTCGGCGATGCGTTGCGAGATCTGCCGCCAGCGGTCAATGCCGCCCGACGGCTCAGCACGATCGAAGACATGCATGCGCTCGGCCAGCCGCATCACCGTGTCGCGGAAGGCGGGATCGATTTCGAGGTCGCGCTCGGCGCGCTCCCGGTCGCGGTCGTTCATCAGGCCAAGCACATAGTCGCCGGCACGGGCAACGGGATCGCTCTCACTGGCCATCGGCTTCTCCTTGCTACCAGTGCGGTGGTTTGGTTATCGGCACATCCGGCGCCGACTGTTCCTCCAGCGCCATGAAGCGCTCGGTCAGGGCATCGAGTTTGCGCTGCATGCGCTCGATCACCTGCCACTGCTCGGCGATCTGGCCCGACAGTTCCTCGATGGTCTTTTCCTGTTCGGTGGCGCGGATTTCCAGCGTCGTCAGCCGGTCGGCAGGCATGATCATTCGAATTCCCCAGGTCTCGGCGCACGCAGTTACAAAGTGATGCGACTATTGAGCTTTGTATATTAGTGAATGTGAAGGTCTCCGGCCACGTTCGAAATTGACAATCGCACCGGGATTTGTCGAGAGTGGTCGCTGCGCCGCCAATTGGCACAGACGGGGCATCATGCTAGGCGTTTTGACCAAGCGATAAAAAAATAAGAGTGGGACAGGCTGCATGGCGCAAGCCGCAATCGAACTGATCGGCATCAACAAGAGTTTTGGCGCCGTTCGCGCCAATCGCGACATCAACCTGGAGATCGCGCGCGGCACCATCCACGGCATTGTCGGCGAGAACGGCGCAGGCAAGTCGACGCTGATGTCGATCCTCTACGGCTTCTACCAGGCCGACAGCGGCGAGATCCGAGTCGGCGGCAAGGCGGCGTCGATCAAGACGTCCAATGACGCCATCGCGCTCGGCATCGGCATGGTGCACCAGCACTTCATGCTGGTCGACAATTTCACCGTGCTGGAAAACATCATCCTCGGCGCCGAAAGCGATGCGCTGCTGAAAAAGAGCATCGCCAAGGCGCGCTCCGAACTGGAGCGCCTGGAACGCGAATACGGGCTGGAAGTCGATCCCGACGCCATCATCGAGGAACTGCCCGTCGGCCTGCAGCAGCGCGTCGAAATCCTGAAAGCGCTTTATCGCGGCGCCGAAATCCTGATCCTCGACGAGCCGACGGGCGTGTTGACACCTGCTGAGGCCGACCACCTCTTCCGCATCCTCAAGCAATTGAAGGAGCAGGGAAAAACGGTGGTGCTGATCACCCACAAGCTGCGCGAGATCATGGCCATTACCGACAATGTCTCGGTCATGCGCCAGGGCACGATGGTGGCAACGCGCGAGACAGCCAAGACGACGGTGGGCGAACTGGCCGAGTTGATGGTCGGGCGGCGCGTGCTGCTGCGGGTCGAAAAGGGCGAAGCGGAAGCCGGCGCCGTCAAGCTCGCGGTCAAGAACTTGACGGTGAAGGATTCCCGTGGCGTCACCATGGTCGACGACATCTCCTTCGATATCCGCGCCGGCGAAATCGTCGGCATTGCCGGCGTCGCCGGCAACGGCCAGTCCGAACTGCTGGAGGCGATTTCCGGCATCAGGCGCGCGGTTTCCGGCTCGGTCATGCTCGACGGCAAGCCGATCGATTTGACCGGAGCGGCCGACCCCGGCGAGTTGCGCGACCGCGGCCTCGCCCATGTGCCGGAAGACCGCCATCATGTCGGGCTGGTGCTGGCCTTCGAGGAGAACGAGAATTCGATCCTCGGCTATCACGACGACCCGCGCTACCTCAAAGGACCGCTCCTCAACATCGATGCCATCATGGCCGACGCCAAGGACAAGATCGAGAAATACGACATTCGTCCCGGCAATCCGCGCCTGAAGACGGCGAATTTCTCCGGCGGCAACCAGCAGAAGATCGTGCTGGCGCGGGAAATGGAACAAGACCCTGGTGTTCTCATCGTCGGTCAGCCGACGCGCGGGGTCGATGTCGGCGCCATCGAATTCATCCACAAGCGGCTGATCGCCATGCGCGACCAGGGCAAGGCAGTGCTGGTGGTGTCGGTGGAACTCGACGAGATCCGTTCGCTGTCCGACCGCATCCTGGTGATGTTTGCCGGCCGCATCGTCGGCGAACGCGGCCCCGAGGCGACCGAAGGCGAGCTTGGCCTGCTGATGGCGGGTGTCGAGCGCCAGGAGGCTGCAGAATGAGCACGCCTTACGCCAAATTGCCGGCTTGGGCCGATTATGGGCTGATTCCGCTGATCAACCTGTCTGTCGCCTTCATCGTTGCCGGTTTCGTCGTCATGCTTGTGGGCGAGAACCCGTTCCGCGCCGCCGTCATCCTGGTCGAAGGCGCCTTCGGCAAGGGAACCGGCATCGCCTTCACGCTGTTCTACGCCACCACCTTCATCTTCACCGGCCTGTCGGTGGCGGTGGCCGCGCATTGCGGCCTGTTCAACATCGGCACCGAGGGCCAGGCCTATATTGCCGGCCTCGGGGTGGGCGTGGTCTGCCTTGCCTTCGACAGTGTGTTGCCGTGGTGGCTGACCTTCCCGCTGGCGATCGTCGCCGGGGCCGCGGTCGGCGCGCTATGGGCGCTGATCCCGGCCTATCTGCAGGCCAAGCGCGGTTCGCACATCGTCATCACCACCATCATGTTCAACTTCATCGCCGCCTCGATCATGGTCTATCTCCTGGTCGGACCGTTGAAGCCGGCGGCATCGCAGGCGCCGCAGACGCGCAACTTCCTCGCTGGCGCCGAGCTGCCCAAGCTCAACTGGATCATCGAACTGTTCGGCGCCAAGATCCGCTCGGCGCCCTTCAACATCTGCTTCCTGCTGGCGCTGGTGATGGCCTTCCTGGTCTGGCTGCTGATTTGGCGCACCAAGCTCGGTTATGAGATGCGCACCTATGGCCACAGCCCGAAGGCGGCGCGCTATGCCGGCATTTCGGAGACGCGCATCATCCTCATCGCGATGATGATCTCGGGCGCGTTGGCCGGCATGATGACGCTGAACCCGGTGATGGGCGACCAGCACAATGTGGCGATCGATTTCGTCTCCGGCGCCGGCTTCGTCGGTATCGCCGTGGCGCTGATGGGTCGTCTGCATCCGGTCGGCATCGTGCTGGCGGCGATCCTGTTCGGCATGCTCTATCAGGGTGGCGCCGAACTCGCCTTCGAAATGCCGGCGATCAGCCGCGACATGATCGTCATCATCCAGGGTCTCGTCATCCTGTTTGCCGGTGCGCTGGAGCACATGTTCCGGCCCTATGTCCAGGCGCTGTTCGCCTCGTTCAGTCCAAGGTCGGTCGGCATGGAAGCCGTCAAAGGGAAGGGCGCCTGAGATGGATGTGTTCATCGCCATCGTACAGATTCTGGACTCGACGATACGCCTGTCGGTCCCGCTGCTGCTTGCTTGCCTCGCCGGCCTCTATTCCGAACGCGCTGGCGTCTTCGACATCGGGCTGGAAGGCAAGATGCTGGTCGGCGCGTTCGCCGGTGCGGCTGCAGCTTCGGTCTTCCATTCGGCCTTCCTCGGTCTCGGCATGGCGATCGTGATGTCGGTCGCCTTTGCCCTGGTGCACGGCTTCGCCTCGATCACCCACCGCGGCAACCAGATCGTCTCCGGCGTGGCAATCAACTTCGTCGCCGCCGGCTCGACCATCATTCTGGGCCAGGCCTGGTTCCAGCAGGGCGGGCGAACGCCGGCGCTGCAGCCGGGCGAGCGTTTTGAGGCCATCACTCTGCCTGGCGCGGCCGCCATCCACGATGTGCCGATCATCGGACCGATCTATTCCGAGCTTCTGTCCGGGCACTCGATCCTGGTCTATCTCGCTTTCGCCATGGTGCCGTTCACCTGGTGGGTGCTGTTTCGCACCCGCTTTGGCCTGAGGCTGCGCGCCGTCGGCGAGAACCCGGCCGCCGTCGACACCGCCGGCATCTCGGTCGCCTGGCTGCGCTACCGGGCGCTGATCTGCACCGGCATACTCACCGGCATTGCCGGCGCCTATCTGTCGATGGTGCAGAATGGCGGCTTCGTGAAGGATATGACCGCGGGCAAGGGCTACATCGCGCTGGCGGCGCTGATCTTTGCCAAATGGAGGCCGGTCAACGCCATGTTCGCCTGCCTTTTGTTCGGCTTCCTCGACGCGGCGGCGATCCGTCTGCAGGGCTCGCCGCTGCCGCTCATCGGCAAGGTGCCGGTACAGTTCATGCAGGCGCTGCCCTATGTGCTAACCGTCATCCTGCTTGCCGGCTTCATCGGCAAGGCGATCCCGCCACGCGCCGGCGGCGTGCCCTATGTCAAGGAACGTTGATCCGGGCAGGCTAGTCTGGGACCGCTGAGCCGAACACGCGGCTCGGTGCTTGAAAGGCGCGAGGAAACGCAAAGCGCCGGGTTTTGACCATGATCGTCGGAGAGAACGTCTAGATGTCGCATGATCTGTTCGAAGCCGCTCAGGAGGCCATGGCCAAGGCCTACGCGCCCTATTCGAAATTTCCGGTGGGTGCGGCGTTACGCACCGAGGATGGCCGTGTCTTCACCGGCGCCAACATCGAGGTGGCATCCTATCCGGAAGGCTGGTGCGCCGAGACAACCGCGCTCGGCCACTACATCATGGGCGGCGGCGGCAAGATCGTGGAGATCGCCGTCATCGCCTCGCGCATGGCGAAGTGCACGCCCTGCGGCGGCTGCCGGCAGAGGCTGGCGGAGTTCTGCCGGCCGGACACCAAACTCTACCTCTGCGACAATGGCGGCGTGGTCGAGACCGTGACCATGGGCGACATGCTGCCCTACGGGTTTCGCGGCGACATTTTGAAGTGAGAGTGCTGACATGAAGGAAGCTCTGGACCACCTCGTCGAAAGGCTGGACGGGCTGGCGCCGACGACGGCGATGGTGCTCGGCTCGGGTCTCGGCGGGCTTGTCGACCAGGTCGAAAATGCCGTGCGCGTCTCCTATGCCGATTTTCCGGGTTTCCCCCGCAGCGGCGTTACTGGCCATGCCGGCGAGGTGGTTGCGGGGCTGTTTGCCGGCACGCCGGTGCTGATGCTGTCGGGCCGCGCCCACTATTACGAACACGGCGTTGCCGCGGCGATGCGGCCGGCGCTGGAAGTGCTCGCCGGTATCGGCATCACCAAGCTGATCCTGACCAATGCCGCCGGCTCCGTCGATCCCGACATGCCGCCGGGATCGGTGATGCTGATCACCGACCACATCAATTTCTCTGGCAGCAACCCGCTGATCGGCGAGCCGAGCGACCGCCGCTTCGTCGGCCTGACCGAAGCCTATGACGCCGGCCTGCGTTCGGCCATCGAACGCGCCGCCAAGGCCACCGGGACCAGGCTGCACCAGGGCGTCTATATGTGGTTTTCCGGCCCGTGCTTCGAGACGCCGGCCGAAATCCGCATGGCCCGCATCATGGGCGCCAATGCGGTGGGCATGTCGACCGTGCCGGAGGTTATCCTCGCCCGTTTCCTCGGCCTGCGCGTTGCCGCCTGTTCGGTGATCACCAACCTTGCCGCAGGGATGACCGGGGCGGAGTTGTCACACCAGGAGACCAAGGACATGGCGCCGATCGGCGGCGCGCGCCTGGCGACGATCCTTGCGCATGTGTTCCAGGACGGGTTGCCGGAGCCGAAGGGCGACGACGCCTGATGCTTCCGCAGGAAATCATCCGCCGCAAGCGCGACGGCCAGAAACTTTCGGCGCAGGAGATAGCGGCCTTCGTCGCCGGCGTGACCTCGGGCAGCGTTTCGGACGGCCAGGTCGGCGCCTTCGCCATGGCGGTGTTCTTCAACGGCATGAGTCGCGACGAAGCGGTGGCGCTGACGCTGGCGATGCGCGATTCCGGTGACGTGCTTGACTGGTCGGACCTGCCGGGTCCGGTCACCGACAAGCATTCGACCGGTGGCGTCGGTGACAATGTCTCGCTGATGCTGGCGCCGATCGTCGCCGCCTGCGGCGCCTATGTGCCGATGATCTCGGGTCGGGGGCTTGGCCATACCGGCGGCACGTTGGACAAGATGGACGCCATTCCCGGCTATGTCAGCCAGCCGGACGTGGCGCGCTTTCGCAAGACGGTGCTCGAGACCGGCTGCGCCATCATCGGCCAGACCTCTGACCTCGCGCCTGCCGACCGCCGCCTCTATGCTATCCGCGACGTGACCGGAACGGTGGAATCCGTGCCGCTGATCACCGCCTCAATCCTGTCAAAGAAACTGGCGGCCGGCCTGCAATCGCTGGTGCTCGACGTCAAGGTCGGCAACGGCGCCTTCATGGAGAAGTCGCGCGATGCGACCGCACTGGCCAACAGCCTGGTCGAGGTCGCCAATGGCGCCGGCCTGAAGGCTTCGGCGCTGGTCACCGGCATGAACGAGCCGCTGGCGTCGGCAGCCGGCAATGCCGTGGAGGTGCGCAACGCCGTCGACTTCCTGACCGGGCGGTTCCGCGACAAGCGGCTGGAGGATGTAACGCTGGCGCTGGCCGCCGAGATGCTGCAGTCGACGGGACTGGTGTCATCCCAGCAAGATGGTCTCAGGCGCGCCGCCGAAACGCTGGCCGGTGGCCGCGCGGCGGCCATTTTCGCGCGCATGGTGGCCGCCCTTGGCGGCCCCGCCGATTTCGTCGAGAAGCCGGGAAAATATCTGCCGAAGGCCGCAGTGGAGTTTGCGGTCAAGGCGACCGGCAATGGCTTTGTCACCGGGATCGCCACGCGCGACATCGGCCTTGCCGTGGTCGGGCTCGGCGGCGGGCGGACGCGGCCGGACGACAGGATCGATCATGCGGTCGGCATCACCAGGCTGCTGCCAATCGGCGCCGAGGTGCGATCCGGCGATGCGCTGGCGCTGGTCCATGCCCGCACGGAAGCGGACGCCGAAGCAGCCGCTGCCGCCGTGCTTTCGGCCTACACGATCGGGGCTTCGAAGCCGGCCGCCGACAAGACCGTCATCCGCCGGGTGCTGGCGCGCGGCTAGTGGCAAGCGCTACTGCACGAGCAGCAAGGTGCCGTTTTCGACCTGGTATTTTGCCAGCCGCTGCAAAAAGCTCATGCCGATCAGGTTGGTGTGCAGCGCCCTGTCGTCGAGCACCACCGCCTGGATGTTGTCGATGCTGATCTTGCCGATCTGCAGGCGGTCGATGTTGACCACGGCTGCCCTGATCGCGCCGTTGGCGGTGTTGACCTGATGGCTGAAATCCGACGGGTTGAGCGAGATGCCGATGCGGCGCGCCGTCGAGGTGTTGATGGCGACCAAAGTGGCGCCGGTGTCGATCATGCCGTCGACCTGGCGGCCGTTGAGCTTGAAGGCGGAGGTGAAATGGCCGCGCTCGTCAGCCGCCACCAGTACCTTGCGGCCTGTGGGCAACGGTGTCGCCGGTTTGTCGGGAACCGAGGCGAGGTTCAACTCGGGCTTCGGTTCGGCCACCGGCTTGCTGGCGACGGTCGACTTCAGCAGGCCGTCGAGGATCTGCGGGTTCGACTGGTAGACGATCGGGATCGACGCCGATGTTCCGGCAAACACGCCCAGAATGAGAAGCCTGCGCAGCATGAATGGACCTTCGTGAAGGCCCATTCTCGTGCGCACATGGTGTTTGCCGCTTTAACGCCGGCCCGAAACCGAGGCTTTGCGTAAACGGGCGGTAAACGACGGAATGTCAGCCGGCTTTGCCAGCCGCCGTCATTTGGTCCCGTACATGCGGTCGCCGGCATCGCCGAGGCCGGGCATGATGTAGCCCTTCTCGTTGAGCTGGCGGTCGATTGAGGCGGTGAACACCGGAACATCCGGATGCGCCTTGGTGAAGCGCTCGATGCCCTCTGGTGCCGCCAGCAGGCAGAGGAAGCGGATGTTGGTGGCGCCGCGCCCTTTCAGCTTGTCGATGGCCGCGATCGCCGAATTGGCGGTCGCCAGCATCGGGTCGACGACGATCACCAGCCGGTCGGCGAGGTCGCTCGGCGCCTTGAAGAAATATTCCACCGCCTCCAGCGTCTCGTGGTCGCGGTACAGCCCGATATGGGCGACGCGCGCCGCCGGCACCAGGTCGAGCAGGCCTTCAAGCAGGCCGTTGCCAGCGCGCAGCACCGAGGCGAAGACCAGCTTCTTGCCCTCCAGCGTCGGCGCTTCCATGGTCTCGATCGGCGTCTCGATGGTGGTGGTCGTCAGTTCGAGGTTGCGGGTGACCTCATAGCCGAGCAGCAGCGATATCTCGCGCAGCAGCCGCCGGAAGCCGGCGGTTGACGTCTCCTTCTTGCGCATGATGGTCAGCTTGTGCTGGACAAGCGGGTGGTCGACGACGGTGACGCCCTGCATGGGTTACTCCTGAAATTTTCGCTGCTTGCAACAACCCTAGCGACAATGCGCCGGCCAAGGAACCGCCTGGCGGCGCCGGCCACAGCTTTGTCGCGGGAAATCAGCGCGCGACGGCGTTCAGCCGCGCAAGAAGCGCCGTCTTGGTCTTTCTGTCGACGAAAGCCGCCTCGATCGCCGTTCGCGTGACGGCGGTCAGCGCCTTTTCGTTCATGGCGAAATGCTCGGCGGCGATGTCGTATTCGCGCTTCAGCGAGGTCCAGAAATAGGGCGGGTCGTCGGAGTTCAGCGTCACCTTGCAGCCGGCTGCCTGCAGGGCAGGGAGGGGGTGGTCGGCGAAACTGTCGTAGACTTTGAGCGCGATGTTGGAGCCAGGGCAGCATTCCAGCACCACGCCTTCGTCGGCGATGCGCCTGACAAGGTCAGGGTTTTCGATGGCGCGCACGCCGTGGCCGATGCGCGACGGGCGGATGTGGTCGAGGGCTGCCTGCACCGTCTCCCAGCCGGTCAGTTCGCCGGCATGGATGGTGATGCCGAGGCCGGCTTCGCGGGCGATCTCGAAAGCCCTGACATAATCCTCCATCTCGCCGATACGCTCGTCGCCGGCGACGCCGAAGCCGGTGACCAGCGGGTTGCCGCAGCGCGCGGCGAAGCGCGCCGCCTGTTCGATCGATTCGACGCCGACATGGCGCACGCCGGTGACGATCATGCGGCCCTCTATCCCGGTCTTGGCTTTGGCGCGCAGCATGCCTTCGCCGAGCGCGTCGGTGTAGGCCTTGGGTGACAGGCCGGCCCTGACGGCATGGTCGGGCGAGGTGAAGACTTCGGAATAGATGGCGCCGTCGCGGGCAAGGCTGGTCAGATAATGGTCGGCGAGGCGGGCATAATCCTCCTCGGTGCGAAATAGATCGGAGGAAAAATCGTAAGCCGCGAGGAACGAGGTGAAATCGTGCCAAACGAAGGAACCGTTCTGGATATAGGGCGAGGTGTCCTTGCCGTATTTCTGCGCCTGGCGAATGACGAGTTCGGGCGCCGCTGCCCCTTCAATATGGCAGTGCAGTTCTGCTTTCAAAGGCATTCAAATATCCCGTCGGTCAGTCCAGGTCTTGAAAACCCGCCACCTGGAAGCGCGGCTGAACACCGCGCCTTAAACAATAGCGCCCGCACCATCGATCGGCTATGGTCCCGCCGGTTTTATGGCGGATCAAAATAATGTCAGTTGAGAGAACCACGGCCGCGGGCGGCATGGAAACCTCCTATGGTTTCAAGAGCGTAGGGCCAGGCGACAAGCAGCCTCTGGTCAACGAGGTTTTCCACAAGGTGGCGAACCGCTACGACCTGATGAACGACCTGATGTCGGCCGGACTGCACCGGCTGTGGAAGGACGCCATGGTGACATGGCTCAATCCGCCGAAACGTCCGGGCTGGAAAGTACTCGACGTGGCCGGCGGCACCGGCGACATCGCCTTCCGCATCGTTGACGCCAGCCACGGCAATGCGCATGCCACGGTGCTCGACATCAATGGCTCGATGCTCAGCGTCGGCCGCGACCGGGCTGAGAAGAAGGGGCTCTCCGGAAGCACCGATTTCGTCGAGGCCAATGCCGAAGAACTGCCTTTTGCAGATAGCACGTTCGACGCCTACACCATCGCTTTCGGCATCCGCAACGTGCCGCGCATCGATGTCGCGCTCAGCGAGGCATTCCGCGTGCTGAAGCCCGGCGGGCGGTTCTTGTGCCTGGAGTTTTCCGAGGTCGAGATGCCGCTGCTCGACAAGGTCTACGAAGCGTGGTCGTTCAACGCCATTCCGCAGATCGGCAAGATGGTGACCGGCGACGGCGAGCCCTATTCTTATCTGGTCGAATCGATCCGCAAATTTCCCAACCAGCAGAACTTTGCTTCGATGATCACCCGGGCCGGCTTCGAGCGGGTCTCGTTCCGTAACTATTCCGGCGGCATTGCCGCGCTGCATTCGGGCTGGAAGCTTTGAGGCAGGCCAATTTGCAGCAGGTCAATTTGCAGCAGGTTTGGGCATGAGCAGCGTCGGCGCCGCCTTTCGGCTCGCACGGGCCGGCTGGGTGCTGGTCCGCGAGGGCGTGATCGCAGCACTTCCGGGCGACGAGCTCAGCGGCCTGCCGAAATTCGGCTGGCGCATGGCGCGGCTGTTCACCCGTCGCCGCGCGCTTGCCTATGAGCGCAGCGACCGGCTGGCCAAGGCGGTGGTCCGGCTTGGGCCCTCCTACGTCAAGCTAGGTCAGTTCCTGGCGACGCGGCCCGATGTCGTCGGCAACGACATGGCGCTCGACCTCGCCATGCTGCAGGACAAGATGCACACCTTCCCGCAGGCGGAAGCTGTGGCGGCGATAGAGGGCTCGCTCGGGCGCAAGATCGGCGAGCTCTATACCGAGTTCGGCGATCCGGTCGCGGCGGCCTCCATTGCCCAGGTTCATCCTGCGCAAGCCATCCATGATGGTGTCGATACCAAGGTGGCGGTGAAGGTGATCCGGCCTGGCGTGCGCCGCCGCTTCTTCCAGGACCTCGAAAGCTATTTCCTCGCCGCCCGCCTGCAGGAGAAATACATCCCGTCATCGCGCCGGCTGCGGCCGGTCGAGGTGACCGAGACGCTGGCGCAGACCACCAAGATCGAAATGGATCTGAGGCTCGAGGCGGCCGCGCTTTCGGAGCTCGGCGAAAACACCAAGGACGATCCGGGGTTTCGCGTGCCGTCGGTCGATTGGGAGCGCACCGGCCGCGACGTGCTGACCATGGAGTGGGTCGACGGCGTCAAAATGAACGACGTGGCTGGTCTCGTGGCGGTCGGTCACGATCTCAAGGCGATCGCCACCAACCTGATCCAATCGTTCCTGCGCCACACGCTGCGCGACGGCTTCTTCCATGCCGACATGCATCCGGGCAACCTGTTCGTCGAGGCGAACGGCGATATCGTCGCCGTCGATCTCGGCATTGCCGGACGGCTCGGCAAGAAGGAGCGCCGCTTCCTCGCCGAAATCCTCTACGGCTTCATCACCCGCGACTATCTGCGCGTGGCCGAAGTGCATTTCGAGGCTGGCTATGTGCCGCGCCAGCACAATGTCGCGGCCTTCGCCCAGGCGATCCGCGCCATTGGCGAGCCGATCCATGGCCAGCCGGCCGAGACCATCTCGATGGCCAAGCTTCTGACGCTGCTGTTCGAGGTGACGGAACTGTTCGACATGGCGACGCGGCCCGAATTGATCCTGCTGCAGAAGACCATGGTGGTGGTCGAAGGCGTCGCCCGCACGCTCGACCCGGCCTTCAACATGTGGAAGACGGCCGAGCCGGTGGTCGGCGGCTGGATCGCCGGCAATCTAGGTCCCAGCGGGCTGCTCACCGATGCGCGCGACGGCGCCAAGGCGTTGCTGGCACTCGCTCGCCAAGCACCCGACCTTGCCGCCCGCACCGAGCGGCTGTCGCGCGAGATCGATTTGATGGCCGAGCACGGGCTGCGTTTCGACGAGGCGACATCGCGCGCCATCGGCAAGGCCGAAGCCCGCTACACACGCTCAGGCCGGCTGGCGCTGTGGGTGATCGCGCTGACGCTGGTTTATATTGCCTGGAAGCTGCTCTAGCCGTCTGCCGGGAACGGCTTGTCTCAAAATGATTGCATTGCTATCGTTGCATTCGGGGATTTCGAGCAGAGTGCAATCATATGGCCAGCATCACCATTCGCAACCTTGACGATGAGGTCAAGGATCTGCTGCGCCGGCTTGCGGCGGAGAACGATCGCTCGATGGAAGAGCAGGCGCGGGTGATGATCCGCGCCGCGGTCGAGGGCCAGCTTGCCCCCTCTGGCCGCATCGACCGGATCGAAGAGACGCTGCGCGAACTGGCTGTTGCACGCAGCCCGGCAGCGACGGCTGCAGTTGGGGCGAGCAAGGTCGTGTCGAGGGGCAGCCTTTCCGGCAAGCGCATCCTGCTGATCATTGGCGGCGGCATTGCTGGCTACAAGGCGCTCGACCTGATCCGCCGGCTGCGCGAGCGCGGTGCTGCGGTGCGCGTGGTGATGACGGCGGCAGCGCAGGAGTTCGTCACCACGCTGTCGGTCGGTGCGCTTTCAGCCGACCATGTCTTCACCGACCTGTTCGACCGCAATGATGAACACGATGTCGGCCATATCAGGCTGTCGCGCGAGGCCGATCTTCTGGTGGTGGCGCCGGCCACCGCCGACCTGATGGCCAAGCTCGCCAACGGCCACGCCAACGACCTCGCCTCCACCGTGCTGCTCGCCACCGACAAGAAAGTTTTGCTGGCGCCGGCGATGAACCCGAAAATGTGGTCGCATGCCGCGACGCGCCGTAATCGGGCGACGTTGGCCAAGGACGGCATCGCCTTTGTCGGTCCGGCCAAGGGCGAGATGGCCGAAAGCAACGAGGCCGGCGAAGGCCGCATGGCCGAGCCGTTGGAGATTGTCGCCGCGATCGAAGCGATGCTCGACACCAGGCCGAAGCCGCTCGCCGGCCGCAGGATCATCGTCACCTCGGGCCCGACGCATGAGCCGATCGACCCGGTGCGCTACATCGCCAACCGCTCGTCGGGCAAGCAGGGTCATGCGATCGCGGCAGCGCTGGCGACGCTCGGCGCCGATGTCCAACTGGTCTCCGGCCCTGTGAGCATTGCCGATCCGGCCGGCGTTGCGACGACGCATGTCGAGACCGCAAGCGAGATGAAGGCCGCCGTCGAGAGCCTACTGCCGGCGGACGCCGCTGTGTTCGTCGCTGCCGTTGCCGACTGGCGCACCGCCAATTCCGCCGGCGAGAAGATCAAGAAAGTGGCGGGCGAAGGGCCGCCGGCACTGCAGATGGTCGAAAACCCCGATATTCTGGCCGGCGTCGGTCATCACCAGAAGCGGCCGGGGCTGGTCGTCGGCTTCGCCGCCGAGACGCAGGACCTGATCGCCAACGCCGAGGCCAAGCTAAAGAAGAAGGGCGCCGATCTTATCGTCGCCAATGACGTCTCGCATGAAAGCGGCGTCGGCCCCACCGGCGTCATGGGCGGCGACCGCAACAAGGTGCGCATCGTTTCGAAGTCAGGCGTCGAGGAATGGCCGGAAATGGGCAAGGACGAGGTGGCGGCGCGGCTCGCCGCGCTCATCGCCGAGCGGCTAAAGACCATCGTGGTCTGATCGTCAGCCTTCTTCGAAGAGTTCTATGCAGTTTCCGGAAGGATCATGGATAACCAGTTGCGACCCGCCGGGGCCGCTCCGCAGCGGCACCCGTATTTTGCAGCCGGCAGCTTCGATCCCTGGCAAGCGGGATTTCAAATCCTCGACGATCAGGACAATACGGTTCCAGCCTCCGGGCGAAGGGATCTCGCCGTCGGCGGTCGGTTGCGCGGCCGATGAGCTAGGACCGGCAAGCCACAGCGTCAGCGATCCGCGCCTGACGATGGCCATTGCTGGCCCATATTGTGCGATTACCTCGAATTCCAGGGTATCTCTGTAAAAAGCAATCGCTTCCGGAACATCATGGACAAAGTAACGTACGGCGGACATAGCGCATCCTCGCTGCGTTTTTTCGCACACTAGCCAATCCGCCAGGCGAGCGGCAGTATTAAGGTGGTGAAAAACCGTCGCGGCGCGGCTCGCCGCGCTCAGGACCTCACTCGGCGGCGATACCTGGTGCGCTTGCGCCCGCGGCAAGCGCGGCTTCGATCGACTCCGCAATGATCCGCAGGCCGCGATCCAGTTCCTGCTCAGAGATGGTCAGCGGCGGGGCGATGCGGAAGACGCCGCCCATACCAGGAAGCTTGACGATGTTCATGCTGAGACCGCGCCGGAACGCCTCCGCCGCGATCGTGGCGCCGAGCTGGTGGTCCGGCTCCTTGCCATCCCTAACGATCTCGACGCCGAGCAGAAGGCCACGCCCGCGCACGTCGCCGACGCATTCATAGCGCTGCTTGAGCCCCGACAACCCGTCGAACAAACGCGCGCCCATACGCCGTGCCCTGTCGACCAGCCGCTCTTCCTCCACCACATCGAGCACGGCGAGGCCGACGGCCGCCGGCAGGGGGTCGGAGACATGCGTGGTGTAGAACAGGAAGCCTTTCTCGTGCGCGGCGTCTTCGATGTCGGCTGTTGTCATGACGGCCGATAGAGGCAGGCCGGCGCCGATGGTCTTGGACAGCGTGAGGATGTCAGGCGTGACGCCGTCCCGCTGGAAGGCGAACATGTCGCCGGTGCGGCCAATGCCGGTCTGCGCCTCGTCGAGGATCAGCAGCATGCCGCGCTCGCGACACTTCTGCTGCAGCGCCGCCAGATATCCCGGCGGCAGTTCCAGTATGCCGCCGCTCGACAGAATCGGCTCGGCGACGAACGCCGCCAGGCTCCCCGTCGACTGGCTGTCGACAAGGTCGAAGGCATCGTCGAGTTCGGTGCGCCAGTCGAGCGAGCCGTCGGCGTGCTTGAAGCGCGGCCGAAAACTGTTGGGAGCGGGGATAGCGAGTGATCCGACCGTGGCGGGACCGTAGCCCTTGCGGCCGGCGCTGTAGGTCGCCGATGCCGCGGCCCCGGTCATGCCGTGCCAGCTCTTGGAGAAGGCAACGACCTCGTGCTTGCCTGTCACCAGCTTGGCCATGCGGATCGCGGCTTCATTCGATTCCGCACCCGTCGAAAGCAGCATGACCCGGTCGAGTCCTGGCGCCAGTGCCGCAAGGCGTTCGGCAAGCTCGACCACCGGTCGCGACAGCATGCCGCTGAAGAGATGCGCGACCTCCGCGATTTGGCGGGTCACCGTCGACACGATCCTGGGATGAGAATGCCCGAGCAGCGCGCTCATCTGGCCGGAGGTGAAGTCGAGGATCGGCCTGTCGTCGGCATCGTAGACGAAGGAGCCGGCGGCTCGCTCGATGATGGCGGGTTCGAAGCTGCCGCCATAGCGTATCAAATGCTTCTGCGCCGCAGCCCAGAATTCCCGATCCGCATTTTTCGACATGCCGCAGCTCCATAAAACCGTTGAGGAGGAAAAAATAGCCGATGGCGCGGGTGCAGTAAAGTTGATAGTAGTCGGATTCCGATATCAATGGAATTGATATGCAGGCTCCACTCGATCTCAAGCTGCTGACGACCTTTGTGCGTGCGGCGCATTCGGGAACGCTGAGTGCGGTGGCCATACAGGTTGGGCGCACGCAGTCGGCCGTGACCATGCAGATACAACGGCTCGAGGAGGCGCTGGGCCAAAACCTGTTTCATCGCAGCGGCAGCGGCGTGCGGCTGACCGGCAGCGGCGAGCGCTTTCTCGCCTATGCCGAGCGCATTCTCAAAATCCATGATGAAGCGATCTCGGCGCTGTCCGACAAGGGCCTGCACGGCTCGATCATTTTCGGCAGCCCCGAGGATTATCTGAGCGCCTTCTTTCCCGCCCTCTTGAAGAGTTTCGGCACGATGTATCCCGATGTCGAGATCAAGGTGGTCTCAGCGCCGACCGTCGAATTGCGCACGCTGCTCAACGCACGCCAGATCGACCTGGCGCTGGTTTCGAATGCGCATGATGCACAAGGCGTCGTGCGCACGGAACGGCTGGTCTGGGTCGGCAGCAAGCCGACCTTGGATCTCTATGAATTCGGCGACACCGTGCCGCTGGCGCTGTCGGCGTCGAACGCTGTCGACCACAGAGCGGCGTGCGAGGCCATGGCCCGCGCCGGGCTGCGCTACAAAATCGCCTATGCCAGCAACAGCCTTGCGGGGTTGATCGCGGTGGCGCGGTCGGGTCTCGCGATCAGCGTGATGGCGCAGGAGGCGGTGCCATCCGACCTGCATATTCTGCCGCTGCCTCCACTGCCGCGCCTTGGCATTCTCATCGCCTTTGCCGACACCGAGCGGTCGCCTGCGGTGGAGGCGTTTGCCAATCACATCCGCAGCGTTCTTCCGTCTCTTTGAGCGCTGGCCGGCCGGAGGCGACCGGCCAGTTTTCCGGCCGTGGCCTCAGCCTGTCGCCAATTGCGGCCGGCTTGCCGTCAAAGCCATCCTCAACGCCGCCAGGCAGCCGATAATGCCGAGCGGCACGAAGGCGAGGAACAGCCAGCCGGCGACGCTGGCCGCCGCATCGCGGTTCAGCCCTGCGGAGAAGCCGCTGGCATTGGCGATGATGCCGGCGACAGCAGCACCGACGGCGTAGCCGATGCGCTGCATGGTCGGCACGGCGGCCGAGGCAATCGTCTGCTCGCCATCGCGAGCCGAGGCGACGATGATGCGCGTCAGGAACGGCCAGGTGACGCCGAAGCCACCACCTTGCAGCAGGGCGCAGACCAGGATCAGCGGGATCGACCCCGACGGGATCGAGTAAGCGAAACCGGCGAGGCCGGATGCAATCATCAGCGCGCCGATGACGATGATTTGCCGTTCGCGCTCCAGCGGCGCATTGGCGACGGCAATCGACAGGATCGACCAGGCGATCGATTCGGCGGCGATGATGTAGCCGGTGGTCAGGATCGGGATGCCGTGCAGCGTGGTCAGCAGCAGTGGCCCGTAGATCGAGAAGGAGACCGTCGCCACCGAAAAGGCGGCGACCACGGTCATGCCGCTGCCGACCGGCGAGCGCCACGAAAACAGCTGTGAGGGGAACAGCCGCGAGCGCGGCTTCATGGCGTCGACGAATACGAACAGCGCCAGTCCGGCGAGGCCGAGAAAAAGCAGCAGCGAGGAGCGCAGCAGGGCGACGTCGACGCCGGCGGTGGCGATCAGCACGACAGCGATGGCGAGACAGCCAAGTGCTGCATAGGGGAAGGGTGGCGAGGTGCCGGCGGCGGCTTGCGGCTTTGTCGCTTCCGGCGTGTTCAGCACGATGAAACTCGCCAGCGCCATGGCGATGCCGCCGAGCACGAAGACGCCGAAGGCCCAGCGCCAGGACAACAGCTCGACCATGATGGCGCCGAGCATCGGGCCGCTGAAGGCGGCGACGCCCCAGATCGCCGACATGATGCCGAACAGCTGCGGCCAGATGTTGCGGTTAAACAGCCGCTCGACCGAGACGAAGGCCAGCGACACCAGCGCGCCGCCGCCGAGACCCTCGACCAGGCGGCCGGCGAGAAACACCGGCATGGATGGTGCGGTGGCGCAGATCAGCGCGCCGGCGGCATAGAGCAAAGCGGCGACTGTCACATTGGAACGCAGCGCGACATAGCTGACCATGCGCCCGGCGGCGGCACCGGCGACGATGGCGCCGAGCTCGTAGACGGCCAGCGACCAGCCGACGAATTGCACGCCGGCGAGGTCGCCGACCATGGCCGGCATCACCGTCGCCACCATCGTCTCGTTGGTGGCGTGCAGCAGGATGCCGAGGCTGATGAAGCAGAAGCGCGCGAGGTCGCCGCTTGCCCACAAGGCCCGCCAGTCGACTTTGTTGCTGGTGATTTCAGTCATTCTTTTTACCCTGCTTTACATATGCGCGTGCCGGCGCATGGCGCCAGAAGCCAGCGGGGCTTTCCGGCGGGGCCATGCGCGCTGTTTCAGTCAGGGCAGGCTTCTAAAACCTCAACCGTGGTTGAGTTCAAGCGACTTTTTTCGCCCTTACCTCGCCGATCAGTTCTCGGTGCTGCGCAGCTGGAACTGGCTGACGCCGATGGCGATGTTGATGCCGGTCTGGGTCTGCAGGCTGAGCGGCTGCAAGGTAAAGGCCTGCGAGGAGCCGCCGACCAGCAGATTGGCGCCGGCGCCGACCGCTGCCGTCACTTCGGCGCTGGCGCCGACATAGTCGCCGGCCAGCGCGCCCGGGGCATAGATGTTCTTCAGCGGCGTCAGCACCAGCCACTGCATGACAGTCTGCTTGGTGGTGCCGATATCCAACCCGTATTTGTTGACGGCGCCGAAATAGGCTTCCGGCGAAAAGCTCTTGTCGGCCGGCGTGAAGGTGCAGCTCAGATCCTTGCTGGAGCCGAAGATGAAGCCGGTGCCGCCGCCGATGGCGCAATCGAGCACGCCGAGTTCTATGCCCTGGTCCTGCGCTTGAGCCTGTTCTGCCCAGGCAATGGCGATGATGGCAGCGGCGGCGATGGTCTTCAGCACGGCGGTTCCCCCAAAAAGCATACGGCGCGAAACAGTATCCTGTTCCGCGCCGTACGTAGAGGGATCAGTCGATCCTTATTTGCCGATGCTTACTTGAACGAGTGGATCAGCTCCAGCGAGGTCACCGCCACCGCCACATTGACGCCTGTCTGCGCCTGGACGCTGAGCGGCTCCAGCACAAAGGCGCCGTCCAGCCCGCCGACCAGCAGATTGGCGCCGCCGCCGGTCACGACGCTCGCCTCGGCGTTGACGCCGTAATAATGGCCGGCAAGGTCGCCCCCGTCATGGCTGCGGGTGGCGGCCAGAACAGCCCACACCAGCTGGCCCTGATGCGTCTGGCCGAGATCGACGCCGAGCTTGGAGATCATCCCCGTGTATTTCTCGGACGGCCCATGGTGGTAGGGGCGGAAGGTACAGTCGACGCCCTTGTTCGACGTGACGACGTAACCGACGCCACCGTCGATGGTGCAATCGAGCGTGCCGAGTTGAAGCTTGCCGGCGCTGGCGGGAACGGCAAGCAGCGTCGTGGCGAGCGCTGCGGCGCAGCCGAGTTTCTTGATCATGGGTCAGTCCTTTCGAAAAATTGCCTTCAACAACGGTTGAACGGCCCGGAGCGTTCCGCTGAAAACTTGGCGCGATCAAGGCAAGGGTTAACGCTTTGCCCCTCGGTGGTTAAGATTGAGTGATGGCGTGTCGGCCAGAGCTCAGTGGCGCCACAGGCGCCCGAGCGCCGACCAGGCCTTGTCCAGCGGGCCTGGGTCCGGCAAATCGACCAGCACCGTGCCGTGGAAATCCTCGGGATAGCGCCGGTAGAAGTCGATGTCGTTGACGGGCCGCCGTCCGCGAAGGGCGCGGCGCATGTCGGGATGCGGCTTCAGCGGCGAGTGGGCCAGCTGCCCCGCCTTCTCAGCCAGCTCGTCAAAATCCTGCTCTATGAAATCATCCACGTCGAAGGCGATTTTCGACCTGATATAGTCATTGGCGTTGATGCGATGCGCAATGTATTTCAGCATCTGCCACACCGGGGCGTCGCTGTCGTCCGTCCCGCCGTTTTCCACGGCCAGGATGAGGTAATAGGCCGGCTGCCCCAGCCAGAACATGGTCAACGCCGTGGCCTTTCGCATTGCGGCTGGCGCGCGATCCAGAACAGCGGGTCGATGTCGCAATCCCAGTTGAAGTCGAGCACGGCCCGGTGCCAATCGTCGGGAGAGGCAGTTTCAAGCCAGGCGATCTGCTGCTTGATCTGGAGTTCGTTCTCGTCCATCGCGGTGCCGTTCCGATGTCGCGGTCGCTTCTCGGCTTCCATTTTGACGCGCAAAGATTGCGATTTTGCTGCGCGGGCTTGTGGCGACCTGCACAGGGAAGGGAACACTGTTGGATAAAACGTTGCCGGCGACGTCCCACGCGGCGAACCGGCTGAGTATCAGCCGGCGGTGGCGGTGGCGGTGCGCGACAGGCCGTCCTTGGCCGGCTGGTAGGTCGGGTCGAGGTGAACCGCTTCGCGGTAGGCCTTCGACGCCTTGACCTTGTCGCCGCGACGCTCGTAGATCAGCGCCTGATTGGACCATGCCTCGGCGTTCTTGCCGTCGAGCTTGATGGCCATGTTGAAGTCGGAGAAGGCGTTGTCCTCGTCATTCATGGCGAGATAGGACAGGCCGCGGCCGTTATAGGGTTCGGCGGCATCCGGCGCCAGCGAGATGGCGGTCGAGAAATCCTCGATGGCAAATTTGTGCTGGCCCTGGCTCTGATAGATCAGGCCGCGATTGTGGTAGGCGCGGGCATCCGTGGTGTCGAGCTGGATCGCCTTCTGGAAATCGTTGAAGGCCTGCTGGGTCTGGCCGGCCTTGCGATAGAGATTGCCGCGGCCGATATAGGCGGCGTCGTAATTGCCGTTGATCTGGATCGAGCGGTTGTAGTCGGCAAGGGCGGCGGCCTGGTTGCCGAGGAAGCGCTGGATCAGCGCCCGGTTCGAATAGGCCTGGTAGAAATTCGGATTGAGCTGGATGGCGGTGTCGAAGTCCTTCAGCGCCGCCTGGTACTGGCCGCCACGGCCATAGGCCGAGCCGCGCACATTGTAGCCTTCCGGATCCTGCGGATTGCGCTGGATCACCGCCGACAGCGAGGAGATGTTCTCGGTCGAGCCTTGCGCCTTGTCGATGTTGTTGAATTCGCCGGTCGGGACGCTCTGGCAGCTGGCAAGCACCAGGCCGGACATCAGGGCTGCCGTCAGGGCGAAACCGCGCATTGTGGTTCTGCGCTCTACGCTGATTGCATTCATGTCTGCCCTGTCCTCACTTCAGTCGCGTCGCTCAGTCCAGGTCCCCCTCCGGGCCGGGTTCACAGATTGTCGTAACAAAATCTAGAGCGTCGTTTGCGCGTTCAAGGGAACGCCCTTCATTCTAACAAAAAGGCGGCGCTCTAAACAAAAAGGTGGCGGCGATTCCGCATCGCGCCACCTCAAATTATCCTTCGAAAAGGACGAAAAATTGGCGTCAGAACCGCGGCGGGCGCGGAGCACCACCAGGACCACCGGCGGCGCCGGCAGCAACCGGGCGCGGCGTCATCGGCAGCAGGCCTTCGCGCTGAGCGCGCTTGCGGGCCAGCTTGCGGGCGCGGCGAACGGCTTCAGCCTTTTCACGGGCGCGCTTCTCAGAGGGCTTCTCGTAATGACCGCGCATCTTCATTTCGCGGAAAATGCCTTCACGCTGCATCTTCTTCTTGAGAGCGCGAAGCGCCTGATCAACGTTATTGTCGCGGACGAGTACCTGCACGGGCAATCCTGTCTTTCGGGTTTGATATCAACAGGCAAGCGGCCATAGCCACATGCCTCCGCGGTGATTTACACCACGAATTGTGGCGGCTGATAGCAGAATCAGGCCGCGCTGTCCACACTCGAAATGAAGGACAACCGCCAATTTGCCACGGTCACCTCCAGATAGGGCGCCAACTAGGCGCTGGCCAGGTGCAGTCGCGCGAAATCCTCGAAGAATTCGCCGTAGTCGCAGGTGATTTCCTCGCCAGCTGCAATGTCGCGGGTCGCGGTGGCGCCGCCATATTGCGAAAAGTCGGTGTTCGGCCGTTCGGCGTGGTTCATGAAGCGGCCATTGTCGACCTCATAGACCATGAATCCGGGTCGGTCCGGGCTCGGATAGGCGTAGCGGTCGAGCAATTCCCTGAGATGCGGGGGTGCCGCCTCGTATCTGTCCATCGGGATCAGCCGGTCGAACTCCGGATCGAGCCGCCAGATCGAGGCGCCCTTTTTGATCGGCTCGGCGGCGAACACGCCGACGCCTTCGATTGCGCTCTGGGCGACATAGGTTCTGATCAGCAACATGTCCGTCTCCTCGCTCGAAACCGAATTGCCAAATCGTGTGGAAAAAGCAAGTCCGGTTTCGAGGCTCTATGGCTGATCGGGAGAGGCTGTGACCGCGAAATGCTTCACGTCCGGGTGATCGAGATGCCGCCATCGGCAAACAGCGTCGATCCAGTGGTGAAGCTCGAAGCATCCGAGGCCAGAAAGAGCGCCGCGCGGGCGATCTCTTCGGGCTCCGCCACGCGCTTCAAGGCGTGCAGGTTTTCGACGAAAGCACGCGTTTCCGGAGTCTTGAACGTCGCCGACGGCGTGTCGGTGCCGCCCGGCACCAGTGCGTTGACCCGCACGCCTTTGGCGCCGTATTCGGCGGCCAGTACCTGCGTCAGCCCGATCAGTCCGGCCTTGCTGGCGGCATAGCTGGTCATACCGGGCATGCCGACGGTGTGACCGACAAAGGTGGAGGTGAAGATCAGCGATCCGCCGCCAAGCTCGACCATCGCCGGCACCTGGTATTTGGCGCCGAGAAAGGCGCTGGTCAAATTGGTGTCGAGCGTTTCGCGCCAGCCCTTGAGCGACAGGTCCGAAATCGCACCCATTGGGCCGACGGCGCCGACATTGTTGAAGGCGATATTGAGCCCGCCAAACCTTTCGATGGCTAGATCGACAAGGGCCTTTGCATAGGCCTCGTCGGTGACGTCGCCGACCAGCGCGATTGCCGTGCCGTCGGCTTCCTCGATTTCGGCGACCAGCGCGTCAAGCTCGGCCTGGCGGCGGGCGGCGACAACGACCTTGGCGCCTTCCTCGGCAAAGAGTTTTGCCGTAGCGCGGCCGATGCCGGAACTGGCGCCGGTGACAATGGCGACCTTATTGGCGAGTGCGAACATTTTCTGCATCCTTTTTCTTCGCCAGCAGCGCCGGCAATTGGGATGTTAGTCGCAGGTTGGGGCAGCGCGAGCCACCCGATACGTGCGCACTGTCCGGTTTGCTGAATTGGATGATGGCGGTACAGACCGCCCGAACTATTGCTTCAGCAGCCAGCCGAGGCGATCGAGCGAAAATGCGTAGCTGATGGCGATGAGCAGCGTGACGATAATGCCCGTGGTCGTGTGACCGGCGGCATAGAATCCGGCAGCACCGCCAAACAGGATCACCAGTTCTAACACCAGCCGCACTGCTCCCGGCACAGGCACCGGCGCGCGTCCCGACCGGCTTGGGTCGCCGCGCACCGCGAAGATTCCCCACAGCACAGCTGCAATGGCCGGCAAGGTCAGAGCGAGGAGCCAGCGCCACCATCCACCGGAGAGGCTCCAGCCGGCAATGCCAAGACCAAGCAAAGCGGCAAGTTCCAGCAGGAAGCGCAACGTCAGATTCCACCAGGCATTGCCCATATCCGTCCTCCAGAGTCTCGCGACCGCCAGTGTGGCCGAACGCAACCATGGCTGCCAGTCCGGGCAGGTCTTTTCCACCACGGCGCAAAACGGCAAGCGCCGTCGCAAACAGCGCAAGGGTGGAAGCGCTGTTTCGCTAGTGATACACCTCGCGCGCTGGGGCCGAGTGAATGCCCCTGCCGCCATTTGCGAGGCTGGAACGTTGAAAAAATATTCGGTATTCGCCATCGCCCGCGAGGCCATGCGCGGCCACAAGGGCTGGGAGGAACAATGGTCCTCGCCGGAGCCGAACAAGGAATACGACGTCATCATCGTCGGCGCTGGCGGCCATGGCCTGGCGACCGCCTACTATCTCGCCACCGTGCACGGCATCACCAATGTCGCGGTGCTGGAAAAGGGCTGGCTCGGCGGCGGCAACACGGGGCGCAACACCACCATCATCCGCTCCAACTATCTCTATGACGAGAGCGCGGGCATTTACGACCATGCGCTTAAGCTGTGGGACGGGCTCTCCCAGGAGCTCAACTACAACGTCATGTATTCGGCGCGCGGCGTGATGATGCTGGCGCACAATGTGCACGACATCCAGGTGCTGAAGCGCCATGTTCACGCCAATCGCCTCAACGGCATCGACAATGAATGGCTGACGCCGGAACAGGCGAAGGAATTCTGCCCGCCGCTCAACATTTCCAAGCAGGCACGCTATCCCGTCGTCGGTGCAGCCCTTCAGCGCCGCGGCGGCACGGCGCGCCATGACGCGGTGGCCTGGGGCTATGCGCGCGGTGCTTCGGCACGCGGTGTTCACATCATTCAGAATTGCGAGGTCACCGGGGTCAAGCGGGCGGCCAACGGCGCGGTCATGGGTGTCGACACGACGCGCGGCTTCATCGGTGCGAAAAAGGTCGGCGTGGTTGCCGCCGGCCATTCCTCCGTCATCATGAACATGGCCGGTGTGCGCATGCCGCTGGAAAGCTATCCGCTGCAGGCGCTGGTGTCGGAGCCGGTCAAGCCGGTGGTGCCATGCGTGGTGATGTCGAACACGGTGCACGCCTACATCTCGCAGTCCGATAAGGGCGAGCTGGTGATCGGCGCCGGCACCGACCAGTATGTATCCTATTCGCAGACCGGCGGCCTGCACATCTTGCAGCATACGCTGGACGCCATCTGCGAGATGTTCCCGATCTTCACCCGCATGAAGATGCTGCGCTCGTGGGGCGGCATTGTCGACGTCACGCCCGATCGTTCGCCGATCCTGGCCAAGACGCCGGTGCCTGGCCTCTACGTCAATTGCGGCTGGGGCACGGGCGGCTTCAAGGCGACGCCTGGTTCGGGCCATGTCTTTGCCCACACCATTGCCAAGGACGACCCGCATCCGATCAATGCGCCCTTCACCATCGAGCGCTTCCGCACCGGCCGCCTCATCGACGAGGCAGCGGCGGCGGCGGTGGCGCACTGATGATGGATGCCGCCGCTACCACCAACACGTTTCGGAGAGTCTACGGATGAGCTCGTTGGCGCTCGCCATAATCGTAGCTTCGGCTCTGTCTTCGTCGTGGAACGGGGATTTGACTTATGTCGCGGCCGAAGATGAATTTCGGGCGCAAGCGATCTCCAAAGTGGGCATCGAGAAGGACTGGCCGTTTTCCGTCGATACCGGCTATCTGCTCTGCACCTTTCTAGGCAGCCAAAAGGTTGTTTTCTTCTTCGAAAGGCTGCCCCAGAACCCCAACCTCAAAGACACTGGTCCTGGCGATCGTGGCGTCTTGATCACGCTCGATCCCAAGAAAATCAATCTGGCCGGTTTGGGCAGCACAAGCATGTTTGCCCAGACGCCGAGCCTGAAGGAATTTCTTCGGCGACTAAGGCCTTATGCCGCCTTGGGCGAATCGCTTTGCGATCAGCCGCCCGGCACCATTGTCGGCCCCAGCGAAATCTAAGGATCGGAAACAATGCTTCTCATCCGCTGCCCCTATTGCGAGGAAGAGCGCCCGGAGCTCGAGTTCCGCAACGCCGGCGAGGCGCATATTGCGCGCTCGGCCAATATGGCGGGCGAGAGCGACGACGACTTCGAAAAGTTCTTCTTCATCCGCTCTAACCCCAAGGGCATCATCTATGAGCGCTGGCGCCACATCCATGGCTGCGCGCGCTTCTTCAACGCGGTGCGCGACACGGTCACCGACAAGTTCGTCATGACTTACAAAGCCGGCGAGCCGAAGCCGTCCAAGCTTCCGGGAGTTGTGAAATGAGCGGCGCGTTCCGTATCCCGAGCGCCGGCCGGCTCAGCCAGGCCAAGACCGCGCGCTTCAGCTTCGACGGCCAGTCCTATACCGGCATCGAGGGCGACACGCTGGCTTCGGCGCTGCTGGCCAATGGCGTGCATCTGGTCGGCCGCTCGTTCAAGTATCACCGTCCCCGCGGCTTCCTGTCGGCCGGCGCGGAAGAGCCCAATGCGCTGGTTCAAATCGAGCGCGACGCGGCACGCAAGGCGCCCAACATCCGCGCTACGGTGCAGGAGCTCTATGATGGGCTCGTCGCGAGCTCGCAGAACCGCTGGCCCTCGCTTGCCTTCGACGTCGGCGCGGTCAACGACATTGCCTCGCCGCTGTTTTCGGCCGGCTTCTACTACAAGACCTTCATGTGGCCGAAGGCGGCGTGGAAGAGCCTGTACGAGCCGAAGATCCGCGCCGCGGCCGGCCTTGGCGTTTCGCCTGACAAGCCCGATCCCGACCATTATTCGTCGCGCTATGCGCATTGCGACGTGCTGGTGCTGGGCGGCGGTGCGGCTGGCATCGCGGCGGCGCTTGCCGCTGCCGAAACCGGCGCCCGCGTCATCCTCGCCGACGAGCAGGCGGATTTCGGCGGCAGCCTGCGCTTCGAGACCGGCGCGAAGATCGATGGCCAGGACGGCTATGCCTGGGCGCAAGCGGCGATCGCGAAGCTCAGGGGCATGGACAATGTCCGCGTGCTCTCGCGCACGACGGCGTTCGGCTATTACGCGCAGAATTTCGTCGGCCTGGTCGAGCGCGTCAGCGACCATCTGCAAAGCCCTGGCCACGATCTGCCGCGCGAGCGGCTGTGGCAGGTCCGCGCCAAGCGCGTGGTGCTGGCGACAGGGTCGATCGAACGCCACATGGTATTTGCCGACAACGATCGGCCCGGCATCATGCTGGCCTCGGCGGCGCGCATCTATCTCAACCATTACGGTGTCGCCGTCGGCAAAAATGTCGGCGTCTACACCGCCAATGACTCGGCTTATGCAGCCGCGATCGACCTGAAGAAGGCCGGCGTCAACATCGCGGCGATCGTCGATTTACGCGACCATCCGACCGGGCCGGTGATCGACGAGGCGAGGGCGCTCGGCATCGAGGTCAATTTCGGCCGCGCGGTGATCCGCGCCGGCGGCAAATTGCGCGTGACGTCGATGACCGTGCAGCCAAAGAATGGCGGCGGCGAGCGCACCATTCCGGTCGATGCCATCCTGATGTCGGCCGGCTGGACGCCATCGGTGCATCTCTTCTCGCAGTCGCGCGGCAAGGTCGCTTTCAACGACGAAACCAAGCGTTTCGTGCCCGGAATCTACGCGCAGGATTGCGTCTCGGTCGGCGCCTGCAACGGCACTGACGGGCTGTCGGCAAGCATTGACGAGGCCTATGCGGCCGGCGCCAAGGCGGCGAAGGACGCCGGTGCGAAAACCGCGAAGGGCACGAAGCCAAAGGTCGATGCGTCGGAAAGCTGGTCGCGCGGCATGCTGGGGGCAGCGCCCGGCGCCGGGCCGGACAAGACGGTCAAGGCTTTCGTCGATTTCCAGAACGACGTCACCGCCAAGGACATCCGCCAGGCGGTGCATGAGGGCATGCGCTCGATCGAGCACGTCAAGCGCTTCACCACCAATGGCATGGCGACCGACCAGGGCAAGACCTCCAACATGCACGGCCTGGCGATTGCCGCCGAGACGCTGGGCAAGCCGATCCCGGAGGTCGGCCTGACCACGTTCCGCGCGCCCTACACGCCGGTGACCTTCGGGGCGATTGTCAGCCATGCACGCGGGCCGTTGTTCGACCCGACGCGAAAGACCGCGATCCATCCTTGGGCCGAAGCGCAAGGTGCGGTGTTCGAGGATGTCGGCCAGTGGAAGCGCGCCTGGTATTTCCCTAGGGGCGGCGAGGACATGCATTCGGCTGTCGACCGCGAATGCGTTGCGGTTCGCACCAGTGCCGGCCTGTTCGACGCTTCGACGCTGGGCAAGATCGAAGTGGTCGGGCCGGATGCGGCGAAGTTCATGGAACTGCTCTACACCAATCCGTGGGAGAAGCTGGAACCCGGCCGCTGCCGCTATGGCATCATGCTGCGCGAGGACGGCTTCATCTATGACGACGGCGTCGTCGGCCGGCTGGCGCCGGACCGTTTCCATGTCACGACGACGACGGGCGGTGCGCCGCGCGTCATGAACCATATGGAGGATTATCTCCAAACCGAATTCCCGCATCTCAATGTCTGGCTGACCTCGATCACCGAGCAGTGGGCGGTCATCGCCGTGCAGGGACCGAAGTCGCGCGACATCATCGCGCCGCTGGTCGAAGGCATCGATATGTCGGATGAGGCGCTGCCGCATATGTCGGTGCGCGAGGGCAAGATCTGCGGCGTGCCGACCAGGCTGTTCCGCATGTCGTTCACCGGCGAGCGCGGCTTCGAGGTCAATGTGCCGGCCGACTACGGCCAGGCCGTCTGGGAAGCGCTGTGGGCCGAGGGCCAAAAGCATGGCGCCACCGCTTACGGCACCGAGGCCATGCACGTGCTGCGCGCCGAAAAAGGCTACATCATCGTCGGCCAGGACACAGACGGCACGGTAACGCCGAACGATGCCGGGCTCGACTGGGCGGTCGGCAAGAAGAAGACCGACTTCGTTGGTATCAGAGGCCTGACGCGGCCCGACCTCGTCGCCAAGGGCCGCAAGCAACTGGTCGGGTTGAAAACCAGGGACCCGAAGGTGGTGTTGGAGGAAGGCGCGCAGGTCGTCGCCGATCCCAAACAGGCGATCCCGATGAAGATGATCGGCCACGTCACCTCGAGCTACTGGTCGCAAAATTGCGGCCGCTCGATCGCGCTGGCGCTGGTCGCAGGCGGGCGCGACCGGATGGGCGAGACGCTTTACGTGCCGATGCCAAACGGGGTGATCGAAGTGGAGGTTACCGGCATGGTGTTCTTCGACGAGACGGGAGGGCGCCTCAATGGCTAAGGCTGCTGTGAAAACCAGTGCATCCGCTGCCGAGCGTCGTCCGGCGCAGGCCGGGCGCAGTGTTTCGGCGAAGAACGTGAAGGTTGAGGCGCTGCCGCCGGCTGAGCGTGTGTCGCTGCGCGCGCCGGAGGCTTCCATTGCCGCGCTGTCGAAGGCGCTCGGGCTGACCTTGCCGAAGAGCCCGAAGACCTCGGCTTCGAAGGCCGGCCGCACGGCGCTGTGGCTCGGACCAGACGAATGGTTTCTTATCGACGAGGCCGGCAAGGACCTGCTCGCCGACTGCGCCAAGGTATCCGCGCTGCATTCGGCCGTCGGTATTTCACACCGCAACGTCGCCTTCGCCGTCACCGGCCCGGCGGCGGCCGCCGCGATCAATGCCGGCTGCCCGCAGGACCTGTCGCTGGAAGCTTTCCCTGTGGGTGCGGCGTCGCGCACCATTCTTGGCAAGTGCGAAATCGTGCTGTTGCGCACGGCAGCCGACGCCTTCCGGGTCGAGTGCTGGCGTTCCTTCTCGGACTATGTCTTTACTTTCCTGTCGGAGGCAGCCAGCGACGCGGCGGCGTAGGAACGTTTGACGCGTACGCTCGTTCTGCTTGCGCCTGTCGAGGGAGAATGCCAATGCCGTCGAAATCCGCGCCGAAGTCAGCCAGGAAAACCGCGGCGGTCCGCTCGCTCGAACATGAACAGCACCACGAGGTGAGTGCCGAAGAGGAACTTGAGGAAGGTCTCGAGGACACGTTCCCGGCCAGCGATCCGGTGTCGATCACCGCGACCTCCATCTCCGGTGCGCCGGCAAGACCCGGCAAGGCCAAGACCGTGCCAGGGCGGAAGCCGCGGAAGACATAAGTCTCTCCGCCACGGCTTGAGTTCAGGAAAACCCGGCATGCGCCGCGGAAAAAGGGGCGGCCGGGATTTATCCTGCCGCCCTTAGTCGTTGTGCTGTTCGGTGGTCGAGCTTAATCACCTTAGAACGTGCTCGGCACGATCCACGGGTCGATCTCGATGCCGGTGCGCGGGCCCTTCGCCTTGGCGTCCGACTTTTCGACCGAGCCGGTCACACCGCAATCGAGCTTGGCATGGGTCGTGGTGTCGACGCAGGTGGCAGCCGGGGCCTGCTTGGGCGAATGGTTGTCGCCGGCAGCGAACGCCGAGCCGGAGAGCGCCAGCACAGCGGCGAGGGCGAGAGGGGTCTTGTTCATGTCAGTCTCCATAGGATAAATTGTTTTTGTACATGTACAATACAGTGTACACATACGTCCGAGGAAACGGGTTTTCAAGTCAGAAAACGTACACGTACGACAATTTTTTTGAACGCCGAAAATTGCGGCTGACTGACACAGCCGAAGCTGTCAGGCCGGACGTTCAATTGAAGGGGCGGGGGATACCCAGGTGCTCAGCAGTTGACCGGAGTCTTGGTCAGCGGTGGCACGTCCTGCGTGGTGAGCGAGGCAAGGGTGGAATCGCACATCCGCTTCACGAAAGCCTGCGGATCGCCAAAGGGGTAAAACGGAAAGGTAATGAGCAACGAGATGGTCCCGTGGCCGACCGCCCACAGCATGGTGGCGATCGCGCGCGCATCGCCGTGCAATTTGCCAGCGGCAACGCAAGCCTCGACCCTTGAGATCAGCGCTTTCATCGCCGGGTTGCCCTCTTCCATGTCCTCATAGCTTCTGCCCTCCGGCAGCTTGGTCTTTTCAGTCATGAAGACGGTACGGTATTCGTTGGGGTTGCCGAGCCCGAAGGCGGCATACTCGGTCATCACTGCCTTCAGCGCCTCGATCGGGTCGTCGGAGGGGTGCGCCTCGATGTTGCGGGCAAGTGTTTCGAACGCATCCTCGGCCAGCGCAAACAGGATGTCCTGCTTGTCGGCGAAATAGGAATAGACCGACATCGGCGCATAGCCAACCCGGTTGGCCAGCTTGCGGATGGTCAGGCCTTCATAGCCCTCTTCCTTGACGAGCTTGTGGGCTGCGTCGAGCAGCTCGGAACGCAGTTCGGCCTTTTGTTTTTCGCGGCGTTTCTGGACGCTCAGCGGCACGTGAGTCTGCCTTCATGTGGTGGGGTGTTGGCCAAATTATATACGCTGTACGAAAACGGACAAGGGCGCGGCAGGTTCCCCTGCGGCAATGGTTACCAAATCTGGGGTTATCAAATCGCGCCGACACCGCCATCCACGGCCAGCGTGTGGCCGGTCATGAAGGAATTGGCGGGGTCAGCGGCAAACAGGATGGCGGTCACGACCTCGTCGACTTCAGCCACCCGCTTCATCGGTACGCCGCGTGTCAGCTCGGCCAGGGCTTCGGCCTCCGGCGCGCCGGAGATGCGCACGAAGCTGTCGACCATGGCCGTTCGCGTATGCGCCGGGCAGACGGCATTGATGCGTATGCCCTTGGTTGCGTATTCGGCCGCAGCCGACTTGGTCAGCCCGACGACGCCATGCTTGGCGGCGGCATAGACCGACAGTTTCGGTGCGCCCACCAGCCCGGCAACCGAGGCGATGTTGACGATGGCGCCGCCTTTCCCGTCCGATTTGAACTGCCGCTCCATCTGCGGGATCTGGTGCTTCATGGCATAGAAAACGCCGAGCAGATCGATCTCCAGCACCCGGCGCGCCTCGTCGGAGGCGACTTGCGGCAGGCGCACGAAACTCTGGACGATGCCGGCATTGTTGATGGCGATGTCCAGCCGGCCGAATTTATCGGCCGCCAGTTTCACCAGATCCTCTGACAGTTTTTCGTCCGCTATGTTGCCAGCAAGGATAGTTGTTTCGGCCTGCAGCGAGCCGGCAAGTTCTGCCAGCACCTTTTCGTCGATGTCGGACAACACCAGGCGGGCGCCTTCAGCGGCAAAGCCTTTGGCAGCACCGCGGCCGAGGCCGCCGGCGGCACCGGTGATCAGCACGGTCGCTCCGTCAAAACGGCCCATTATGCCTCCTTGTCGGTTCAGGTTCGGTCGATCAGTTTTCCGGCAAGATGCGACAGCAGCTTCACCGCCTCGCCATAAGTCTTGGCCTTTTCGGGATTGGAGGCGTTGCCGTCGAGCGCCCGTTTGTAGACACCCTGGCAGATGGCCGCCAAACGGAAGAAGGAGAAAGCGAGGAAGAAGCTCCAATTGTCGATGCCGGCCAGCCCGCGCCGCCGGCAATACGCCGCGACATAGGCTTCCTCAGAGGGCAGACTGAGGGCGGCGCGGTCGATACCGCCAAGCCCGCGAAAGCCCGAGGCGTGCGGCAGGCGCCATTGCATGCACTGATAGGCGATGTCGGCGAAGGGGTGGCCGAGTGTCGACAGTTCCCAGTCGAGCACCGCCAGCACCTTTGGCTCACTGGCTGCAAAGATCATGTTGTCCAGCCGGTAGTCGCCATGCACCAACGAGACACGGCCGTCATCAGCCGGCATATGCGTCTCCAGCCAGGCGATCAGCCGGTCCATGTCGTCGACGGTGTCGGTCTCCGAGGCGCGATATTGGCTGGTCCAGCGGGCCAGCTGGCGTTCGAAGTAATTGCCCGGCCGGCCGAAATCGCCGAGCCCGACCGCTTCGACATCGACATCGTGCAGCGCCGCCAGCGTGGCGTTCATGGCATCGTAGAGGGCGGCGCGCTCATCGTTGCCGGCGGCTTCCGGCACGGCCGGATCCCAGAAGATGCGGCCGTCGAGGAACTCCATGACGTAGAACATGCGGCCGATCGGCGAGTCCTCGCCCGACAGATGCAGCATTCGGGGCACCGGCACGGCGGTGCCGGCAAGCGCCTTCATCACGGTGAATTCGCGGTCGACCTGATGCGCCGATTTCAGCAGTTGGCCCGGCGGCTTGGCGCGCAGCACATAGCGGCCGCTGGCCGCAGTCAGCAGATAGGTCGGGTTCGACTGGCCGGATTTGAATTTTTCGATGGAATGAAGCCCGGCAAAACCCGGAATGTGCGCTTCGAGGTAAGGGGCAAGCGCTGCCTGGTCGATTGCGTTGGCGTCGCCGCTCATGCGGTCTCCGGCTCACGCTCGATCAGCGTCAGCGTCAGCCAGCGCGCGGTCAGCGCCGGCTTCTTCGAGCCCTCGATCTCGATGGTCACGTCATGCGCCGTCTGCACCCAGCCGGATGGCCTGACCTTAACGTCGGCCAGCACGAAACGGGTGCGGATGCGCGAACCGGTCTTCACCGGCGCCAGGAAGCGCAGCGAATCGAAGCCGTGGTTGACGCCCATCTTGCCCTTTTCCAGCGGCGGCATGGTCTCGAAGGTCATCGCAGAGAGCAGCGACAAAGACAGGAAACCATGCGCGATGGTGCCGCCGAACGGCGTCTCGCGCTTGGCGCGCTCGGGATCGCAATGGATGAACTGGTGGTCGTCGGTGGCGTCGGCGAACTGGTCGATCATGGTCTGGGTGACCACGCGCCAAGGGGAGACGCCGACTTCCTTGCCGACGCTGGCCAAAAGCACATCGAGACTGATCGGTTCCACTGCGACGTCCTCCATTTGCCGCCGACCGCGGCTCATTCCTTGAACAGTGTCAGCCCATGCTGCACCGACTGCCCGCCGTCGATCGGCAGGATGGCGCCGGTGACATAGGAGCCGGCACGGCTGCACAAATAGAGCGTTGCGCCGCCAATGTCATCCGCCACGCCGATACGGCCGATGGGGACATGGCTGCCGACATGTTTGGCCTTTTCCTCGGTGCCGGTGGCAAAGGCGGTCATGCGGCTCTGGAAGGGGCCAGGAGCGAAGGCGTTGACGGTGATGCGCCGCGCCGCAAGCTCGATTGCCAGCGTGCGGGTCAGATGGTGAACGGCGCCCTTGGACGCCGTGTAGGAGTACGCATCGTCGGCCAGCGGCTGCGTGCCCATCACCGAGCCCAGATTGATGACGCGGGCTGGATCGGCATCGCTGGCGGCGGCTTCCAGCAGCGGCAGCAATTCTCGCGTCAGATGAAAGACGGCGGTGACGTTGACAGCGAACACCTTGGCCCAGCCGTGGTAGGGAAAATCCTCGAGCGAGGCGCCCCAGGATATGCCGGCATTGTTGACGAGGATGTGCAGCCGTTCGGTCCGCGCCTTGACCTCGGCGACCAGCGCGGCAATGCCGGCCTCGGTGGAGACATCGCCGGGGAAGCCTTCGGCGCGGCCGGAGGCGCCCAGCGCGTTCAAGTCGGCCGCGACCTTGATGCAATCCTCGCCCTTGCGCGAGGCGATCATCACCGTGGCGCCGGCCTGGACCAGGGCGGTCGCAACCATGCGGCCGATGCCGGTCGCGGCTCCGGTCACCAGTGCGGTCTTGCCGGCAACTGAGAACAGCTCGTCGAGATAGCTCATCGATCCTCCCCGCGGAAACTTCGCCTCGTTGGGCGGTTGCCGCATTGACAACATACCCGGTAGTATGTTGATCTTTTGCCCGGACGTAAAGGCCTTGAATGCAGCATCGCTGCGGAAGCAGGCGAAAGGCGAAACCGATGCTCAGCGTCGAAGCTCCACTGCTCGATCGCCCGCGCGCCGACATATTGCGCGCCGCCGCCCTCTGTTTCATGCAGCGCGGCTATACGGCGAGCTCCATCGACGACGTCGCGCGCAGCCTCGGCTCGACCAAGGGCCGCATCTACCACCACTATCCGTCCAAGGCCGATCTGTTCGCCGACGTATTCCGCGCCGGCATGGACATGAATTTTGCGGCAATCGAGCCGGTGCGCGCGCTACCCGGTCCGGCGATCGGACGCTGGCGCAAGATGGCTTCCATCCATTGCGGCCAGATGATCCGCACCAAGCCGTTCCAGCGCGTCGTCTGGGAAGGCGTCGAGCTCTATCTGCGCGGCGCGACGACGCCCGAACAGCGCGAGGAGTTCACCCGGCTGATGCAGTCGCGCGACGCTTACGGGCGCATCTTTCGCGAGGCGATCGCCGCCGCGCGCGACGAAGGCGACATGCGCTTCGGCACGATCGGCATTGCCGAGCAGCTGATGTTCCTGACGCTCAACTCGCCGCTGTTCTGGTACACGCCGCGCCCGACAGAGACGGACGGGGATATCGAGGCAATTGTCGGCGAGGTCGTCGCGTTCGCGGCGCGCGGCCTGGGTGCGGCTGAGGAGAACACACGATGAGCGACATGACTCTCGGCATGACCGAGCGGCTGAAGCCGATTCACGCCCGCGTCGCCGCCATGCTGCGAGAGGAGATCATGCCGCTCGACCATGAATTTCTGAGCGAGGTCGGCAAGGGTGGCGACCGCTGGGTCTACACTGCGCGGCAGACGGAGATCCTCGAAGGACTGAAGAAAGCCGCCAAAGAGCGCGGCCTGTGGAATTTCTGGCTGACCGGCTCCGAGCGCGGTTATGGGCTCTCGACGGTCGAATATGCCTATCTGGCCGAGGAGATGGGCAAGGCGCATCTGGGTGCTGAAACCTTCAACTGCTCGGCGCCCGACACCGGCAATATGGAGGTGCTGGAGCGCTATGGCTCGGAGGATCACAAGAAAGCGTGGCTGGAACCGCTGCTTGAGGGCAAGATCCGCTCGGCCTATCTGATGACGGAGCCGGATGTCGCTTCGTCCGATGCCACCAACATCGCCATGCGCTGCGAACGGCAGGACGACGACTATGTGCTCAACGGCGAGAAATGGTGGGCGTCGGGCGCCGGCGATCCGCGCTGCGCCATCTATGTCGTCATGGTCCGCACCGGCGGCGACAGCGAGCCGCAGCACCGCCGGCATTCGATGATCCTGGTGCCTTCCGACACCAAGGGCGTGACCAAGCTTCGACCGATGCAGGTCTATGGCGATGACGACGCGCCGCATGGCCACATGCACCTCCGCTTCGACAATGTGCGGGTGCCGGCCTCCAACCTGATCCTCGGCGAGGGGAGGGGGTTCGAGATCGCGCAAGGCAGGCTCGGGCCCGGCCGCATCCACCATTGCATGCGCGCCATCGGCCAGGCCGAGATGGCACTGGAGATGCTGTGCCAGCGCTCGGTGCGGCGCGAGGCCTTCGGCCAGCCGCTGGCAAAACTCGGCGCCAATTTCGACATCATCGCCGAATGCCGCATGGAGATCGAGATGGCGCGGCTGCTCTGCCTCAAGGCGGCGTGGATGATCGACCAGGGCGATGCACGTGCCGCCGCCCCCTGGATCAGCCAGATCAAGGTCATCGCACCGCGCGTCGCGCTCAAGGTCACCGACGAGGCCGTTCAGATGTTCGGCGCGCAAGGCATCAGCCAGGACACGCCGCTGGCGCGCTCATGGACGCATCTGCGAACGCTGCGGCTGGCCGACGGGCCGGACGCCGTGCATCGCCGGCAAGTGGCGCGCACCGAGCTCAGGAAATACACGCAGGAAAAGGTGTGAGGCATGAAAGCCATCATCGCCCGCGAATTCGCGCCGCTCGACCGGCTCGTCTATGGCGACTGGCCGGAACCGGAGGCCAAGGACAACACCGTCGTCATCGAGGCCGAGGCGATTGGTGTCAACTATCCCGACGGCCTGCTGGTACAGGGTCTCTACCAGATGAAGCCGCCGCTGCCCTTCGTGCCCGGCATGGAGGTCGCGGGACGGGTGATTGCTGTCGGGCCGGGGGTGAAATCGGTCAAGGTCGGCGACCGCGTTGCCGCGCTCTCGACCCATGGCAGCTATGCCGAACGGGTTGGCGCTGCCGAACCGTTCGTCATGCCTTTGCCGCCCGATATGCCTGCCGCTGACGCCTGCGCGCTGCTGGCCGGCTACGGCACGTCGCATTATGCGCTGAAGCAGCGCAGCGCGCTCAGGGAAGGCGAGACGCTTTGCGTGCTGGGCGCGGCCGGCGCAACCGGCATCGCCGCCATCCAGATCGGCAAGGCGCTTGGCGCCCGCGTCATCGGTGTCGCCTCGTCGGAGGAAAAACACCGCATTGCCGCCGAAGCCGGCGCCGACATCGCGCTCGGCTACGACAACCTCAAGGAGGCGCTGAAAGAGGTCACCGGCGGCAAAGGTGTCGATGTCGGCTTCGATCCGGTCGGCGGCGAAATCTTCGATGTGCTCGCACGCTCGATGGCGTGGAACGGCCGGCTGCTGGTCATCGGCTTTGCCTCGGGCACCATCCCACAATTCCCTGTCAACCTGGCGCTGGTCAAGGGCTTTTCGGTCGTCGGCGTGTTCTGGGGCGCGTTCACCACCAAGGAGCCGCGTATCTACGCCGACAATATGAAGGAGCTGGTCGGCTGGTACCTCGCCGGCAAGGTTCGGCCGGTGATCGAAGGCACTTATCCGCTTGCCGATGCAGCCGCCGTGCTGACACGCATGCTGGGCCGCGGTTCCTCCGGCAAGCTCATCCTCAAACCTTAGGAGCCCGCCATGGCCATCCCCTCCGACATGAAAGCGCTGCTGCTCACCGGCGACGGCTATACCCGGACGCCGACTGGCACAGTGCTGGAAGCGATGGAGCCGTATCTCCAGCCGGGCAGGATCGGCGTGCCGACGCCCGGACCGAGCCAGGTGCTGATCAAGGTCGGCCTCGCCTCGATCAATCCGTCCGATGTCATGTTCATCAAGGGCCAGTATGGCCAGCCGCGCGCCAAGGGCCAACCGGCCGGTTTCGAGGGCGTCGGCACCATTGTCGCCACCGGCGATGAGCCCTATGCCGAGAGCCTGGCTGGCAAGCGCGTCGCCTTTGCCACCGGCGTCACCAACTGGGGCTCCTGGGCCGAATACGCGGTCGCCGAAGCCGCTGTCTGCATCCCGCTCCTCGACACCGTCCGCGACGAGGACGGTGCGGCATTGATCGTCAACCCGCTGACCGCGATCGCGATGTTCGACATCGTCAAGGAGGCCGGCGAAAAGGCCTTCATCATGACCGCCGGCGCCAGCCAGCTCTGCAAGCTGATCGCGGGCCTGGCCAAGGAGGCCGGGTATCGGCCGATCGTCACCGTGCGCCGCGACGAGCAGATCCCGCTGCTGAAAGAGATTGGTGCTACCCACGTGCTCAACGAGAAGGCGCCTGATTTCAGGGCGGCGCTGCGCGAAGTGGTCAAGACCGAACAGCCGCGCATCTTCCTCGACGCAGTGACCGGGCCGCTGGCCTCGGCCATCTTCGACGCCATGCCGAAGCGCGCGCGCTGGATCATCTATGGCCGCCTCGATCCGGACACGACGGTTATCCGCGAGCCCGGCCAGATGATCTTCCAGCACAAGCATATTGAGGGCTTCTGGCTGGTCGAATGGATGCGCCAGTTCCGTGACAAACGTGGCCCGGCGATCATGGAAGCGCAGAAGCGCTTTTCCGACGGCCGCTGGTCGACGGATGTGACAGCGGTGCTGCCGCTGGACGAGGCGATGGCGAAGGTGCCAGTGGAACTGGCCAAGCCGAACGGGAAAGTGTTTTTGAAGCCGTGACTTCCCCTTCTCCCCGTTCACGGGGAGAAGGTGCCCGTAGGGCGGATGAGGGGCTGCGCTAACGTATGAGAAGCTGGTGCTGCCCCTCACCTGCCTGCCGGCATCCTCTCCCCGTATAGCGACGGGGAGAGGAGCGCTGATCACTCGGCCGGCTTCACATTCGTATACGCAGCTTCTTCCAACTCGCGCTTCAGCCTGGCTTCCTCATGCGTCTTCGGCGTGACGAAGCGGCCGAGCAGGAGATAGGCAACCGGGGTCAGGAACAGCGTCGAGACGGTGGCCAGCCCCAGCCCACCGACGATCACCCAGCCAAGCGCGATGCGCGCTTCGGCGCCGGCACCGGTGGCCAGCACCAGCGGCACGCCGCCGAGGATGGTGCAGATCATCGTCATCATCACCGGCCGCAGGCGGATGATCGAGGCCTGCTCGATCGCCTCGCGCACGCCGAGCCCACGGTCGCGCAGCTGGTTGGCGAATTCGACGATGAGAATGCCGTTCTTGGCCATGACGCCAACCAAAAGCACCAGGCCAATCTGGCTGTAGGCGTTGAGGCTGGTCCCTGACAAAAGCAGCGCAAAGATCGCGCAGGCAAGGCCGAGCGGCACCGTCGCCATGATGATGACGGCGCTGACGAAGCTTTCGAACTGGGCAGCGAGCACCAGCAGGATGATGACCAGCGCGAAGCCGAAAATGGTGACCATGGCGCTGTTGGTTTCGCCCAGCGTCGCGGCTTCCGCCAGTGGCAGGATGCGGCTGCCCGGAGGCAGCAGCGGCGTGGCGATCTGCTCGGCGACACCAAGCGCGTCGCCAAGCGCGAAATTGCCGTTCAGATTGGAGGTGATCGCCACCGAGGGCTGCTGCCGTTCGCGCGTCAGCGACGGCGGCACGGCGCGTTCGGTCAGCGTGGCGATGGTCGACATCGGCACGAAGCGGCCGTCGGCGGTCTTCAGGAAGATGTTTTCCAGATCGGTCGGATCGTTGATCGGATTGGTGGTCGAAACCAGCTTCACGCCATAGCTGCGGTCGGCGATGTAGACGTCGACGACATCATTGCCGTCGAGCATCGCCTGCAGCGTGTTGGCAAGCCCGGTGATGTCAATGCCGAGGTCGGAGGCGCGCTCGCGGTCGATGGCGACGGCCAGCTGTGGCTGCGTCGGGTCGACGGAGAGCCGCGGGTTCTGGAAGCGCGGGTCGGCCTGCATCTGGGCGATGATCTTGACCGCCGCGCCGCCCAGCGCCTTGCGGTCGTTGCCGACCAGCGCGAATTGCAGGCCGTTGCCTGCGCCTCTGATGCCGAGGCTGTTGGCCTGCACCGGGAAGATGCGCACGGATGGCACCTGCCGGGTCAGCTGGGTTATCTCGGCCATGATCTCCTGCTGGCTGCGTGTGCGTTCGTCCCACGGCGCCAGTGTCATCACCATGAAGCCGGAGTTATAGGCGCCGTTCTGGCCGGCATTTTCGAAGGTCGAGACGATCTCGCCGGAATCGCGCAGCGGCTGGATCAGCCGCTCGATCTTCTGCATCTGTTGCGCGGTGTAGTCGAGGCTGACGCCTTGCGGCGCGTTGATGCGCAAAAGCACGACGGCGCGGTCCTCGCTCGGCGTCAGTTCCTGGCGGATGGTACCGAACAAGGTGAAGGCGGTGGCGGCGAACAGCACCGCGACCAGAAGCACGATCCAGGGCGCGCCGAGGCAGGCATGCAGGCCGCGCTTGTAGGCCGAATTCAGCGCGCCGCCGATGCGCGCGCCAATGCCGTGGCTGCCTTCGTAGTGGAGCGAGGCGCCGGTCAGCATGCGCGAGGCCAGCATCGGACACAGCGTCAGCGCTACCACGCAGGAGAGCAGCACCGACATAGCGAGCACGAAGCCGAATTCGCGGAACAGGCCGCCGGTCTGTCCGGGCAGGAAGGAGATCGGCACGAAGACGGCGACCAGCGTCAGCGTCGTGGCGATGACGGCAAAAAACACTTCCTGGGCGCCGAGCACTGCGGCGGCACGCGGCCCCATGCCTTCGTTGCGCCGTCGCACGATGTTTTCCAAGACGACGATGGCGTCGTCGACGACGAGGCCCGTCGCCAGCACCAGCGCCAGCAAGGTCAGGATGTTGATCGAGAAACCGGCGAGATAGATCGCGGCAATGGTGCCGATCATGGCGACCGGCATCGACAGGCCGGGGATCAGCGTCGCGCGCCAGTCGAGCAGGAAGATGTAGATGACGATCAGCACCATCGAGATCGACAGGCCGAGCGCGATCTCGACCTCGTGCACGGCGCCGTTGACGAAGACGGCGTCGTCGCTGGTGATCTTGATCGACATGCCCTTGGGCAGGTTTTCCTGCAGCGTGGCGACGGCCGCCTTCACGCCGGTGGAAATATCCAGCGTGTTCGATTCCGCCTGGCGGATGATGCCGAGGCCGATGCCTGTCTTGCCATCGGAGCGCAATGAGGTCTGGCCGATGTCGGGGCCGAGCGTGACGGTGGCGACGTCGCGGATGCGCGTCGTGCCGCCGATGATGATGTTTTCAAACTCTTCCGGCGTCGTCACATCGGCTGTGGTGCGAACGATCAAGTCCTGGTTGGTGGTGGTGATCGAACCGGCCGGCGAATCGAAGGCCACAGAGCCCAGTGCCGCTCTCAAATCGGCGACGGTGAAGCCTAGGCTCGCCAGCTTGTTCTGGTCGACATCGATGCGGAAGATCTTGTCGCGATCGCCATAGACCTGGACGTCGGCGACGCCCGGCACGGCAGCCAGTTCGTCCTCGATCTGGTCCTGGACGATCACCGTCATGTCCTGCACCGACATGCTATCGGAGGTGACGGCCAGCCGCATCACCGGATCGGAGTTGGCGTCGGCCTTGACGATGCGCGGCGGATCGGCGGTGTCCGGCATCTGGTTGGCGACACGGCCGACGGCGTCGCGCACATCGGAGGCGGCGACGTTCAGGTCGACGCCGTCATTGAACTCGATGGTGACGCGGCTCTGGCCGAAGGACGAGGTCGACGAGATCGACTTGACGCCGGAGACGCGCGCGACCGCGCCCTCGATCGTGTCGGTCAGCTCGCGGTCGACCGTTTCGGCGGCAGCACCTTCGAACGCCGTCGACACGGTGACGACGGCGCGGTCGACATCGGGCAGTTCGCGGATCTCGACGCCGTAGAAGGCTGCAAGGCCGGCCACCGCAATCAGCGTGTTGAGCACGAAGGCCATGACCGGCCTGCGGATGAAGAGCGCGGTGAAGCCGGTTTCGCTGGCGGCGTTGGCGGTTGCGGTCATGAGCCTTCGGCGGCGTTGGCGGCGCGCTGGGCCTGGCCAGCTATGCGGACCTCGCCGCCTTCGCTGACGCTCTGGGTGCCTTCGGTGACCACCATGTCGCCGTCCTCGATGTCGGCGTCGATCAGCACGGTCTCGGTGTTGCGCTGGATGATGCGCACGGGAACGCGCCTGGCCTTGCCATCCTCGACCTGCCAGACATAGGCGCCGTCGGAGCCCCACAGGATCGCCAGCGGGCTAACCGCCGGATAGGTGTCGCCGGGGAAGCGCATGGTGATGCCGAACGACATGCCGGCGCGTAGCGAATCCGCCGGGTTGGCGATCGCCGCCTTGACCAGAAGGGTGCGGCTCTTTTCGTCGATATGGTTGTCGATGGCCGACACCGTGCCGGTATAGGCTTTGCTCGGATTGGCGATCGGCGTCGCCGACAGCTGCGCGCCGACCTTGACGGCGGCGGCAAAGCGCTCCGGCACCAGGAACTCCACCAGGATGGAAGAGCGGTCGTCGAGCGTGGCGATCGCCGACTGGCTGGTCACGTAATTGCCGGCCGATATCGGCAGGATGCCGACCGTGCCGGCGATCGGCGCCACGATCGAGCGGCGCTGCAGGGCAAGTTCAGCATCGCGAAGTACCAGTTTGGCGACCGCCAGCACCACTTCGGCATCGGCGACGGCGACCGGTGTCGCGGCGTTGGAAGCCCGCAGCGATATCACCCTGTCGAGCTTGTTCTGCGAGTCCTGTACGACGAGCTTGGCACGATCCTGAGCGATCACCTCGGTCTCGGAATCGAGGACGGCGATGATCTGTCCCTTGTCGACACGGGTGCCGGACTGGACCAGGAATTCAACGAGCCGGCCTGAGCTGTAAGGGTTGACCGTCACCGAAGCGTTGGCGCGGCCGGTGCCGATCGCCTGCAGGCGATCGTTGATGGTTGCGGTGCCCGCCGGCAAGACAACGACATTTGCCGGCCGCGCGGCGGCGTTGCGGCCGCCTGCCTGTTTCGTTGTATCGACCGCGCCGGTCGTGGCGGGTGCCGAGGCATAGGCCCAGTCGATGCCCCAGCGTGCCAGGGCCTCCGGCGCGCCTGGAAAGAAGCGCGCCCAGGCCAGGACAGCCGCGACCAGGATCACAAGCGCAAAAACGATCTGTTTCCAGGCGGCCATCGGCACTCCGGTAGGCAAAATCGACCGGTTTCCCCAAGCAAAAAACGCGCAGCGACGCACCCGGTATGTGCGAAGCCACGGCAATATCATGGCTTTATGGCAATTCTGCCGCGGCCATGCACATTAAATCTGCGTAACGTTGCGCGCCTGAGGCCGGGATTGAGGCTGTCAGCGCAGGCTTTCCAGGTCGCGGATGCGCCTGGCGCTATCGGCCTCGAGCTGCCGGGTGACAGCACTGATCAGCGTCTCGGCGACGACGAACAATGCCGCCGAGGAATCCCATGCCGAAGGCACCGCGGTGCGGCCGGCGATGACATGGCGGGCGAAGCGGGCGATCGGCGACAGCCACTGGTCCGTGAACAGAACGATCTGCACGCCGCGCTGATGCGCCGTCTCGGCGAAGCGCACCAGGCTGTCCTGGTAGCGCCTTATGTCGAAGATCACCAGCACGTCGCGCTTGCCCATGTCGATCAGCCGGTCGCGCCAGATGCTCTCCTGGCCGGCGAGGTGATAGACATCGGGCTGGATGATGGCGAGGTGGGCGGCCATGTAACGCGCCAGCGGATCGGTGAAGCGGCCGCCGATCAGGAAGGTCTTGCCGCGTCGCTCGGCAAGCCTGGCGGCGATATCGGCAAGCTGCCTGTCGGAGAGATGCCGGAAGGTCTCGCGCAAGTTTTCCAGCGTCGCTTCCAGCATCGGCGATATCGCACCGCTTGGGGACGCCGCGTTGAGCGTACGCGATGCCGGCGACTGCAACTGCGCCGCCAGCTCGTCCTGCAACGCCGACTGGAATTCGGGATAGTTCTGGAACCCCAGCCTGGAGACAAAGCGCAGGATCGTTGGTGACGATACGCCGGCGGCAGTCGAGAACTCGGCGACCGTCTTCAGCCCGATCAGCGGATAGTTGGCGATCAACGTCTGCGCGGCGCGGCGCTCGCCGGCCGGCATCGTACCGATGCGGTCCGAAATCAGTTCGGCAATGCTGGAAATCATGGTTTTCCCCACCCTTGGCCATGTCTACACCGCTTCCCCGAAATCGCGTTTGACAAAGCCGGATAAACTGTATGAAATCATCCACAGGGACGCAATGAGGCAAAATACGTAACATAAGATACAGCGCTCCCCAGGGGACGGCAGTATGGAGAGAGCACGGCCCGCCAGCCTTGCATCGTCTGATACCGTAGGGGTGACGAATCCCGGCGGGTCCAGCCCTTTCGTGCTGACCTGCGATCACGCTTCCAATTTCCTGCCGGCTGAGTTCGGCACGCTCGGCCTGCCCGCCGAAGATCTTTCCCGCCACATCGCCTGGGACCCGGGCGCGTTGCCGGTGGCCCGCCGCATGGCTGAAGCGCTCGATGCCACGCTCATCGAAACCCGCATCTCGCGTCTCATCGTCGACTGCAACCGTCCGCTCGACGCGCCCGACCTGGTGCCGCCGGTCAGCGAGACGACGATCATTCCAGGTAATGCCGGCCTGTCGGATACGCAGCGCGCCGAGCGCATCGCCTTGTCGTGGCGACCGTTCCACGACACGATCGCAAACATCATCGACGACCGGCTGGCGCGCGGACAGGAAACGCGGCTGGTGTCGGTGCATTCCTTCACCCCGGTCTACAAGGGCAGGAGCCGGCCCTGGCATATCGGCATCATCCACGATGACGACCGCCGGCTGGCTTCGCCGCTGATAGCGGCGCTGCAGCGTCTCTCCGGCGTCACCGTCGGCGTCAACGAACCCTATTCGCCGGCTGACCGCGTCTACTTCACCCTGGAGCGCCATGCGCGCTCGCGCGGCCTTGCCTGCGCAATGATCGAAATCCGCAACGACGAAATCTCCGGCGAGACCGGGCAGCGGAAATGGGCGGATCTGCTCACCGGCATTTTTTCGGATCTGGAGCCCGAGGAGGCCAAGGGTTCTCGACGACACGCAATGGGAAAGTCAGTTCAATCGGCCAGTTAAGAAACAAGAGGGGACGAAAATGGCAGGACCGGATACATCAGACCATGAGAGGTCGGAGGACGTAAAAACCCTCCATAGCATGGGCTATGCCCAGGAATTGGCTCGCCGCATGAGCGGCTTCTCGAACTTCGCGATTTCCTTTTCGATCATTTGTATTCTGGCGGGCGGCATCACGTCCTTCCCGCTGGCCATGGCTACCGGCAGCGGCTTCGAGGCGACTGTCGGCTGGATCATCGGCGGCGTCTTTGCACTTATCGTGGCTGCGTCGCTTGGGCAGATCGGCTCGGCCTACCCAACGGCCGGCGGTCTCTACCACTGGTCGTCAATTCTTGGCGGGCGCGGCTGGGGCTGGGCCACGGCCTGGATCAACCTGCTCGGTCTGATCTTCGTCGTCGCCTCGGTCAATGTCGGTGTCTATGCTCTGTTCAAGGACCTTGTCTGGTCCGGCGTGTTCGGCCACGACGTATCCGCCTGGGGGTACCAGGAGCAGGTGATCGGCGTTGTGATCATCACGGTCGCGCAGGCGTTGATCAACCATTTCGGCATCAAGCTCACCACCATACTGACCGATTTCTCGGGCTACCTCATTCTGGTCGTCGCCGTCGTGTTGACCGCGATGTTCCTGATCTGGGGCGCAAGCTGGGATTTCTCGCGGCTCACCACCTTCGTCAACAATACCGGTGATCCAGGCGCCGGATACGTTCCCACCGCACGGACGGCACTGGTCGCCTTCCTGATCGGCCTGCTCTACCCGCTCTATACGATCACCGGCTTCGATGCCTCGGCCCACACGTCCGAAGAGACCCACAATGCCCGCGTGGCGGTGCCGCGCGGCATGATCCATTCGGTTCTGTGGTCGCTGGTGTTTGGTTTCGTCATGGCCGTGTCGTTCGTGCTGGCCAGCCCCGATCTGGCGGCGACGGCCAAGGATGGCGCCAATGCATGGTTCAATCTCTTCAACAACCTGCCGGCACCATTCTGGCTGAAGAGCATCATCGCCATCGCGATCGTGCTGGCGAACTTCATCTGCGCGCTGGCCGGACTGACGTCGACCTCGCGCATGATCTTCGCCTTTGCGCGTGACGGCGGCCTGCCCGGTTCGTCGGTGTGGAAGACCGTCAGCCCGACATGGCGTACGCCGGTGGCGGCGATCTGGCTCGGAGCGACGCTCGCGGTCGCAGCGACATTATACTCGCCGGCCTTCGCCGCACTGGCCGCCGGCTGTGCATTGTTCCTCTACGTGTCCTACGCCATGCCGGTGGCGGCTGGACTGCTTGCGGAAGGCAAGACCTGGACCGAATTCGGTCCGTTCCGCCTCGGCATCTGGTCCAAGCCATTCGCCGTCATCACGGTGCTTGGCGTTCTGGTCCTGATGTATGCCGGCATCCAGCCGCCATTCGACATCCTGATCAACTATGCCATCGGCCTAATCGTTCTGCTCGTGGTTCTGTGGTTCGGCATCGAGTCGCGCCGCTTCAAGGGCCCGCCGATCGGCGCCGATATTGCTCGCCGCGCGGTGGAGATCGCGGCTGCGGAAAAAGCCGTTGGCCAGACGGCTGGCTAACAGCAAGACTACATGCTCCGGCCGGCGCAAGCCGACCGGGGCAGGGCCGGCCAGCTAAAGAACGCAAAGGGGACTTCAAATGGCAGCACCAGGTTATTCAGACGTCGACAAGGCGGAGGACGTAAAGCACCTCCACAGCATGGGCTATGCCCAGGAACTGGAGCGGCGGCTCAGCCGCTTCTCGAATTTCGCGGTTTCCTTTTCCATCATCTGCATCCTGTCGGGCGGCATCAATTCGCTGGCACAGGCAACGTCGGGCGCCGGCGGCATCGGCATCGGCATTGGCTGGCTGGTCGGCTGTTTCGTCTCGCTGACCTTTGCGGTCGCCATGTCGCAGATCAGCTCGGCCTATCCGACGGCCGGCGGCCTCTATCACTGGGGTTCGATCCTCGGCAATCGCGGGACCGGCTGGGTCACGGCCTGGCTCAACCTTTTGGGACTGATCACCGTGCTCGGCGCCATCAATGTTGGCACCTGGACGTTCTTCATCGGCGCCTTCGGACCGACGCTCGGCATCGAGGGCACGCTGACCAACCAGATGATTTTTCTGATTATCATCACCGGTGCCCAGGCACTGATCAACCATCTCGGCATCAAGCTGACGGCGAAGCTGACCGACTTCTCGGGCTATCTGATCTTCTTCGGTTCGATCCTGATCGCGGTCGTCTGCCTGTTCTCCGCCGAGACCTGGGACTTCAGCCGGCTCTTCACCTTCCACAACTACTCGGGTGAGGCCGGCGCCAGCGTCTGGCCGTCAGTCTCGAACGCCTGGGTGTTCGCGCTCGGCCTCCTGCTGCCGATCTATACGATCACCGGCTACGATGCTTCGGCGCATACCTCGGAAGAAACGATCAAGGCAGCTTCCTCGGTGCCGCGTGCCATGGTGATGTCGGTGATCTGGTCGGCGGTGTTCGGCTATTTGTTCCTGGCCGCCTTCGTGCTGATGATCCCGAACATGGACGACGCCGCCAAGCAGGGCTGGAACGTGTTCTTCTGGGCTTTCGACCAGCGTGTCGGCACGGGGCTCAAGGAGTTCGTCTATCTCGTCGTGTTCATCGCCCAGCTGCTGTGCGGCCTCGCAACCGTCACCTCGGCTTCGCGCATGATCTTCGCCTTCTCGCGTGACGGCGGCCTGCCCGGCTCGGCGGCGCTCGCCAAGGTCAGCCCGACCTACCGCACGCCCGTGGCGGCGATCTGGACGGCATCGATCCTGTCGGTGCTGTTCGTCTGGGGTTCGACGCTGGTCTCGGTTGCCGGCACCTCGGCCTACACCATCGTCGTGTCCTGCACCGTCATCTTCCTGTTCCTGTCCTTCACTGTGCCGATCGTGCTCGGCATGCTGGCCTGGGGCACGCCGAAATGGGACAAGATGGGGCCGTGGAATATGGGCCGCGGCATCTTCATGCTGTTCGGCGTTCTCTCGATCGTCTCGATGATCCTGATCTTCGTCATCGGCATCCAGCCGCCGAACGACTGGGCGCTCTACATTACCGTCGGCTTCTTCATCCTGACGGCGATCGTATGGTTCGCTTTCGAACGCAACCGCTTCCAGGGCCCGCCGCTCGGCGACATCATCGCGGCCCGGCAGGCGGCGATCAAGGCAGCCGAACAGGCGGTCGGCGAAACCGGCCACTGACGTCAACCATCATGGCCATGGCCGGCCTCGCGCCGGCCATGGTTTCATTTACCCCTCAATCGTCCAGCGCTGGAGTGCCAAAGGAATGGCCGGAAATTTCTCGTTCGCTCAGTTGAAGAAAGCGGTCTCCGATGGCGAGATCGACACGGTGCTGGCCTGCATCGTCGACATGCAGGGGCGGCTCGCGGGAAAGCGTTTCCTGGCGCAGTACTTCGTCGATTCCGCCCATGACGAGACGCACGGCTGCAACTATCTGCTCGCCGCCGACATCGATATGGAGCCGGTGCCGGGCTACAAGGCGGCAAGCTGGTCGAAGGGCTATGGCGACTTCGTCATGAAGCCGGATCTGGCGGCACTGCGGCGCCTTCCGTGGCTGGAAAAGACAGCACTCGTGATCTGCGACGTGCTCGACCACCAGACCCATGACGACCTGCCGCATTCGCCGCGCGCCATCCTGAAGAAGCAGGTCAAGCGGCTGACGGAGCGTGGCTATATCGGCTACTTCGCCTCCGAGCTTGAATTCTATCTGTTCAACGAGACCTACGATTCCGCCCGCAAGAAGCATTGGCAGGGCCTCGACACTGCCTCGCCCTATATCGGCGATTACCAGATCGGTATCACCACCAAGGAAGAAGGCGTCATGCGCCGGCTTCGCAACGAGATGGAGGCCGCCGGCATCCCGATCGAAAACTCCAAGGGCGAATGGGGTCCGGGCCAGGAAGAGATCAATGTGCGCTATGCCGAGGCGCTCGACATGGCCGACCGCCACGTCATCCTGAAGAACGGCGCCAAGGAAATCGCCGAGTCCGAAGGCAAGTCGATTTCCTTCATGTCGAAGTACAATTATGGGCTCGCCGGCAATTCCAGCCACATCCACAATTCGCTGTGGAGCGCCGACGGCAAGACGCCGCTGTTCTTCGACAAAAAGGCGGACTGGACTTTGTCGACGCTCGGCCAGCAATGGGCGGCCGGTCAGCTGAAATACGCCAAGGAGTTCACCTGGTTCCTGGCGCCCTACATCAATTCCTACAAACGCTTCCAGGCCGGCACCTTCGCGCCGACCAAGATCATGTGGAGCGAGGACAACCGCACCGCCGGCTTCCGCCTCTGCGGCGAGGGCACCAAGGGCATCCGCATGGAATGCCGCATCGGCGGCGCCGACCTGAACCCGTATCTGGCCTTCGCCGCGTTGATCGCAGCCGGCCTTGCCGGCATCGACGAGAAGCTCGAACTGCAAAAGCCGTTCGTCGGCGATGCCTATCAGGCCTCGCGCCTGCCCGAGATTCCGAAGACGCTTCGGGACGCCACCGAGACGCTGGCCAAGTCGAAGATGCTGAAGCAGGCGCTCGGCGACGACGTGCTCGAACATTATGTCCACACCGCGAAGTGGGAGCAGTTCGAATACGACCGCCGCATTACGGATTGGGAACTGCACAGGGGGTTCGAGCGGTACTAGGATAGCCTGCGAAACGTCGGCGCTGCCCCTCACCCTTACCTATTCCGGGGCGAGCCGCTTGTCTCGCCCGTCCTTCGGACCCCCCGTGAAGAACGGGGAGAGGGGGGGCGCGACGTTGGAGCTTTCCCTTCTCCCTGTCGCTATACGGGGAGAAGGTGCCGGTAGGCGGATGAGGGGCAGCACAAAGCCAGATGATTTTCGATTTCAAAGAAGTGCGAGGACTTAAACGATGACCGAAACGGTCAAACTCAAATCCCCCATCGATGGCTCGATCTATGCGGAGCGGCCGATCGCGACCGACCAGGCGATCAATGCGGCGGTCGAGCGCGCCAAGGCGGCGCAGGAGAAGTGGGTGCTGACACCGATCGTAGAGCGCGGCAAGTATATGCTGGCGATGCTCGAAGCGTTGGTCGCGATGACCGACGAGATCGTGCCGGAGATCGCCTGGCAGATGGGGCGCCCGGTGCGTTATGGCGGTGAGTTCGGCGGCGTCAAGGAACGCACCAACTACATGGTCGAGATTGCTGAAGCTGCGCTGAAATCCGTGCCGGCTTCCAATCCGAAGGACGGCTTCCGCCGCTATGTGAAGAAGGATCCGCTCGGCGTTGTCATGGTGATCGCGCCGTGGAACTATCCCTATCTGACGGCGGTCAACACCATCGTGCCGGCGCTGATGGCCGGCAACACCGTTATCCTGAAACACGCGGCGCAGACGCTGCTGGTGGGTGAACGTTTTCAGCAGGCTTTCGACAAGATTGGGCTGCCCAAGGGCGTGTTCCAGAATGTCGTGCTCAACCACGCCCAGACCGAAAAACTGCTCGGCTCAGGCAAGATCGACCATGTCAACTTCACCGGCTCGGTCGGCGGTGGCCGCGCCATCGAGAAGGCGGCGGCCGGCACCTTCATGACTCTCGGCCTCGAGCTCGGCGGCAAGGACCCGGCCTATGTGCTGCCCGACGCCAAACTCGACCATGCGGTGGCCAATCTGGTCGACGGCGCCTTCTACAATTCCGGCCAGTGCTGCTGCGGCATCGAGCGCGTCTATGTGCATGAGAAGGTCTACGACCAGTTCGTCGAAGGCTTCATTGCAGAGACGAAGAACTATGTCGTCGGCAATCCGCTGGAGCAGGCGACGACAATGGGGCCGATGGCGCAGGCGCGCTTCGCCGACCTGATCCGCGAGCAGAAGGCCGAGGCGCTGCGCAAAGGCGCGGTAGCACATATCAATATGAAGGTGGCTAATGACCAAGCCGGCTCGCCCTACCTGGCGCCGGAAGTGCTGACCAGTGTCGACCACCAGATGAGCGTCATGCGCGAGGAAAGCTTTGGCCCGATCGTCGGCATCATGAAGGTGCGCAACGACGAGGAGGCGATCGCGCTGATGAACGACAGCCCCTACGGGCTGACGGCCTCGATCTGGACGCGCGACACTGAGCACGCCATCGCGATCGGCGACCGCGTCGAGACCGGCACCGTGTTCATGAACCGCTGCGACTATCTTGATCCGGCGCTGGTGTGGACCGGCGTCAAGGACACCGGCAAGGGCGTTGCCCTGTCGGCGCTCGGCTACGACAATCTGACCCGACCGAAATCCTTCCACCTGCGCGAAGCCATCTGATTTTTTGAAAGACAAGACATGTCCAAGCTGATCTCCAAATGGAACTACCCGACCACCGTCCGCTTCGGCGCAGGGCGCATCAAGGAATTGCCCGAGGTGCTGGAAGCGACCGGCATCAAGCGGCCACTGTTCGTCACCGATCCAGGGCTGGCGAAACTGCCGGTCGTCGCTTCGACGCTGAAAATCCTCGACGACGCCAAGGTGCCCTATGGCGTGTTTTCCGAGGTGAAGCCGAACCCGGTCGATTCCAACCTGACCGCCGGCATTGCCGTGTTCAAGAAAGGCAAGCATGACGGCGTCATCGCCTTCGGTGGCGGTTCGGCGCTCGATCTCGGCAAGCTGATCGCCTTCCAGGCCGGGCAGACGAGGCCCGTCTGGGACTTCGAGGATGTCGGCGACTGGTGGACGCGCGCCAATTCGGATGCCATCGCGCCGATCATTGCCGTGCCGACCACCGCCGGCACCGGCTCCGAAGTCGGCCGCGCCGGTGTCATCACCAATGAGGCGACGCACACCAAGAAGGTGATCTTCCATCCGAAACTTTTGCCGGCAATCGTGATTGCCGATCCGGAATTGTCGGTCGGCATGCCGGGCTTCATCACCGCTGGCACCGGCATGGATGCGCTGGCTCATTGCCTCGAAGCCTATTGCGCGCCGGGGTATCATCCGATGGCCGACGGCATTGCCGTCGAAGGTATCCGCCTGGTGTTCGAGAACCTGCCCAAGGCTTATGCCAACGGCAAGGACCTGGTCGCCCGTGCCCATATGATGAGCGCGGCCGCCATGGGCGCCGCCGCCTTCCAGAAGGGTTTGGGCGCCATCCATTCGCTGTCGCATCCGATCGGCGCGCTCTACGACACCCATCACGGCATGACCAATGCGGTGTTCATGCCTTATGTCCTGGCCTTCAACCGGGACTCGATCGAGGAGCGCATCGCCCGGCTTGCCGCCTATTGCGGCATCAAGGGCGGCTTTGACGGCTTCGCTAGGGTGATCATCAAACTGCGCAAGGAGCTCAAGGTGCCGCATGCTCTGCCCGGCCTGATCAAGGGGCTCGACATGGACAAGAAGCGCAAGGGGCTGATCGCCGATATGGCGGTGGTCGATCCGACCGCCGGCGGCAATCCGGTCAAGCTGACCAAGAAGGCAGCGCTGACGCTGCTCGAAAATGCCATTGCCGGCACCGTCTGAGGCGGAGTGCGGTGCCGGAACTTGATCTGGAAACGAGGGGAAAGGAAAGGGCAAGGGGCAGGAGACGAGGCGATAAACCATTAGCCGGAAAATTAAGTGCGGGCTAATTGCTACAGCCTGTTAAAAAGAGTTAACTTTTCGTGCCGCCGGGGGCCAGTTTCAAAAAGCTTTCATCTGGCTGTCACATGAAAAAGATACCGCATCGCAGGCGTCCAGCGACGCCAGTTCAACGGAGAGAACACATGTTCAAGTTTACGGGGAAAGTGCTTTCCCTATCGGCCGTCGCCCTCATGGCGACCTCTGCTATCTCGTCGGCCCAGTCCATGGATGAACTGGTTGCCGCGGCGAAGAAGGAAGGCCAGCTCACCACCATCGCGCTGCCGCATGACTGGTGTGGCTATGGCGCCGTCATCGACGGTTTCAAGGCGAAGTATCCGGAAATCACCGTCAACGAGCTCAACCCCGACGCCGGCTCCGGCGACGAGGTCGAGGCGATCAAGGCCAACAAGGACAACAAGGGTCCGCAGGCGCCTGACGTCATCGATGTCGGCCTGTCCTTCGGTCCGACCGCCAAGGCCGATGGCCTGATCCAGCCCTACAAAGTGTCGACCTGGGATTCGATCCCCGATAGCGCCAAGGATGCCGAGGGTTACTGGACCGGCGACTACTACGGCGTGCTGTCCTTCCTGGTGAACAAGGACCTCGTCAAGGAAGCGCCGGCTGACTGGGCTGACCTGTTGAAGCCGGAATTCGCCAACACCGTGGCGCTTGCCGGCGACCCGCGCGCCTCGAACCAGGCCATCCAGGCTGTCTACGCCGCTGGCCTTTCCGGCGGCGCGGCTGCGGGCGAAGCTGCCGGTACCGCCGGCCTCGACTTCTTCAAGAAGCTCAATGCCGCCGGCAATTTCGTGCCGGTCATCGGCAAGCCGGCGACCCTGGCTCAAGGCCAGACGCCGATCCTGGTGACCTGGGACTACAATGCACTTGCCGGTCGCGACACGCTGAAGGGTAATCCGCCCGTCGACGTCGTCGTGCCGAAGACGGGTGTCGTTGCCGGCGTCTACGTGCAGGCGATCAGTGCTTTCGCACCGCATCCGAACGCTGCCAAGCTGTGGCTGGAGTATCTCTACTCCGACGAAGGCCAGATCGGCTGGCTGAAAGGCTATTGCCACCCGATCCGCTTCAACGACCTTGCCAAGAACGGCAAGCTCCCGGCGGACGTGATGGCCAAGCTGCCGCCGGCTGAGGCTTACGCTGCGGCGGTGTTCCCGACGCTGGACGAGCAGGGCAAGGCAAAGGAAGCCGTCACCAAGAACTGGGATGCCGTCGTCGGCGCCAACGTCAAGTAAGGCTTGAAGCCAACCGGGCGGCCTCGCGGCCGCCCGGTTTTCCTCGGAGACGGTAGCCGGCGCATGACAGATCTCTCGCTTTCCGATCACGCAGTCGCCGGGAAGACCGCGCCCCCCAGCGAGGCGCGCGCATTGCGACTGCCGACGCAATGGCTCGGTGTCGCGCCATTTTTCATCTTCGCAATCATGTTCCTCATCTTGCCCACGCTCTATCTGATGCTGGGCGCATTCCAGAACGATGCCGGCGAATTCACGTTCGAAAACATAGCGGCGCTGGCGCAGCCATCGATTGTCGCCGCCTACTGGATTTCGCTCAAGGTCAGCCTTTCCTCGGCGCTGATCGGTGCCTTCGCCGGGCTCGCCATCGCCATCGCGATCGTGCGCGGCGGCCTGCCGGAGTGGATACGCTCGGCAACGCTAACCTTTTCCGGCGTTGCCTCCAATTTCGCCGGCGTACCGCTGGCCTTCGCCTTCCTCGCGACACTCGGACGGCTCGGTCTCGCGACGGTACTTCTGAACACGGTCTTCGGCCTCAACATCTATGCACACGGCTTCAACATCCTGTCGTTCTGGGGCCTGACGCTGACCTATGTCTATTTCCAGATCCCGCTGATGGTGGTCATCATCACGCCGGCGATCGACGGCTTGAAGAAGGAATGGGGCGAGGCCGCCGCGACGCTCGGCGCCACCCAGGCGCAATACTGGCGCATGGTGGTGATCCCGGTGATCTGGCCGAGCTTCCTCGGCACGGTCATCCTGCTCTTCGCCAATGCCTTCGGCGCCATCGCCACCGCTTATGCGTTGACCGGCTCCTCCCTCAACATCGTGCCGATCCTGCTCTATGCGCAGATCCGCGGCGACGTGCTGCACAATGCGCATCTCGGCTATGCGATCGCCTTCGGCATGATCGTCATCACCGGTCTGGCCAACGTCTTCTACATCTGGTTCCGAACCCGCTCGGAGAGGTGGCTGAAATGAAGTCCGGCAAATTCTGGGCCTGGGTCGTCTTCATCCTCGGCGCGGCCTATTTCTTCATTCCGCTGATCGCGACCGTCGAATTCTCCATGCGCATGCGTCGCGGCGCCTATTCCTTCGACGCCTATCAGATCGTGCTTGGCGACCCTCGTTTTCAGGCGACCTTTGGCTACTCGGTGCTAGCCGCCGTCTTCACCATCATTCTCGGCGTGTTGATCGTGGTGCCCGCCGCCTACTGGATTCGGCTGCGCCTGCCGCAACTGCGGCCGATCGTCGAGTTTATCACGTTGCTGCCGCTGGTCATTCCGGCCATCGTCATCGTCTTCGGCTATATCAGGATGTACGGTTCGAATTCGCCGCTGCCGTTCCTGGCGACCGACATGGGTACAAATGCCTTGCTGGTCATCGGTTATGCGATGCTGGCGCTGCCCTACATGTACCGCGCCGTCGATACCGGCCTTCGCACCATTGATGTCAGGACGCTGACGGAAGCGGCGCAGATTCTGGGCGCCGGTTGGGGCACGATCATTGGTCGAGTGATCCTGCCCAATGTGCTGATCGCGGTGTTGTCGGGCGCCTTCCTCACGTTCGCCATCGTCATTGGCGAATTCACCATGGCCAGCCTGCTCAACCGACCCGCCTTCGGCCCCTATCTGCAAAACGTTGGCGCCAACCGCGCTTATGAGCCGGCGGCGCTTGCCATCATCGCCTTCGCCATCACCTGGGGCTGCATGTCGCTGATCCAGATCCTGTCCCGGTTCGCGCCGAGATCGGCGAACCGCCCGAACTGATCGACAAAGTACTGATCGAAAGAAAAAACCATGGCCGAACCATTCCTCTCCATCCAGCATGTGCGAAAATCCTTCGGCGCCACCACTGTGGTCGAGGATTTCAATCTCGATGTCGAGCCGGGCGAGTTCGTTTCCTTCCTCGGGCCGTCCGGCTGCGGCAAGACCACCGTTCTGCGAATGGTCGCCGGTTTCGAAGAGCCGTCGGCGGGCAAGATCGTCGTCGCCGGCAAGGACATCACTAGGCTGAAGCCCAACCAGCGCAATGTCGGCATGGTGTTCCAGGCCTATGCGCTGTTCCCCAACCTGACGGTGGCGCAGAACATCGGCTTTGGACTGAAGGTCGCCGGCATGCCCAGGGCAGATATTGATGCCCGCGTTGCCGAGATGCTCGACATCATCAAACTGCCGCAGATGGCCGACCGCTATCCCTACCAGCTCTCCGGCGGCCAGCAGCAGCGCATTGCGCTGGCGCGGGCGATTGCGCCGAAGCCGAAGCTTTTGCTCCTCGACGAGCCGCTGTCGGCGCTCGACGCCAAGGTTCGCGTGTCGCTGCGCGAGGAAATCCGTTCCATCCAGAAGAAGCTTGGCATCACCACCATCTTCGTCACCCATGACCAGGAAGAGGCGCTGTCGATCTCGGACCGCATCGCGGTGATGTATGGCGGCAAGGCCGAGCAGGTCGGCACGCCGTTCGAGATCTACAATCGCCCGGCAACCAAGTTCGTCGCCAATTTCGTCGGCACGCTGAACGTGCTCGAAGGCAAGGTCACCGATGCCGCGGCCGGCACGGTGCAGGTCAACACGCAGGAGGTCTCGCTCAAGGGCAAGCTCAACGGGTCGAAGTCCGGCGACATGCTGTCTCTGGCGCTGCGGCCGGAGGCGATTTCGCTGGGACGCCAGCCTGGCCGTGACTCCAGCCTGTCAGGCGAAATTTCCGAAGTGCACTTCCTCGGCTCGGTCATCCGGGTTCGCGTCGGTATCGGCGGTAACACGGTCTCGCTCGACACATTCAACAGCCCGGCAACGCCGCCGCCGGCAGTCGGCGAGAAGGCCGAGATATCGTTCTCGTCGAGCGATATGCTGGTGCTGCACTAATAAAGCAGCATCCTCAGGAAAACTGAGGCGGTCGATTCAAGCCGGTGCGATGAGCGGCTGCAGGCCAGAGCCGGAAGCGTACTGGACAATCAACAGCATCTTGCCATCCAGCCACTGCCCACGATGCCGCTTCGCCGCTACCATGGGCCATGGCGCTTTTCGAACTGACCCTTGTCCTGCTTCTGGCCGCCGTCGCGCTGACGGCGCTGTCGCGGCGGCTGGAAATTCCCTATCCCTCCCTGCTGGCTCTGGCCGGGGTGGCGATTGCCTTCGTGCCAGGCGCGCCGATGATCGAGATCGATCCGGAACTGGCGCTTGCGCTGTTCATCGCGCCGGTGCTTCTCGACGCCGCCTATGACACCTCGTTGCGCGACCTGAAACGCTACCGGTTGTCGCTGGCGCTGCTGGCGCTTGGCGCCGTTGTCTTTACCACCGTGGTGGTTGCCTTTGTCGGCTGGAAGATGGCCGGCCTGCCGATCGCGGCGGCAATCGCGCTGGGCGCCATTGTCGCGCCTCCGGATGCCGTGGCGGCTAGTGCCGTTCTCAGCCAGTTCAAGGTGCCGCACCGCATAACGGCCATCCTGCAGGGCGAGAGCCTGCTCAACGATGCCACCGCACTCCTGATCTACCGCCTGGCGGTTTCGGCCGCGCTCGGCACGATCATGCTGAGCAACGCCATCCCGGTGATCCTGCTGGCAACGATCGGCAGTCTGGTCGCGGGCTATGTGTTCGGCCGCATCTCGCTGCTGACGCTCGGCCGGATCGAGGATGCGGCAAGCAGCACGGTGGTGCAGTTTGCCGGAACCTTTGCCGTCTGGATCATCGCAGACAAGCTCGGCCTTTCCGCCATCATCACCATTGTCGTCTACGCCATCACCATCGCGCGCAGGGCACCCCGCCGCATGTCGGCGCGGCGCCGCGTCAGCACCTATTCGGTCTGGGAATCGGCGGTGTTCGTGCTCAACGTGCTGGCCTTCGTGCTGATGGGCCTGCAGGCACGCACGATCGTCGGCAGGCTTGCTGGCGACGGGCAGGGCGAAGCCTTTCTCTTTGCCGGAACCGTGCTGGTCGTCGTCATCGTCGCGCGGCTGGTCTGGGTGGGGAGTTACGTCGCCATCATCCGATGGCTTGCCCGCCTTGGCAGCGAAGAGGCAAGGCGCGATCTGCCGACATTTGGCGGTGCCGTGCTCGTCGGCTGGTGCGGCATGCGCGGACTGGTGACGCTGGTCGTGGCCATTGCCCTGCCGGCCGATTTTCCCCACCGCGACCCGATCGTGCTTGCCGCCTTCGCGGTGGTGCTGGGCACGCTGGTACTGCAAGGCATGACCCTGAAGCCGCTGCTGCGCTGGATCAACTTCGCCCCGGACAGAACGGTCGACAACGAGGTGGCGCAGGCGCGTGTCGCCGTCATGCAGGCCGCTCTCGATGTCCTCAGCCGCAAGACCTCGGCGGCGGCTGCCGTCGTGCGAGAGCAGTATGAAGCTCAGCGCGTGATCGCGGAAAACCCGGACGATGCACAGGCCGCCACAGAATACGATCGGTTGCGCCTCTATGCCATCAACCGCCAGCGCGACACGCTCGAGGAGCTGCGCCGCAACGGCACGATCGGCGACGAGGCCTATCACCGGCTGGAGGAAGAGATCGACTGGGCGGAACTGGCCGCATCGCCGGCGGGCCGGTTCCAGCCGCTGACGACCGACTAGCGCCAATTTCGCGCCATCACTTTCCACGGCGCGCCTCGCGGCGTTTTCCGACGTGCGGAGGATACCGAGCCGGGCGGGAGTCGGTGCATGATAGTGCAGCAAGGGCGGGGAGGTTCTGGCACAAGCCACTTCCGTTCTCGTGCACATTGCAACCAATCCACTGAACCGCTACTGCCATCACCGAAACTGAGCCGGATAAGCAATGAAGCTGGTCAGCTACAACATCCAGTACGGGTTTGGCGGTGACGGCCGCTACGATCTGACGCGCTGCGCCAGGCTGGTCGACGGCGCCGACATCATTGCGCTGCAGGAGGTCGAGCGGCATTGGCAGCGGAGCAATGAGGACGACCAGCCGGAGATCCTGTCGAGGCTGCTGCCGGACTATCATTGGGTTTACGGCCCGGCCTTCGACATGGACGCAAGCGAGCGGCGCGATGGCCGCATCGTCAACCGCCGCCGGCAGTTCGGCACCATGCTGCTGTCGAAGCTGCCGATCGTCTGGTCGCGTCTGCACGCGCTGCCGATGCGCCGCACGCTGAGGCCGCTCAACACCCGCAATGCCGCGCTTGAATGCATGATCCGCACGCCGGCCGGCCCAGTGCGTTTCCTGTCGCTGCACCTCGCCCATATAGCAGTGGAGGAGCGGCTGGAGCAGATCGACTATCTGCTTGCCGAACATCGCCGTGCGCCGTCCGAGGGCGGACCGTGGAGCGGCATTGATGACGAGCCTTCCCGCAACTGGACCAGCGGCGAAGGCGAGCCGGAGAATCCTCAGGCGGCGATCTGGATGGGCGACTTCAACATGGAGCCGGGCAGCGTGGAATATCGCCGCATCGTCGGCAGCGCGCCCTATCACCGCGGCGCCGCCTACCTCGACGGTTTTGTCGATGCGGTTTCCATTGCCAGCGAGCCGACTGCTGACTTCCACACCCATGTGAAGACCATCGACGGCAAGGTGGCAAAGCGCCGGCTCGATCATTGCTTCGTCGGAGGCATATTCGCGGACCGCGTGCGATCGGTCAGCGCCGATGTCGGCGAGGTGGCCTCCGATCACTTCCCCCTCCGGGTCGATATCGATCTCGAAACGCCATTGGGCTCGGGAGGTCGGTGAGCCCTCGATGACGCTTTTCGTCTTCTTCGCGGTGCTTGCCGCGGCCGCAATGCACGCGATCTGGAACGCGCTGGTCAAGGTGCATCTCGACCGCTTCCTGTCGATCACGCTGATGACGCTGGGCATGGGGTTTGCCGCGCTGTTCGTGCTGCCTTTCATCGAGTTCCCGAAGGCCGAGGTGTGGCCCTACATCATCGCCTCGGTGATCTTTCACATGGGCTATCGGACCTTCCTGATCGGCGCCTACAAGGCCGGTGATTTCGCCCAGACCTATCCGTTGGCGCGCGGTACGGCGCCGCTGCTGACCGCGCTCGGCGGCGTTGTCGTGGTGCGGGAGATGCCGGCGCCGTTCGCCATCCTCGGCATCCTGCTGCTGTCGGCTGGCACGCTGGTGATGTCGTTTCGCGGCGGCGCGCATCTGGAGCGGATCAATCTGCGCGCGGTGGCCTTTGCGCTCGGCACCTCGATCTTCATCGCCAGCTATACGCTGTCCGACGGCAGCGGCGCGCGGCTGGCGGCGACCGCGCAGAGCTATGCCGCCTGGTTGTTCATCTGCGATGCCCTTGGCGCGCTGGTGCTCTGTCTCGTCTTCCGCGGGCCCAAGGCACTGCCTGTGCTGGCACGCGACTGGAAAGCCGGGCTGTTCACCGGAGTGCTCAGTGGCGCCGCCTACTGGATCGTCATGTGGGCGATGACCAAGGCGCCGATCGCCTCGGTGGCGTCGCTGCGCGAGACCTCGATCCTGTTCGCCATGATGATCTCGGTCTTCGCGCTGGGCGAAAAGATGACGGGCTGGCGCGGGGCTGCCGCGCTCAGCATTGTTGCCGGTGTCGTGGCGCTCAGGCTGGGCTGATCTCGAGATCGAACACCATCAGCCCGTCGGTACCGCCTTCGAGCGCGGCGACCAGTCGGGCGCCGGCGCGCTGATGCGCCTCGTGCACCAGATAGGCGTCGCGGGCGGCGGCATCGCGGAAGTCGATGGTGAAGCCATGGCTGAAACCGCGCGCGAACGGCTCCGGGCTGACATTGGCGCTGAAGTGGACCGTGTCCATGCCGTCGATTACCTGGCGCAGCGCTTCGAGGTCGGCGTGAATCGCCGACCGCTCGGCGTCGGGAACATCGCCCCGGAATTTGACGAAGACGCAATGCCTGATCATTGAGTGGCTCTCCCGAATGACTATGCGGCGCGGTTGCCGGAAAACACCGCCGGCGGCAGCGGCTCGCGGCCAAGGATAATATCCGAGCCCTTTTCGCCGACCATGATGGTCGGCGCATTGGTGTTGGAAGAGGGTACGCGCGGCATCACCGAGGCATCGCAGACGCGCAAGCCTTCGATGCCGCGCAGGCGCAGGTCCGGTGTCACCACCGCCATATCGTCATGGCCCATGCGACAGGTGCCCACGGGGTGATGATCGGTCTTGGCGGTGCGGCAGGCGTAATCGATCAGCTCTTCATCGCTGGCGAGCGACGGGCCGGGCAGCACTTCGCGCAGCACGTAAGGGGCAAGCGCCTTCTGCCGCATGATTTCGCGCGCGAGTCTCAGCCCCTTGATCGACATCGCGCGATCATAGGGATCGGACCAGTAGTTCGGATCGATCAGCGGGTGGTCGGCCGGATCGCCGCTCTTCAGCCGCACCGTGCCGCGCGAGCGCGGGCGCAGGAAGGCCGAGTTCAAGGTGACGCCCGGGTTGTTCAGCTTCTCGACGCCGGCTTCGATGCCGGAGCCGAGGCCGAGATGAAACTGGATGTCGGGCGAGGCGGCGGTCGGGTCGGCGTACCAGAAGCCGCCGGTCTCGAACAGGCTGGACGCGACGGGTCCCTGCTTCAGCAGCAGATACTGCAAGCCGGCCCATGCCGTGCGGTGCAGTTTGGCGTAGTTGTCGTAGGTGTGGTCCCCGGTGCATTCGGCGATGACGAACAAATCGAGATGGTCCTGCATGTTGGAGCCGACGCCGGGCAGATCATGCACCGGCGTCACTCCGACCGATTTCAGGTGATCGGCCGGGCCGATGCCCGACTGCATCAATAGCTTCGGCGAACCGATGGCGCCGGACGAGACGATCACCTCGCGTTCGGCGCGCAGGATGGTCTTCTGGCCGCCCGGCCTGTCGACGATCTCGACGCCGATGGCGCGGCCTTTCTCGACGACGATGCGGGTCACCAGCACATCGGTCCTGACGGTCAGGTTCTTGCGGGCGCGGATCGGCTTCAGATAGGCGACCGAAGCGGATGAACGCCGGGCGTCCTTCTGGGTCAACTGGTAATAGCCGACGCCTTCTTGGGCAGCGCCGTTGAAATCCGGGTTGAAGGGGATGCCCATCTCCTGCCCGGCACGGAAATAGGCCTCGCAAATCGGCAGCGGCGAAATCGGGTTCGACACGCCGAGCGGCCCCTGGTCGCCATGAAAATCGTTGGCGAAGCGCTGGTTGTTCTCGGCCCGCTTGAAATAGGGCAGCACGTCCCGATAGCCCCAGCCAGCGAGGCCCTCTTCCTTCTCCCACGCGTCGTAGTCGCGGGCGTTGCCGCGCGTGTAGATCTGGGCATTGATGGAGGAGCCGCCGCCGACCACCTTGGCCTGTGTGTACCAGAAGACGCGATCCTTCATGTTCTTCTGCGGCACAGTCGACCAGCCCCAGGACGCGATGCCCTTGGTCATCTTCGCGAAGCCCGCCGGCATGTGGATCAGCGGATGCCAGTCCTTGCCGCCTGCTTCCAGCAGCAATACCGCATTGCCCGGATCCTCGCTTAGCCGGTTGGCGAGAACACAGCCGGCCGGGCCGGCGCCAACGATGATGTAGTCGGTCATGGCATCACCCTTACAATCGCGGCACGGACAGCGCGCCGTCGACATTGATGATCGAGCCGGTGGAAAAGCCGAGCTTGCCGGCGGCGAGCGTCGCCACCACAGCGCCGATGTCGGATGCTTCGCCCCAGCGTTTTGCCGGCACCAGGCCGCTATCGATCAGCGCGTCGTATTTGGCGGTCACGCCGGCCGTCATGTCGGTGCGGATGATGCCTGGGCGCAGCTCGAACACGCCGATGTTTTCCGGCGCGAGCCGCAGCGCCAGGTTCTTCACCCACATCGAAAGGCCGGCCTTCGAGATGCAGTAATCCGAGCGTTCCGGTGAGGCCATTTCGGCGCTGACCGAGGTGATGGTGATGATCGACTTTGGATAGTCGCCCCGCGTGGCGAGCATGGCCTTGGCGACGGCCTGGCTGAGGAAGACGGTGCCGCGCAGGTTGATGTTCAGCGCACGGTCGAAATTCTCCGGCTTCAGCTCCAGCAGATCGCCACGCACCACGGCGCCTACGCCGGCATTGTTGACGAGGCAGTCGATGCGGCCGAAGGCACGCGTGGCGGCGTCGACGAGGGCCGCATGGTCATCCAGGTTGGCTATATCACAACGGATATAGGCGAACTTCGCGCCACGCGCGGTGATGTCGGCGGCCAGTCCGTCTGCAGCTTGCTCGGCGAGATCGGCGACCACAATGTCGAAGCCGGCATCGGCCAACGCCTCGGCGCACGCCAGCCCAATGCCGCGTGCGCCGCCGGTAACGATGGCGGAGGGGCGGGTCATGCCGCGAGGTCCGTCTGGCGGATGTGCTCGGCGACCCGCAGCGCTTGTGCTGCAATCGACAGTGCCGGGTTCACCGCTGCCGAGTTCGGCAGGAAACTGGCGTCGACGACGAACAGGTTGCGGTGATCAAAGGCGCGGCAGTACGGGTCGAGCGGCGACGTCGCCGGATCGTCGCCCATCTTGACCGTGCCGCACTGGTGCGACGGCGTACGCTTGTCAAAGGGGCGCGACAGCACGATTGGATAGCCGCAGGCGCGGAAGTTTTCGCGCATCACCTTGGTCAGCCCGTCGAGCGACTGCATGTTGGAGCGCCGCCATTGCATGACGATGTCCTTGCCGTCGACCATGATACGGCTTTCCGGATCGGGCAGGTCCTCGCACATCAAATACCAGTCGACCGCATGTCCGGCCATGTAATCCAGTGCGAATTTCGGCACGGACTTCACATTGGCCTTCAGCATGTTGCCGTCAATCTTGCCGAGCAGCTGGACGTTGCCGAGCGGCTTGCCGCCCTTGCCGTCGGAGAGATAATAGTCGTTCAGCATCAGCGTCTTCTGGTAGACGGAATCGTTCCTGCGGCGCGGATCGATCGCCAGCATGGCGCTCGAATTGTGGTTCATGAAATTGCGGCCGACCTGGTCGGAGCGGTTGGCGAGACCTTTGCCATCTGAGGATGGCGAACGCAGCAGGATGACGGCGGAGTTGACCGCGCCGGCGGACAGGATGACCAGTTTTGGCGCTACCTTTTTCAGCTCACCATTCTGCCGGTAGTGGATGGCCGATATGCTTTTGCCGTTCGGCGCCGCTTCGAGATATTCAACATAGCAGCCCGTCTCGAGCTGGATGTTTTCGTCCTTGAGCGCCGCCGCCAGCGGCGCCGTCTGGGCATCCATCTTGCCCTGGCCGGTGTTCGGAAAGGCGTCCCAGCCGGTCTTGCCTTCCTTCAGCCAGGTGTCGATGTCGACGCCGAGCGGCAGCGATGCCGGATGCAGGCCCAGCCCCTTCAGTTCCGCGCGGGCACGTGCGATCGGCGCTTCATCGGGCACCGGCTTGTAGGCGTAGGGAATCGAATGGAACGGCTCGGTCGGGTCTTCGCCGAGCGTGCCGCGGACGCGAAACAGCTGCTCGGCTTTCGAATACCAGGGTTCGAATTCGTCATAGGAGAACGGCCATGCCGGCGAAACGCCGCCAAAGTGCTCCATGGCCGAAAAGTCTTCCTTGCGGTAGCGGATCAGCACCGCGCCATAGAACTTCGAATTGCCGCCGACATAGTAGTAATTGCCGGGGTTGAAGGCGGCGCCGCCGGCCTCGCGCCACATCTCCTTGGGCCGATAGTGGCCGTCGACGAAGATCGAACGTGTGTCGCGGGCATGCGACGTTGCCGGCAAGGGTTCGCCGCGCTCCAGCATCAGGATCGAAGCGCCGCTGCCGGCCAGACCCGAAGCGATCGTGGCGCCGCCAATGCCGGAGCCGATGATGACGATGTCCGGGTTTGTCATAGCATCAGCGAATGCGGTTCTCGGTCGCCGGATCGAAGAACACTGCCTTGGTCAGGTTGAAGGCCAGCGGCGTGCTGGTGCCCGGCTGGATGTTGGCGTCGGCGCGCAGCCGCGCCACAACGGGCTTGCCGCCGAGATTGGTGACCGCGAACGTGTCGGAGCCCGCAGGCTCGACCACCTCGATGTGCAGGTCGGCAGTGGCGATGTTGGAAGCGTTGCGTTCGGCGCCTTCGGGATCGGTCAGCGCTTCCGGGCGGACGCCGAAGATGATCGGCTTGCCTTGGAAGGCCGAGAGACCCGCCGGCGCATTGGCCATCGGCAGCGTGATCGGCTCGCGCGCCTCGCGCTGCAGCACGACGGACAGCGCATTGCCCGATGTGGCGATGGTCGCCGGGATCAGGTTCATCGCCGGCGAGCCCATGAAGTCGGCGACGAACAGGTTGGTTGGGTTGTTGTAGATTTCGGCAGGCGTGCCGAACTGCTGTACCTCGCCGTCGCGCATGACGGCGATCTTGGTCGCCAGCGTCATTGCTTCGATCTGGTCGTGGGTGACGTAGACGATAGTGGTACCGGTGGTGGCATGCAGGCGCTTGATCTCGATGCGCATGTCGACGCGCAGCTTGGCGTCGAGGTTGGACAGCGGCTCGTCGAACAGGAACAGCTTGGGGTCGCGCACCAGCGCCCGACCCATGGCGACGCGCTGGCGCTGGCCGCCGGAAAGCTGGCTCGGCTTGCGCTGCAGGAGGTGGCCGATCTGCAGCACCTTGGCCACCTTGTCGATCGCCTTCTGGCGCTCGTCGGCCGGCACGCCGCGCATCTCCATGCCGAAGGAGATGTTCCCGGCCACGGTCATGTTCGGGTAGAGCGCATAGCTCTGGAACACCATGGCGATGTCGCGCTTGGAAGGATGCAGATCGTTGATGGCGCGGCCGTCGACGCGGATCTCGCCCTCGGTGATCTGCTCCAGGCCGGCGATGGTGTTGAGCAAGGTGGACTTGCCGCAACCGGACGGGCCGACCAGCACCAGGAAGCCGCCCTTTTCGAGCTCGACATCGATGCCCTTCAGGATTTCAACATTCCCGAAGCGCTTCTTCAGCCCATCAATTTCCAGAAAAGCCATGGGTCGTTCCTTCGTGATAGCTCAGCCTTTGACCGCACCGGCCATCAGCCCGCGCACGAAATAGCGGCCAGCGACGACATAGACGATCAGGGTGGGCAGAGCCGCGATCATCGCGGCCGCCATGTTGACGTTGTATTCGACGACACCGGTCGAGGTGTTGACGACGTTGTTGAGCGCCACCGTCATCGGCATGGAGTCGCCGGTGCCGGCATAGGCCGAGGCGAACAGGAAGTCGTTCCAGATGTTGGTGAACTGGTAGATCACGGTGACGACGAAGATCGGCATCGAGTTCGGCAGCATGATGCGGCGGAAGATCTGGAAGAAGGAGGCGCCGTCGACCTGTGCGGCCTTGATCAGCTCGTTCGGGAACGCCTCGTAGTAGTTGCGGAAGAACAGAGTGGTGAAGCCAATGCCGTAGACGACGTGGACGAAGACCAGATTGACCGTCGGGTTGCCGAGGCCGAAGCTGGTGCCGACCGAGTTCTGCAGCGAGACACCGAAACGTCCCAGGCTGCCGAGGATGGTCGCCATCGGCAACAGCACCGACTGGAACGGAATGAAGCAGGCAAACAGCATCAGCCCGAACACCAGCGTTGCGCCGCGGAAACGCCATTTGGTCAAGACATAGCCGTTGAGCGCGCCGAGCATGGTCGAGATCAGCACGGCCGGAACCACCATCTTGATGGAGTTCCAGAAATAGCCCTTGATCCCGGCGCAGGTGAGGCCGACGCAGGTCTCGCCCCAGGCCTTCAGCCAGGGGTCGAAGGTCGGCGCCTTGGGCAGCGCCAGCATGTTGCCGTTCTGGATCTCGTCCATGGTCTTGAACGACGTCACCAGCATGACGAACAGAGGCATCAGATAGAACAGAGCAAACAGCGCCAAGAGCCCGTAGATGACGACACGGTTGAGGGTCTTGGTGCTCATGCCGCTAGAGGCCTGGCGGGCAGGGGTGGCGACAGCGCTCATCGCGGCTTCTCCCGCAGTTCGGAATAGAGATAGGGCACGATGATGGCGACGATGGTCATCAGCATGATCACCGCACTGGCCGAGCCGACGGCCATTTCGTTACGCTTGAAGGTGTACTCATACATGAAGTTGGAGGGCAGCCAGGCCGAGCCGCCGGGGCCGCCGCTGGTCAGCGCGACGACCAGATCGTAGGACTTGATGGCGAGGTGGGCGAGCACGATGAAGGCCGACAGGAAAATCGGCCGCAGCAGCGGGATGACGATGCGGCGGTAGAGCTGGAAGGTTGTGGCGCCATCGATCTGCGCCGCCTTCATGATCTCGCCGTCAATGCCTCGCAGGCCGGCCAGGAACATCGCCATGATGAAGCCGGAGGCCTGCCAGACGCCGGCGATGACCACGGTGTAGATGACGAAATCCTTGTTCTTGATCCAGTCGAAATGGAAGCTCGTCCAGCCCCACTGATGCAGGGTCTGCTCGAGGCCGAGACCGGGGTCGAGGAACCATTTCCAGGCAACGCCGGTGACGATGAAGGACAGCGCCATCGGGTAGAGATAGATCGGCCGCAACACGCCTTCACCGCGGATCTTCTGGTCGAGCAGGATGGCCAGGAACAGGCCGAGCGCCAGGCAGATGGCGATATAGAGAAAGCCGAAAATGCCCATATTGGTGATCGACGTGTACCAGCTCGACGGCGGGTCGGTGTCGAAGGTCCAGCCCCACAGCCGCTGATAGGCGCGCGAGCCGGTGATGACATAGGACGGGAAGGTCTTGGAATTGGTGAAGGACAGATAGATCGTCCACAGGATGAAGCCGTAGACGAACACGATGGTGATGGCGAAGCTCGGCGCCAGCACGATCTTCGGCAGGGCGTCCTGCAGGCGCGAGCGCACAGAAGCGCGCGGCCGCTCCGGCGTCAGCTTGATCTGTGTTGTCGCTACACTGCTCATGAGGCTCCTCCCGTTTCGGGTCGTCCGTGCTCTGCCGTCAGGCGGCAAGGCGGCCCCGTGCATACGGGTCCTTGGTCGGCATGGTGTTCAGGCCGGCCAATCCTGAGGTGAAACCTTCCCCGCCGAAGCGGGGAAGGTGGTTTAGGCATAGCGCTTACTTGGCGTCGTCGATTGCCTTGACCAGTTCGGTCACGGCTTCGTCCGAGGTCTTGATCTGACCATGGACGAACTTCGAAACGACGTCCTTGTAGGCATTGGCGACCGCCGGAGGCGCGCCGTAGCCCTGGGCCAGCGAGCCGAACAGCGTGCCGCCTTCATTGGCAGCCTTCAGGTCGGCGATGCCCTTCTTGCCGCACGCGTCGAAGTCGGTGTCCGGAACGTCGGTACGGGCCGGAACCGAACCCTTGACGACGTTGAAGGCCGACTGGAAGCTCTTCGACAGCGTGGCGGTGGCCAATGCGACCTGGGCGGCCTTGCGGTCGTCCGGAACGTTGAACATGCCGAACATGTCGGAGTTGTAGATCACGGAGCCGTCGGTGCCCGGGAAGCGATAGCACAGGAAGTCCGTGCCCGGCGTTTTCTTGGCGGCGTTGAACTCACCCTTGGCCCAGTCGCCCATGACCTGCACCAGGGCGTCGCCCTTGATGACCATGGCGGTGGCAAGGTTCCAGTCGCGGCCCGAGAAGTTCGGGTCGACATAGGTGACGAGCTTGGCAAGATTGTCGAACGACTTCTTCATCGTGTCGGACTTGAGCGACTCGTCGTCGAGGTCGTTGAAGGCCTTCTTGTAGAACTCAGGTCCACCGGTCGACAGTACGACCGAATCGAACATGGTGGCTTCCTGCCAGTTCTGGCCGCCGAGAGCGAGCGGGATGACGCCAGCCGCCTTGGCCTTGTCGAGCAGGGCAACGAAGTCGTCGAAGGTCTTCGGCTCGGCGCCGCCGATCTTGTCCATCACCGCTTTGTTGATCCACAGCCAGTTGACCGAGTGGACGTTGACCGGAGCCGCGACCCACTTGCCGTCGTAGACGGAGAACTTCTGCAGGGCTGCCGGAACCGACTTGTCCCAGCCTTCCTTCTTCGCGGTCTCGGTGAGGTCGCCCATGACGCCGGCCGCTGCGTAGTCGAGCACGGTGTAGCCGAGCATCTGCGATGCGGTCGGGTAGTTGCCGGCCGCGACCATTGCCTTCAGCGCGGTCATGGCGGCGTCGCCGCCACCGCCGGCCACCGGCACGTCCTTCCAGGCATAGCCTTCCTTGGCCAGGTCGCCCTTGAGGACGTTGAGAGCAGCCGCTTCGCCGCCCGACGTCCACCAATGCAGCATCTGCACTTCCTTGACGTCCTCGGCATGGGCCGAGAAAGCAAAGGTCGTCGCCAGAGCCGTTCCGATAAGCAGTTTGCGCAACATGTACTACCTCCCTTTGTTGCATTCACAAAACCGACGGATGCCCGTCGGGTTCTTCCAAACTCAGCCGACCCACCAACCGGTGCGCTGGCCGCGATGAAACTGGATTGTTTTTTCCTCGGTATAGTCCTCGACAGCGCGTTTGCCGAGTTCGCGTCCGATGCCGGACTGCTTGTAGCCCCCGAATGGCAGCTCGGGGTAGCCTTCCATGAATGTGTTCACCCAAACCGTCCCCGAACGCACACCACGCGCCACCGACATACAGGTGTCGATGCTGGCGCTCCACACCCCTGCCGACAGACCATAAGGCGTGTTGTTGGCGATGTGCAACGCCTTTTCAATCGATTCAAAAGTCAGCACCGAGAGCACCGGCCCGAAGACTTCCTCACGCGCAATGGCCATGTCCTGCGTGACGCCGCGAATGATGGTCGGGTCGAGGTATTGGCCGGCATTCGAGGCCAGCTGTTTGCCGCCGCTGTAGATATTGCTGCCGTCTCTTGCCGCTGCCGTTACGTAACCCGCGACTTTACTCAGATGATCGGCGGAAATCATCGCGCCGACCTTGGTGCGGTCGTCGAGCGGATCGCCTACCGTCACTTTAGCGGTGAGGGCCTTCACAGCGGCGAGGAAATCGTCTGCGATCGCCTCATGCACGATCAGCCGACTGCCGGCATTGCAGCACTCGCCGGCGTTGAAGAAGCCGCCGAACACGGCGGCGTCGGCGGCTGCCTTGAGATCGGCGTCGGGGAAGACGATCTGGCCGTTCTTGCCGCCGAGCTCCATCGAGACTTTCTTCAACGACTGCGCGGCTGCAGCCATGGTCATCTTGCCGACGCGGGTCGAGCCGGTGAAGGACACCATCTCGACCAAGGGATGGCTAACCATCGGCGCACCGACATCGGCACCGAGACCGGCCAGAATGTTGACGACACCGGCGGGCAGGCCGGCTTCGAGCAGGATATCACCGAGCAGGAAGGTCGAGGCCGAGGTCATTTCGCTGGGCTTCACCACCGCCGTGCAGCCGGCGGCAAGCGCGAAGGGGAGTTTCTGGCTGACGATGAGGAAAGGGAAATTCCACGGCGTAATGATCGAGACGACACCGATCGGTTCGCGCACGACCACGCCCAGCATGGCGTCGCCGAGATTGGCGTAGCTCTCGCCATGCAGCGTGCGGGCAAGCGAGGCGGCATAGCGCCAGATGTCGACGGCGCCACCGATTTCGCCGCGCGCCTGAGCGATCGGCTTGCCGGATTCCAGCGCATCGAGCCGGGCGATGTCTTCCAGCTGTGCCTCGATCAGGTCGGCCGTCTTGAGCAGGATTGCGGCGCGTTCGGAGGCTTTCATGCGCGGCCACGGGCCGGTCTCGAAGGCTCTGTGCGCGGCCTGCATCGCCGCTTCCACCTCGGGCTCGCCGGCCTGCGCATAGCGCGAAACGGTGAAGCCGTGGCCGGGGCTGTTGCGCTCCAGCATACGGCCATCGCGGGCATCGACGTGCTTGCCGTCGATCAGGAGCTGGTAAGCCTTTGGCGCCTTGGACGCCTCAGTCGGCATGGAAATGTTGAGCGGTGCGTTCATCATGCTTTCTCTAGGATCTCGAAAAGGCCGGCTTTTGCTTCGTCTTAAAGGCGCCGACGCCGGCTTTGAGGTCGCCGGTCAGCGCAATGAAGCCGCTGGCGAGGGCTTCCGTAGCGGCAGCGCTTTCCTCGCCTTCGGCGACTGCGATCATCAGCTTGGCGGCTTCGGTTGCGAGCGGTCCGCGTTCGGCGATTTTTCCTGCCCACGCCTTGGCTTCGGCGAACGCCTGACCGGTCTCGACCACGCGGTCGACGATGCCGAGGGCGAGCGCGTCGGGGGCGGCAAAGACTTCGCCGCCGAGCGCCATGCGGCGGACGATCTGGGCGCCAAAGCGGCGCACGGCGCGTTGCGTGCCGGACCAGCCGGGGACAACGCCGATCGAGGTCTCGGGGAAGCCGAGCTTCACCTGCGTTTCTGCGACGCGGAAGTCGCAGGCGACTGCCAGTTCCAGCCCGCCGCCCAGCGCATGGCCGGACAGCACCGCAATGGTCGGTTGCCGGAGCCTTGCCAGCCGGTCGAAGACGCGGTGGCCATAGCGCACCCATTGCACCTGGAAGTCGGCGGCGCTCATGCCACCCCAGGCCTCGACGTCGCCGCCGGCGCAAAAGCCTTTGCCTTCGCCGCGGACCAGCACGACGCGCACGCCTTCAGCCATCTCGGCTTCGTCGAGCGCGGCTCCGAGAGCGCGCAGCATCGGGATGTCCAGCGCGTTGAACTTTTCAGGCCGGCGCAGCGTGACGATACCGATGGCGCCGTCCTGTTCGAAAGTTACGAGGCGCTCAGTCATGTGCGCCTCCGAGCGAAGCGCCGCCATTCAGCGACAGGCCGATCGGCCGATCCTGGTAGAGGGCCGTCGGCGTGACCTTGAGGTCGTTGGCGACGCCGAGCGGTGTCTCGGACTGCGCCAGCACGTCGCGCTCGAGGTCGATGCCCGGCGCCAGTTCCGTCACCATCAGGCCGTCCGGCGTCAGCTTCATCACGCAGCGCTCAGTGACGTAAGTGATGTCCTGCCCCTGCGCGACAGCACGCTTGCCAGAGAAGGAGATGTGCTCGACTTCGTTGACCACCTTCTTGACCTTGCCTTCGGTGTCGATGCGGATGCCGCCTTCGGCGAGCGACAGTTTCGCACCGGCATTGAAGAAGCCGGAGAAGACGATCTTCTTCGCCCGCGCGGTGATGTCGACGAAGCCACCGGCGCCGGCGGTGACATGCGGCCGTGCCGACAGCTTGGAGACATTGACCGAGCCGTGGCGGTCGATCTGCAGGAAGGATAGCAGCGAGGCGTCGAAGCCGCCGGCCTGGAAGTAGATAAACTGGTGCGGCGAGGGCATGATCGCCTCGGCATTGGAGGCGCAGCCGAACTTGAAGTCGAGCAGCGGCACGCCGCCGACCGCACCCTGCTCGATCACCCAGGTGACCTTGCCGTGCTGGCCTTCCTCAAGGAGGATGCGTGGCACGTTGGCGGAGATGCCGAAGCCGATGTTGACGGCCATGCCGTCGCGCAATTCCATGGCAACGCGGCGTGCGATGACCTTCTGGACGTTCATCTCGGCGTTGCGGAAGCTCGACAGCGGCCGGAAGATCTCGCCTGAAATCGCCGGATCATAAGGCGTCAGCGTCGTCTGCAACTGATCCGGCGCCACCACGATATGGTCGACCAGAACGCCGGGCACGCGTACATCGTGCGGCTTCAGCGTGCCGTTCTCGACCACGCGCTTGACCTGCGCGATGACGATGCCGCCATTGTTGCGGGCAGCGAGTGCCTGTTCGAGACCGCCGAGATAGGCGCCTTCATGCTCATAGGTGAGGTTGCCGCGCTCGTCGGCGGTGGTGGCGCGGATGATCGAGATGTTGGGTACGATCGCGCGGAAATAGAGCCATTCCTCGCCGTCGAACTGCTGCACCGAGACGATCGGCTCGCTGGCGGCCGCGTTCATGGCGCAGCCCTGGTGGCGCGGATCGGCGAAAGTGTCGAGGCCGACCTTGGTCAGCACGCCCGGCCGCTTGGCGGCGGCCTCCCGATGCATGTCGAACAGGATGCCGGACGGCACATTGTAGGCGGCAACCGAATTGTCGCCGATCATTTTCCAAATCTGCGGCGGCTCGGACGAGGAGGGGCCCGAGGGATAGGAGCCGCAGAGCGTGCGCTTCAACAGGCCGGGCTTGGCCAGATGGTCGATGCCCTTGATGCCGTACATGTCGCCGGCGGCGATCGGGTGCAGCGTGGTGATGTTCTTGGGATGACCTTCGGTGTCGAAGCGCTCGCCGATGGCGGCCAGCACCGCATCCGGGCAGCCGAGGCCGCTCGACGAGGAGACGGATACGGTCATGCCGTCCTTGATCAGGCCGGCGGCCGCAGCGGCGGAGACGAGCTTGCTCACTTGGCACTCCCGAGCTTGGGATCGATTGCGACCGCCTTGCCGGATTTCTCCGACTGCAACGCCGCTTCTGCTGACGCGAGCGACCAGACGCCGTCCTCGCCGGTGGCGGAGGGCTGGCCTTTGCCGCTGATGGCGGCGTGGAACTGGCGCAGCGACCGGACGTAGAGGTCTTCGTGGTCGAAACTCAGTTCCTCCTCGCCCTTGGCTGTGCGCAGCAGCACCGTGCCGACCGGCTTTTGCGTCATCACATTTTTGCCGATCAACGAGCCTTCCGAACCATGCACCTCGAAGCCGGTGTCGGCGAACTTTGTGGTGAAGCCTTCATGCGACTGGGCAATGACGCCGGACTTGAAGCGCCAGATGCACATGGCGCCGTCTTCCAGCCCACTGCCGGCCATGCCGGCCGACTGGGTGAAGGCGGAAATCTCGATCGGGTCGTCGCCAAGCACGAAACGCAGCGTGTCGGCATCGTGCACGGTGATGTCGAGCACCACCCCGCCGCCGGCCTCAGGTTTGGTGATGCGCCAACCCTGCAGGTTCTCCGGCAGGTAGACGGCATGGAAGACACGCGCGGCGATCGGCTTGCCGATGCGGCCGGCTGATATGGCATCGCGCATGGCGCGGTGGGCGCCGGCATTGCGCAGATGATGGTTGGTGCCAAGCACGATTCCGGCTGCCTTGGCGGCGGCGACCATGGTGCGCGCATCGGCGCTGGTCAGCGCCAGCGGCTTTTCGCACAGAACATGCTTTCCCGCCTTGATGGCGGCCAGCGCCTGTTCGAGATGCAGTTCATTGGTGGTCGAGATGTAGACGGCGTCGATGCCGGCGCCGAGCAGGTCGTCGAGTGTCGAGACGGCGAGCGGAATGTTGTTTTCCGCGGCATAGGCCTTGGCCCGCTCCGGGCTGGAACTCATCACCACTGATATCTCGCCACCCTCTTGCGCACGGATGGCGTTGATCATGAACTGTTTGGCGATCGTGCTGGCGCCGATCAATCCCCATCTGACGCTCATGCCGCGTCTCCCATTCCTGCAGGCGTGTTCCGGGCGCGGCGATCGGGACCGCAGCTTTCCCTGACGACCAGATTGACGGCGCCGATATGGTCCTCGGCACGCGTGGTGCGCGACTGGATCATCTTCAGCATGACATGCGCGGCGCGCTCGCCAAGGCCTGCCGTGTCCACCGAGACGCTGGTCAGCGCCGGCATGTAGTGCTCGGCCTCGACCACGTCGTCGAAACCGACAACGGCGAAATCCGCGCCGGGCTCCAGCCCGCGCTTGCGTAGCGCCAGCATGACGCCGAAGGCAACGGCGTCGTTGAAACACAGCGCCGCCGTCGGTGGCTCGGGCATGGCAAGGGCGGTTTCCAGGCAGGCGATGCCGCCCCTTCGGCTGGTTTCGCCTTCGACGACAAGCACGTCGCGCCTGGCGATGCCCAATGTTTCGCAGGCTTCGCGAAAGCCGCCCAGGCGCTCCTGATAGACGACCAGATCGGACGTGCCACCGAAGAAAGCCAGCCGGCGATGGCCCTTGCCGATCAGATGGGCGGCCGCAAGGTACGCGCCGCGATGATTGTCGGGCGCGATCACCGGGATGCGGCTGTCCGGCAGGCGGCGCATCGCGAAGACCACCGGCACGCCGGCCGTCTCGATGCGGCGGAAGGCGCCCGGCGTCGTGCCGCGCGCCGGCGACACGATCAGGCCTGCGACGCCCTGTTCCATCAGCGACTTCAGCACTTCTTCCTGACGAACAGGATTTTCCGCCGTGTTGGCGATGAACGGCACGATGCCGGCCGACTGGAAGACACGCTCCATGCCGACCGCCAGCTCGGCGAAAAAGGGGTTGGTGAGATCGTTGATGACCATGCCGATGACGTTGGAGTGGGCCTTGCGCAGATTGGCGGCGCCGCGGTTGTAGACATAGCCGACATCCTCGATCGCCTTGCGAACCTTGACCGCGGTCTCAGGCCGGATCAGCCCTGAGCCTTGCAGCACGAGCGACACCGTCGATTTGGACACACCGGCCTCGCGGGCGATGTCCAGGATCGTTGCCTTGGGCCGGCTGGCCATACGGGTGGTTTCCTCCGCCTGGATTGGCAAATCTATTGGAACGTTCTAATCACTGTGCCAAACGAGAGTCAATCGGGATTCTGGAGAGGATCGAAAAATTGATGAATGTGATGCCTAGCAAGGCTCTTGGCCTCTTTTCGGCATTTGGACCGGTTCAATCTCAGGAATCATAAAGCTTCTTGATTTATTGGAACGTTCCATTTATAGGATGCTGGAAACGGAGGTTGCCATGGATATTACCCTGCCTGCGGAGAATGGCGGCCGCGTCAGCTACAAGCTCGTGGGCAACCCGGTGGAGCCCAGAATAGGTGCTGCTTTCCCGCGCATTGCCTATGCCGCGGCGCATGTCGTCGCCGACCCGCTTGCGATGACCAATCCGTGGTCGAAGCCTGCGGTCGACTGGGACAGGACGATGGCGTTTCGCCACCATCTGTGGCGGCTCGGCTTCCGCATCGCCGAAGCGATGGATACCTCGCAGCGCGGCATGGGGTTCGACTGGACAAATGCGCAGGAATTGATCCGGCGCTCGATCGCCGAGGCGCGCAGCGTCGAAGGCGCCGATCTGGCATCGGGCGCCGGCACCGATCATCTGATGCCGGGGGCTGCCAGGACGCTCGATGACGTGATCGCCGCCTATGAGGAACAGTTCACCTTCATCGAAGGGCAGGGTGGCAAGGCAATCATGATGGCCAGTCGGGCGCTGGCGGCGGTCGCCAAAGGCCCGGATGATTATATGAGGGTCTACGACCGCATCCTCAGTCAGGCCTCCGGCAAGGTCATCCTGCACTGGCTGGGCGACATGTTCGATCCGGCACTAAGGGGCTATTGGGGCAGTGAGAATTTCGAGACTGCGCTCGACACCGTCGTCGCCATCATCGAGCGCCATGCCGGCAAGGTCGAAGGGATAAAGATTTCCCTGCTCGATGCTGGCAAGGAAGTCGCCCTGCGCGACCGGTTGCCGGACGGCGTCGTCATGTTCACCGGCGACGATTTCAACTACCCTGAACTGATCGCAGGCGACGGGAAGCGGCATTCGCACGCCTTGCTCGGCATATTCGACGCCATCGCCCCGGCCGCCAATGCGGCCCTGGCGAAGTTGGCTGACGGCGACCGCGCCGGCTATGACGCGCTGATGGCGCCGACGGTGCCACTGTCGCGCAAGATCTTCGAGGCGCCGACCGAGTACTACAAGGCTGGCATTGTCTTCATGGCCTGGCTCAACGGCCATCAGGATCATTTCACAATGGTCGGCGGCATGCAGTCGGCGCGCGGCATCCTGCACTATGCCGACATCTTTCGCCTTGGCGACCAGGCAGGGTTGCTCGCCGATCCCGCGCTTGCGTTGGCCAGGATGAAGCATTTCTGCGCGGTCGCGGGTGCCTGAGCGCAACGCAACCGTTGGCTGAAAAGTATCCCCCGTGTGGGGGATTTGCGTTCTTGCGTCAAATCTGTATTCCGTTGCCGGATTAGATGCGGACGAATGCGGCAATGACGGAAAAAGTGGCGCTCATCACCGGTGTAACCGGGCAGGACGGGGCCTATCTTGCAGATTTTCTTCTGCGGAAGGGCTATATTGTCCATGGCGTCAAACGCCGCTCATCTTCGTTCAATACCGAGCGCGTCGATGACATCTATGTCGATCCGCACGAGCGCGGTGCGCGCTTTTTCCTGCATTATGGCGACCTGACCGATGCAACCAATCTCATTCGCCTCGTGCAGGAGACGCGGCCGAGCGAGATTTACAATCTTGGCGCCCAGAGCCATGTCCAGGTGAGTTTCGAGACGCCCGAATATACCGGCAATGCCGATGCGTTGGGCACGCTCAGGCTGCTGGAGGCGATCCGCATCCTCGGCATGGAAAAATCGGTGCGTTTCTACCAGGCCTCGACCTCGGAGCTTTACGGCAAGGCGCGCGAGGTCCCGCAAAGCGAGACGACGCCGTTCCATCCGCGCTCGCCCTATGCCGCGGCCAAGCTCTACGCCTACTGGATCACGGTCAATTACCGCGAAGCCTACGGCATGTTCGCCGCCAATGGCATCCTGTTCAACCACGAAAGCCCGACGCGCGGCGAAACCTTCGTCACCCGCAAGATCACACGAGCCGTCGCCTCGATCCAACACGGCCTGCAGGACACGCTCTATCTCGGCAATCTCGACGCCAGGCGTGACTGGGGCCATGCGCGCGACTACGTAGAAGGCATGTGGCGCATTCTGCAGCACAGCGAAGCCGACGATTTCGTGCTGGCGACCGGCGAGGCGCATTCGGTGCGCGAATTTGTCGAACTGGCATTTGCCGAGACCGGACGCAGCATCCGCTGGCAAGGCGAGGGTGTCGACGAGGTTGGTGTCGATGCCGGCTCGGGCACGGTCCTGGTGCGTATCGATCCGCGCTATTTTCGGCCGACCGAGGTCGACTTTTTGCTCGGCGACCCCGCCAAGGCCAAGGCGAGACTTGGCTGGTCGCACACGACCGGGTTCAGGGATCTTGTGGCGGAAATGGTGCAGGCCGATCTGGCGCGTGCTGCCGGCGGCACGCGGCAGAACAGCCGTTCTGCGTGAGGCAGGCCGATGGACGTGACATTTGAGCTGAAAGGCAAGCGTGTCTTCGTCGCCGGGCATCGCGGCATGGTCGGTTCGGCCGTCGTGCGACGGCTGGCGAGCGAGGATTGCGAGGTGCTCACCGCATCCCGCGACAGGCTCGACTTGCTCGACCAGGCCGGCGTGCGGCGCTGGATGGCCGAGCACCGGCCGGACGCGGTGGTGATGGCGGCCGCCAAGGTTGGTGGCATCCTGGCCAATGACATGTTCCCCGTCGATTTCCTGCAGGACAATCTGGTCATGCAGAGCAATGTCATCGACAGCGCCTTTCGCAGCGAGGTCGGCAAGCTTTTGTTTCTCGGCTCGTCCTGCATCTATCCCAAGCTCGCGCCACAGCCGATCCCGGAAGATGCACTGCTGACCGGCCCGCTCGAGCCCACCAATGAATGGTATGCGATCGCCAAGATCGCAGGGCTGAAACTGTGCCAGGCCTATCGGCGCCAGCACGGCGTCGATTATATCTCGGCGATGCCGGCCAACCTTTACGGCCCAGGCGACAATTTCGACCTTCAGAGCAGCCATGTGGTGCCGGCGCTGATGCGAAAGGCGCATGCGCTGGCGCTGAGCGGCGGCAGCAGCCTCGAGGTTTGGGGCTCGGGCACGCCGAGGCGCGAATTCCTGCATGTCGACGACGCTGCCGATGCGCTGGTCTGGCTGTTGAAGAATTATAGCGGCGACAGCCAAGTCAATGTCGGTTCGGGGGAGGATGTCACCATTGCCGAGCTTGCCCAAACCGTCGCATCCGTCGCCGGCGTCGAGGCTACGATCACCTTTGATACGACCAAGCCGGACGGCACGCCGCGCAAGCTGATGGATGTGTCGCGGCTGTTTGCAACGGGATGGCGCCCGCGCTACGTGCTTCGCAGTGGATTGGAACAGACATATGCGTGGTTTCTCAGCCATGTTGAGAAGGGTGACGTCCGCCTCGGCGCGGCCTGATCCCGATCCTCAGCATGCAAAGTTGATTGCCGCGACCAGGGATGACGGGCTGGGCGGCCGGCTTCTGGCCATGGTCAATGCAAAGGCGCTTGCCGATGCGACAGGCCACCGCTTCGGTTTCACCTGGAAGAGAGCCGTCTCGGACAAGACGTTTCACATTGTCGATACGGTCGACAAAATATTTAATCCCGAATTCATCGAGAAACACTGGCTGGGCGAAAAGATCAGAGAGACGGATCTCGAGGTTCTCAAGAAAGGGAAATTCACCCGCGCAAGCCTGAATGCGTCAGCCCGCCGAAGCTTTTTTCGCGGCTGGCTCTGCAACGATTTCAACGTTCTGGAGTCTTTTCGCGACAAGGGAAAGCTGATCGCGACATCCGAAACGATCAGGACTCTCGGCTTTGCCGAGCCGGTGAACCATGCGCTGCGCACCGCCGAATCCTGCCGATTTCCGGGGCAGATGGCAGGCCTGCATCTTCGCAGCGGCGACATCGTTCGCGGCAAATACCGTTCGATGCTGAATTTCAACGGCAAGGTAATCCCTTCCACGCTGGCCAAGGCGATTGTGGCCGAGCTCGCGTCACAGGGTATTGCGACTCTGCTGGTCGGCCAGGACGGGGCGACGCTCGACTATCTGAGGTCGCAAACCGGCGCGTTGCTGACCGACGATTTCGGCGCCAACGAATTCAAGGATGAGACGCTGAGGGCATTTTTCGAGATGGGCCTTCTGGCGCGTTGTCAGCGGATTTACGCCGGTAGCAGCGTGTTCGCATCCGTGTCGTCTGTGATGAGCGGCGTTCCGTGCACCAGGACCACGGCGCTGTTCAGCCCGCCCCTGGCGGCGCAACTCATGCTCGAAGAGCTGGAGCAGCATCAGTCCGACTATCATCCATTCGAAGCGGCGTTCGGCTATCTGTCGGCGTTCCTGAACATTGAGGACGACATCAGCCCGGCGCAGGCGAGGGACATTCTCGGCAAGGCCTACGCGCTCGATCCTGAAAACGATGCCTATCCCCTCAAGATCGCGGCGGCCTATTTTCGCGAGAAGGATTACGCAGCAGGGGAAGCCATTTTGAAGTCGCGCATGACGGTGCAATTCGAGGCGCGTCCCAAGATGCCGCTGCCAATGCTTTTGGCTCTGTCGCGCAAGACAGTGCACGGCCACGCCATGGGCAAGGATTTCGCGTCCTATTTTGCCGCGGCGAAGGCCGGTCATCCCTATGCCACGGCCTGTGCGGCCCATATTCTGCATGACGGCTTTGGCGAACTGAAACAGGCGCTTGAGATGATCGCCAGATCGCAGGCTTCCGAACCGGCCAATGCCTTGTTCAGGACGATCAGGCGCTACATCCGGCCGATCGCGACCCGTGAATCCAGCCCGCTGTTGAAAGCGCGGCTGCGGCTCTGGAAAGCCGGGATCAGGATCTAGTCTATCACTGCCTTCGCCAGACCCAGAACGGTGCGATGCCCTGGTCGGGATGGAAAAGCGATCTCCCGACGCTGACATCAAGCGCTGTCGTCTCGGGGCCGTGGCATGCGAGATCGAACAGCAGTGGCCGAGCCAGATCCCGGTCGATGGTCTCAACATCTTGGCCGTCGATGTCGGCGGCAAACCGGCGCAGCGCCGTGACCAGGCCCTGTCCCCCGGCAGCCTGGTGCCGCCACAAATCGTCGCCGACCGAGGACAACACCCGCGCCAGGGCTGTCCAGCCCTGCAAGGCGAGCATGGCGCCGCACAGGCTGGAGGTTTGGCTCAAAAGCGAGCCGTCGGGTGCGATCTCGGCCGCCAGCCTTTCGCGGGCGTGGAGGCGGACCCTGGCCAGCGTTGCGCCGTCGTTCAGAAACATTGCGATCGATGCCCGCTGAAGATCGCTGAGAATACAGTGCTTGCCAAACTCTGTCGCCGGTACGGTGGCCAGCCATTTGCCGTAGCCGCCAAGCCAGGTCCGGAAGTCCTCCCGTTCCCGCCCGGTCAGCGCCCCGGCCCGCTCGACAAGGCGGACGGCATCGAGAAAGAAGTGGAGACCACCGAGCTCGAAGACACCTTGTTTTGCGCGAGACGGGTTCATCCTTGTGTCAGGGTCGATGAAGCATGTGCGGATCCGTTGCGCGGCATCGGCGGCAAAGCGCTGCTCACTGAGCACGGTCGCCGCCAGCGCCAGCACGGTGGCGTCGTGCAGGACATGGCGCAGGCGGGCAGGCTCGCCTGCTTGATCGAGATCGGTGCCAGGAGCGCGGGCGAGCACCTCGCTCGCGGCAGTTTCGAGATGGCGGCGAAGCTCGACGTCATTGCCTTGGGATACTGCTGCAAGAACAGCGTCGTCGTAAAAAACCAGGCGCGACGGGTCGAGCCTGGCGGCGGTCGCCAGGGCATCGCAGCGGTCGATCATATCGACGATGGCTTCGTCGCGGCTGCCCCAGCGGGCGACGAAACCGGCCTTGCCGATTTCCAGATGCGAGCGCCCGGAATCCAGGCGCGCCACCCAGCCGGCCTTGTGGAAAAGCCCGGCATCGGGGGCCAGGGACGGGCGTTGGAAATCCCACGGGTCGTCGCGGAAACGGTCCCATGGTCCGGGAACGCCGAGCCGCCACAGCATTTCGACCTTGGGCCGGCGGCCATAGGCATAATCTTCGTCGAACAACGCGGTCGTGTCGGCGCGAAAGATGATCTGGGGCTCTTCCCTGGCCGGCGGTTTGAAATTCTCGTCGAGCAGAGCCAGGTTTTCGACAATGCGCGCCATCGGCACGAGGACATAGGGCAGATACGGCCTTGCCTCGATTGCCCAGCGTATCTGCCGGAATGCCTGCTCGGTCAGATAGCAGTTTCCGTCCCACGGCATCAGCCACTTCGCCCGCGTGCGGGCGATCTCAAGCGCCTTGTTGCGGGCGCCGTTGTTGTTCATCAGATAGCGGTTCTTGCTGTGCCTGATGAACGTTTCGTAGCGCGCCGCGGTGAGTTCGGCCGATCGGCCGCCTTTGCCGGAAAACCGGAGTTCCTTTGCCGCCAGCCTGTCGATATCCCACGCAATCCGGCCATAGGCCTCGAGGTCGAAAGGGATGCGCACAAAGCTCTGGCCGCGGCCCTCCAGCAGCCTGACGATGCGGGCCTCCTCATCCGGATCGGCTATCCGATTGACGATCCAGAACTTGTCGCAGTCAGGAAAGGCAGGCTCATTGTCGAGGATGAAGCTGGCATTGTCGAAGGACTGGCCTTTGCGGTGCCGCGGCTCGAGATCGTTGCCAATGATGCGGACGAGCATGAAGCTGTCCTTCCCCGCCGCAATCGGCAAGGCAGGGTATGCGTCACGCGCCGCCCTGAGGCGAAGCCTGACATCGCGCCTGTGTTCGAGCGTTCGCTTTGCCGCAACCAGAACGCCGCCAAGGCTTGAACCTGGCGATTGGAGATATTTCCTCGCCCGTTTGAGTTCGAGGTAGATGCGTCGCCAGGTCGCCTTCCGCTCCGCCGGAATTGACGTCATGGCCACCCGCCGGAGCGAGTGCGCCAATGGTCGGAGATCATCGACCATACTGATGTCGTCATTCGCATTGTTCCCCCGAACATCGCGTCTTGTCCCCAGCCTTAAAGCCATCGCGCCCGGGCGTCACGACTGAAAATTTGTCCCAGGCATTGTCGTGCCCGCTCACCAGCCTGCACCGCAAAGGCTTTGCCGGCGATTTCAGTTTGCTCGTGAACCATTTCGTTGCCGCCCGCGACCAAGCGCTGTGTAGCAAACACGACCCATCAAGGAGAACGTCCATGTCTATCGCTTCAAGAAACGTCTTTCTCGCCGCCATCGCCGTTTCGGTGCTGGCGGGGTGTCAGACGGCACCGCCGAGGGAATGCGAGAAGACCAAGCCTGGTGTCACCTATAACGGCAAATGCTGCGGCATCGGCACCCCGTGCCGTGAAGGCAACAACAACCCCCATGACAAGCCCGACAGGCCCGATCCGCGGCCGCAATGATCCGGCCGAGAGGCCGCGCCGTCCCGGCTCGCGCCGGGGCGGTTTTGCATTCCTTGAATTGGCAAGGTGGACTCGGCTGTGGTCTCCTTGGTATTTGTCAGACATGCCGATCAGCCCGCCCACAGGTTGGAAACCTCCTGGCAAGACGCTCATTATCGCGACCTTGCAGCGATCCGGCAGCACGCTTCTTTGCGAAAAGATGCGCAGCACGGGCGTGCTGGGAAATCCGGAAGAGTACTTCAACCGGGAAGAGAAGACCCCGACCGTCGAGCGTTGCGCCCGTATTGCCGCCAGCGCTACGCCAAACGGAGTGGCCGCAACCAAACTATTTCCGTCCCATTTCTATGAGCTAAGCAGGGATATCAGGCTTACCGAGTGGTTTCCTGACCCGGTGTGGATATACCTTGAAAGACGCGATCGGCTGGGCCAGGCAATTTCCTGGGCGAAAGCATGGCAGGACGGTGCCTGGACCAGCAAATCTGCTGCCGTGAAAAATGCCGAGTATTCGGCGTATGGCATCGACTTCGCCCTTGCCCAGATAGCCATTGGCACCGGTCGCTGGACTTCGTTTTTTGCCAGGACCGGGATCGAACCGCTCCGCCTTTTTTATGAAGACACGCTGGATGATTTCGACAGCATCAGCCAGCGCATCGGCCTGCTGGCGGGGTTGGATGCTCCCGTCCCCCGTGAGGGCAAGGTGAGTCTCAGCCCGCAGCGAAACGAGGAAAGCGACGAATGGCGGCGACGGTTTCTAACCGAGTGCGGTAACCCGGATGATTTCGACAGGCCGATTGTCCGGCTTCGCAAGCGCAGAAGGTCCAAATGGATATTCTGGAGGAAATGGTTTGGCGGCGCCGCCGCCAAACGATGACCTTGCGCCATGGCGGAGCCATGAACAGTGTCATCTCGTTCCGACAAGCGCATGATGGCATGCGGAACAAATCAAAGCCGCGTTGGTCTGGATGGTGGGCGTGACAGGGATTGAACCTGTGACCCCTGCAATGTCAATGCAGTGCTCTCCCGCTGAGCTACACGCCCATCCGAAGCCGCGCATACACCATTTTTGATCCAGCGCGTCAATAGCCGGAAAAGGGAAAGAACGGCTCGTTTTGTCGCGCCGCCAAGGCGAGCGGCGGCATCGCGCCCGAAGTGCTTCAGGCGGCCTGCAGCATTTTTTCGACCTCGTTGACGAGATCGCGCAGATGGAAGGGCTTCGACAGCACCTTGGCGTCTTTCGGCGCCTTGGAATCGGGGTTGAGCGCGACGGCCGCGAAACCGGTGATGAACATCACCTTGAGGTCGGGATCGATCTCGGTGGCGCGGCGGGCAAGCTCGATGCCGTCCATCTCCGGCATGACGATGTCGGTCAGCAGCAGGGAGAAGGGTTCCTCGCGCAGCCGCTCATAGGCGCTGGCACCATTGTCGAAATCGCTGACATGGTAGCCGGCCCGCTCCAGTGCCTTGACCAGGAACCGGCGCATGTCGTCGTCGTCTTCCGCCAGCAGAATGCGTGCCATCTTATCCCGTCCGAATCACCCGCCCAAGCCTGCCGTCCGGCAAACCCGTTAACCATCCTGTATATGAGGAGGTGACGGTAAACATCAAGTGAACGCTAGCAGCATTAATCCTGATTTGACGGGGTTTCTGGCGCGCCGAAATGCTGGACATGCGACCGATGAGGTGGCAGTTTCCCATCATGATGCATTGCTGTTTCCGGGTTCGTTCAAATTGACGACGGCAGCCGAGGATTTTTCGGTCGTTCCACCCTTCGAAATCCGATCGGGCGCCGAGCAGCGCGTTCCCTTCGTCTTCAACTCACCGCATAGCGGCCGGCATTATCCCGACCGCTTCCTGGCCATGGCCAGGCTCGACCGCAACGCCATCCGCCGTTCCGAGGATTGCTATGTCGACGAGTTGTTCGGCAGCGCGGTGGCGCTCGGCGCGCCGATGCTGGCGGCGAATTTTCCGCGCGCCTATCTCGACGTCAATCGCGAACCGTGGGAACTCGACCCGCGCATGTTCGCCGAGCCGGTGCCGTCCTTCTGCAACATCCGCTCGGCCCGCGTCGCCGGCGGGCTCGGCACCGTGCCCAAGCTGGTGGGCGAGGGGCTCGACATCTATTCCGGCCGCCTGCCGCTGGCGGAGGCCGTGCAGCGCATCGAGGCCGTCTACAAGCCCTATCACGAGACGCTGAAGCGGCTTTTGACCAGGACCCATGCCAGGTTCAGCTATGCCGTGCTGATTGACTGCCATTCGATGCCCGCCAGCATCAGGGTGGGCGACAGCGGCCTGCGGCCGGACTTCATCGTCGGCGACCGTTTCGGCATCTCGGCCACGGCTGCGCTGACCGAGACGGCGATCGGCCTGCTGATCGGCATGGGCTACACCGTCGCCCACAATAAACCCTATGCCGGCGGCTTCATCACCGAGCATTACGGCCGGCCGGCGCGCCATCTGCATGCGCTGCAGATCGAGGTCAATCGCGGGCTCTACATGAATGAGCGGACGTTCCAGAAATCCGCCGGTTTCGATGCGCTGGCCGACGATATGGCGCGCTTTTCGGCCGACCTGATGGCGATGCCCGACCACCATTTCATCGACCTGCCGCTGGCTGCCGAATGACGCCGGAGCGGTGGCTATCCATGAGATCCCGCGCCAGCCATGCGGCGGCGTAAAAAAAGACCGCATCGTTTGCACGACACGGTCGAAGTCTAGGGAGGAAACGCCCAAGGAGGGCATGAACAGGAAAACCTGTCCGACAACAAAGTTATTGTGCGATGCACAAATGTCAACCGACTCCACCCTTTTTTAATTCACTCTGATGTGGAAATTGCGCTTCGGTGGCGCCAATGTGATATTTTGGCAACAGTTATCTCAGTGATAAATCGATAAACCGGCTTGTTTTGGCGCAAAAGTGCCGGCAGACCGGGTCGGGCACTCTGCAATGCGGGAGAATCAGGTGGACATCAGCATCGATTTCATGCGCCGGATCGCGCAAGCGGCGGCGGCTGAAACCTTGCCGCGGTTCCGCGCCCAGGGCGCGGTAGCCAACAAGGAAAAGGGCAGTTTCGATCCGGTCACGGAAGCCGACCGTGAGACGGAACGCGCCATCCGGGCGCTGATATCGGCCGAGTATCCCGATCACGGCATTTTGGGCGAGGAGCACGGCAGCGAAAACATTTCCTCGAAGCACGTGTGGGTGATCGACCCGATCGACGGCACCCGCGCCTTCATTTCCGGCCTGCCGGTGTGGGGGACGCTGGTCGGGCTCACCGTCGACGGCGATGCCGTCGCCGGCATGATGGCGCAGCCCTTCACCGGCGAGCTGTTCTACGCCAACGCTTCCGGCTCCCACTATGAAGGCCCCGGCGGCCCGCGGAAACTGTCGACGCGCAAGACGACGAAGCTCGACGAGGCGACCTTGTTCACCACCACGCCGGCGCTGTTCAAAGGCGAGGCGCGCGCACGTTTCGACAAATTCGAAAAAGAGGTCCAACTCGTCCGCTATGGCGCCGATTGCTACGCCTTCGCCATGATCGCCTCGGGCAGCGTCGACATCGTCGCCGATCCCGGATTGAAGCCCTATGACATCGTGGCGCTGATCCCGATCATCGAAAAGGCCGGCGGCGTCGTCACCACCTTCGACGGCGGCCCGGCGGAGAAGGGCGGCGACGTACTGGCCGCGGCGACGCCGGAACTTCACGCGGCGGCGATGGCGGCCCTGCGCGGCTGATAACTTCAGCGCGGCTTGATCGAGCGCTGGAATTCCGCCGGCGTTCGTCCATAGACCTGCCTGAACGCCGCGCTGAAATGGCTGTGGCTGGAGAAGCCGAGGTCCATGCCGAGCGTCGTCAGATTGTCGTAGCGGCCCAAAAGGTCGAGCGCACGCGCCAGACGCAGGCGCAGATGATAGCGGTAGAGCGGCATCGCCTCGACCTGCTGGAAAACCTGTGTGAGATAAACCGGCGAGACGCCGACTTCGGCGGCAATCTCGGCCAGCGTCCAGCGCCGCGACAGATCCGAGGACAGAACGAGCTTGGCACGGTCGACCAGTTTCTGCCGGCCAGCACTGGCGCCGGCGGCATGCGAGGTGCGCTCGCCGAGAGAGCGCCGCACCAGCGTCAGCGCCAGGGTTTCAGCCTCCAGCGTTTCGGCAATGTTGCGGCTCAGGCTGTGGCGCAGCACTGCCACCAGCGCCTGAGCCCGCGGGTCAATGCGGCGGCGCTGGCGGCGAAACGCCAACGCACTGCCCGAGCGCAGCTGCTCCTTCGGCGTCAGTTCCTGCAGTTGCGCCTCCTCGATGACGAGATCGAGGCAGGAATCGCCACCCTCGACCGGGTGGCTGATCCGATAGGGCTCGGCCTCATTGAAGAACAGCAACTGGTTGGCTTCGGCGACCGCATCGTTGCGGCCGACATGGCGCACGAAGACACCGCGATAGGGAAACACCAGATGCGTGGCCGCGGTGCATTCTTCTTCGCTCTTGTGCCGGCATTCGCCGCTGCAGACGACGTCCCTTACCCTGACGGTGCCGGTGTCCAGGAGCGTCTGTACCGTGAACTGCGACATGACCGTTGCGTCCCCCGTTGCACCGAAAGCTGTTCGGCACTCTAGGCGATCGGCCTGTCCAAACCTGTCAGGAGACTTCACCTGTCAGAGTTTTCGCAAACAGCCCGGCTCAGTCCCACAAGCGGCGCATATATTCCGTGTGGGCCTCTCCGCGCGACAGGCCGATGTCCTTGAGCTGTTCGTCGGTCATTTCGAGCAGTGCGAGGCGACTCCGACGCCTTTCCAGCTGGCGGCCGATCCAATTGGCCGCCGCAATGCAGTGTGTCCGCAAGGACCGCCAGAAGGTCGCGGATTGGGTTGTGGGTGCCTGTGCCAGGTGCACCACCGTTGCATGATCGGGGCGCATCGCTCAGGCCTCCCCGTTGCCGACCACTGAGGCGCCGGCCACCGAGGCGCCGGCTTCGTTCAATGCAATCGCGCATTCCTCGCAGCAGACCTCGACGGTCTTGCCGCCGACCTTGACGCGGATCGGGTTGGCGTCCAGCTGGCAATCGCAGGCAGCGCAGGTCTTCTCGGTCATTATGTCATCTCCTTGGCGTTCAGTTCGACGTGGAGATGAGCATTCCGGGGCAGCACCGGCTGTCAGAATCTTTAGCTCTTTGCGTGCGTCCGGCGCTGCCGGGCGGTCCTCCTGACAGAAGGCTGTCAGCAGGCGTAAGCTCAAGGCGCCGCACCCTGCGGCGCCGGCGGCATCAGGCAGTGGGGTCGTCCTGGCCTGGAATGAAGGCGTCGAAGGCGGCGAGCAACTGCTCGCGATAGACATCGGCTTCCTGCAGGATCTCATGCTTGGCGCCATCGATCATCAGCAGGGAGCCGAGGCGCAGACGCCTTGTGTAGGCTTCCACGGCCTTGGTGGAAACGACCTGATCGGCACCGGCGGCGATCACCAGCAGCGGAACCTGGATCCTGGCCATGAAATCCGGATCGCTGATGGCTTCGCTTGCCTTGATGGCGGCCTGCAGCCAGCGGATCGTCGGGCCGCCGAGCGCCAGTTCTGGATAGTCCTCGTAGATTTTCGTGTTGCGCTGATAGCGCTCAGGGTCCGATGTCACCTTGTTGACGGCAAAGGGCAGCGTCTGCCTGGGTCTGGGGCCCCAGGCGGCATAGAGCCGGCCAAGGCCGAGAAAGCACAAGAGCGAGCAGACGCGGCGCACCGTTTTTACAGACAGCGGAAAATCGGGCACCGTCAGGAATGGCGCGATCAGCACCATGCGGCGCACCCGGTTGACCATCGACGGCGCGGCGAGTAGCGCAATCACAGCTCCGGCCGAATGGGCGAGGATGTAGTAGGGGCCGCGGCAGTCGGGCAGCACGATGTCCTCGAAAAACTGCTCGAGGTCGCCGGTGTAGTCGTAGAAGGAGCGGACATAGCCGCGTTGCGGGTCACGGATCAGCCGGTCCGAACCGCCCTGGCCGCGCCAGTCGAGCGTGGCGACGCCAAGGCCGCGATCGGCAAGGTTGCGGATGGTCTCGAAATATTTCTCGATGCACTCGTTGCGGCCGGGCAGCAGGACGACCGTGCCCTTCAGCGGCCGGGTGACCGCGGCAAACAGGCCGTAGCGGATCTGCTTACGATCGCGCGTGGTGAAGAAGCCTCCGGCGACATTTTGCGGCGGCGGGTTGCCTGGCGTGGGGTGGAAGAGGTCCGTCATTCGGCGCTTGCGTTTGGTGGTGTCTCGCCCGGCAGGGCGTCGGCATGGTGATAGACGCCAATGGATGAAAAGCAAAGGGAGGGGCGCCAAGGGGCGGACGAACAACGAGTAAGGCCGGAAGCAGCCTGCGGCGGCATGCTTCCGGCCTCTGTCGATCCGGGAGGAAGGGACGTTACACCCGGTTCGGCCTCGTCGCGGCACCTTCATCCGGCGCCGCCTGGTTCTTGATCCTGGCTGCACTCTAGCGCCGGCCGGCTGAACGGGCGCCGAAGCGGCGGTTCATCTGCCGTTCATCGACGCCTCAATTCACAGCTCTTCAAAAATCCTTGAAATGCGCTTTTGCGCTCCCCAAATGTTGGATGCAGCCGCCGATGTCGGGGCTGCTGGTCTAGCCGAAACGCCTTTTTCAGGGTTTCGCACCGGCCACGCGCAAACCATGTTGCTCAAACAGGAGAACACCTCATGCGTCACGTTGATTTTTCCCCGCTCTATCGCTCGACCGTCGGCTTCGACCGCCTGTTCACCATGCTCGACTCGCTGGCCCAGCCCGATGGCGCGCAGACCTATCCGCCCTACAATATCGAGCGCACCGGCGAGAACGCCTATCGCATCTCGATGGCGGTTGCCGGCTTCTCGGATGAAGAGATCTCGATCGAAGCCCACCGCAACGTGCTGACCGTCAAGGGTGAGCGCAAGGAAGACGGCAATGGCGAAGGCTCCGAACTGCTCTATCGCGGCATTGCCTCGCGTTCCTTCGAGCGCCGCTTCCAGCTTGCCGACCATGTCGAGGTTGTGGGCGCCACGCTGAAGAATGGCCTGCTCTTCGTCGATCTCACCCGCAACATCCCCGAGGAGCTGAAGCCGCGCAAGATCGCGATTACCGCGAGCTCCGAGAAGGCCAAGCAGATCGAGGCCAAGAACGCCGCGTAATCAAGACGGCGGCGTCACGCCCAAGGACAGAAGCGTCTCCACCCGAGACGAAAGCGGCGCCGCGCGGCCCCGCTTTTTTGTTGCGCGGAATCTGTGTCACCCAGAACCGGGGGGTCTGGCTCTTTTGGAATAGGCGCCGTCTTCCCATGAAGGGCGATGTCTGATTTCTCCTTGGCGCTGACGGCCGCAATTGCCGTCACCTTCCTGCTCGCCGGCCTCGTCAAGGGCGTTACCGGCATGGGCCTGCCGACGCTGGCCATGGGCCTGCTCGGCACCATCATGCCGCCGGTCGCCGCGGCCTCGCTGCTGATCGTGCCGTCCTTCGTCACCAACTTCTGGCAGCTGTTCGCGGGACCGAGCTTTGCCTCGATCCTCAAGCGGCTATGGCTGATGACGATCGGCATCGTTGCCGGCACGCTGGCCGGCTCATGGCTGCTGGCCAGCGACAACGTCAAATGGACGACCGCCGGCCTCGGTGCCGCACTGATCGTCTATGCCGTCTATACGCTGCTGGCGCGGCAATTGACGGTGCCGATGTCGGCCGAACGCTGGTCATCGCCCATTGTCGGTTTTCTTACCGGCCTCGTTACCGGCGGCACCGGCGTGTTCGTCGTCCCTGCAGTGCCCTATATCCAGGCCCTCGGGCTGAGCCGCGACGACCTGATCCAGGCGCTCGGTCTTTCCTTCACCGTATCGACCATCGCACTTGCCGCCGGCCTCGCCTCGCATGGCGCCTTCCAGGTCGAGCATATCGCCATGTCGTCGCTGGCGGTCCTGCCGGCGTTGCTCGGCATGTGGCTGGGACAGTTGCTGCGGCAGCGGATCAGCCCGGCGACCTTCCGGCGCTGGTTCCTCATTTTCCTGATCCTGCTTGGCCTGGAGCTTCTGCTGCGGCCCTTCCTCGCCTAGCGCGTTCTGCTGGCGCCGGTCGCGAGAACGGCCTCGACGTTTTGCCGATGAACGGGTTCGTATAGCGCGAAGTACTTGACCGCACCGGTGGCGAACATGTCGGCGCCGAAGGTTTTCAAGTCCTGCTTCGCCAGATCGGGCTCGTGCCGGCAGCGAAGCAGTTTTTGGACGTAGGCTTGCGTGGCGGCGATGAGGCCTTTGTCGTAGCCGCCTCGTTCTATCGCTTCGAGCGAACCGTGATTGGGCAGGATGCGGTCTATCGGCCAGCCGGCCATGCGTTCGAGATCGACCAGGTGTTGCGCCAGACGATCCGCCTCGCTGACATAGGTGATCGGATCCTCCAGCGTGTCGCCTGCCAGGAGCAGGCCGTCGCCAGGCATGAACAGCACCGTGCCGTCGTGGCTGTGGATTTCGACCTGGCGCAACTCGACGGCGATCGATCCAACCGTGAGGTCGAGACTGCCTTCGAAGGTCCTGTTCGGCAGCACGAGAGGCTTGATCGGCGGAATGCCGCCTTCGATCTCAGCCCGGTTTTGCACCAGCGCCGAGGCGGTGAGCGTGTTGGCGATGATCTCGCAATCCTGAAACACCTCATTGCCGGCAATATGATCGTCATGCCAGTGGCTGAGCACGACCCGGATCGAGCTGACGCCCATGGCTTCGAGCGTCTGCCGGACAAAGCGCGCGTGGGGCAGTGAAATATGCGTGTCGTAGACAAGCGCGTGCGGCCCGTCGACAACGGCATAGGTGCAGATGCCGAGGGCATAGGCACCGTCGTCCAGCCAGTTCGGCTCGTCCGACCAGGCGCGAACGCCGTCGATGCGGCCATCGTAAAAGCCCAGCACGTTCGGCGCCGGGCGAACCAGCCGCATTGTTGAGCCGAGAGGTGGCTTGGTCATCGGAAAAGCTCAGGCAATCATGTGGCCGAGGTGGTCGACTTCTTCAGTGGTCGTCGCAAAGCTGGCGACGAAGCGGTAGATCGCTTCATTGTCACCGAGGTGGCCGTCGAAGCTTTGCGGCACGCCCCATTCATAGAATTTGGCGCCGTGGCCTTGCATTTTTTCCGCCTTGGTACGGTCGAGAATGGCGAACACTTCATTGGCCTGCGGCAGCCAGGCCAGCCGGCCGGACGGCGCGTCCTCGATCGCCGCCGCCAGCCTTGCGGCCATCGCATTGGCGTGGCGCGCCATCCTCAGCCACAGATCGTCGGTAAAATAGGCTTCGAACTGGGCCGAGATGAAGCGCGCCTTGGAGAAAGTTTGCCCGGCGCGCTGGCGAAGCAGGCGCAGGTCGCGCGCCACGTCGGGGTTGAGGACCACGACCGCGTCGGCCATCCAGCAGCCATTCTTGGTGCCGCCGAAGGAGATGATGTCGACACCGCTTTTCCAGGTCATTTCGGCAGGGGTGACTTCTGTCGCCGCAACGGCGTTGGCGAAGCGCGCGCCGTCCATGTGCAGCGGCAGCTTGTGACGGCGAGCCACCTCGGCGATCGCCTTGATATCGTCGACGGTGTAAACGGTGCCGACCTCGGTCGCCTGGGTGATCGTCACTGCCATCGGCTGGCCGGCGGGGACGAGGTCCCGCGAATAGCGCTTGATGGCCTGGTCGAGCGCCTGCGGATTGATGCGCCCCAGAGGCCCCGGAACGGGCGACATGCGCGCGCCGCCGGTGTAAAAACCCGCGGCGCCGAATTCATCGACGTTCATATGCGCTTCCGCATGGCAGAAGGCGACGCCGCCGATCCGGTTCAACGACGCCATCGACAGCGCGTTGGCCGCCGTGCCGGTGGCAACGAAGAAGACCGCGACCTCGCGCTCGAAGATCTCGTTGAAGCGCTTGTGGAGGGCGCGGTCGAGGTCGCTATCGCCATAGGCGGTGGCGATGCCGGCAGCATGGCGGGTCAGGTTGGCCGAGATGTCGGGATGGACGCCCGCCCAGTTGTCGGATGCAAAGAACATTCGGAAAGTCCATGGCTGTTTGCGAAAAGGAGCGCGACCATGGCTGCTTCGGGGTTTGACGCGCAAGGGCCAAGGGCTGAAAAAGCGGTAAAGCCAGAGGCCGATCACAAAGGCGTGCGGGGACCGAAGTTTTCGTTTCAGCCGCGCGCCGCGTAATTTTCTGTCGCGAAACGCCCAAGATTTTTGTGAATCGGTCTTGTGCGGCTTGAGGATTTCTGCCATAAAAATTTAGGACAGTAGTGCTGTCTTATTTTGTCGCACAAGTCAGGCTGGATTGGCGTATCATTTGGGCCACTCCGGCCGTTGCCGCGAGCGACGGGTAGACGGCTCGGCTGTGGCCTGTACGATACCGGATACGAGCCGGCGGCGCATCGCTCGGTTCGCCAAGGATTTCGCAAGACGTGCCGCAAGAATGAGAGCGGAAGCCAGTCGCTTCCCAAGGTAGACCAGCGCCCCAAACGCAAGAAGTGCCAGGGGCCGGAACGGAGGACAGGACGATGACGGAACTGACGCCATCTGCGATTACCGGCCAGGCCGCGCAGACGAAAGCGGCAGCCGTTAAAAATCCGTCCATTACCAATGGCGGCCGAACCACCAATGGCATGGCCGCGCAGGGTCTCTACGATCCGCGCAATGAGCATGACGCCTGCGGCGTCGGCTTCATCGTCAACATGAAGAATGTCAAGTCGCACCAGATCGTCAAGGACGGGCTGTTCGTGCTCGAAAACCTGACGCATCGCGGCGCCGTCGGCGCCGATCCGCTGATGGGCGACGGCGCCGGCGTTCTGGTGCAGGTCCCGGACCGCTTCTTCCGCGAGGAGATGGCGGCCCAGGGCGTCGAACTGCCGGCGGCGGGCCAATACGGCGTCGGCCACTGGTTCATGCCGCAGGACGCGGCACTGCGCGCTCATGTCGAAGACATCATCGCCGAGTCGGCGCAGTCCGAGGGGCTGCCGCTGCTCGGTTTCCGTGACGTGCCGGTCGACAATTCATCGCTGTCGAAGGCACCCGATATCGCGGCATCCGAACCGTTCCATCGCCAGGTCTTTATCGGCCGCACGGCCGACATTCCCGACGACGAGGAATACGAGGCCAGGCTGTACCTGCTGCGCAAGGTCATTTCCGGCCGCATCTACGCCGAGAACAACAACAGGGATATCGGCGCCTACTGCGTGTCGCTGTCGGCGCGCACCATCGTCTACAAGGGCATGTTCCTGGCCTACCAGGTTGGCGCGTACTACAAGGATTTGTCGGATCCGCGTTTCGAGACGGCGCTGATCCTCGTCCATCAGCGTTTCTCGACCAACACCTTCCCGTCGTGGAAGCTGGCGCATCCCTATCGCATGGTCGCCCACAATGGCGAGATCAACACGGTGCGCGGCAACAACAACTGGATGGCGGCGCGCCAGGCCTCGGTCGATTCCGAGCTGTTCGGCAACAACATCTCGAAGCTGTGGCCGATCTCCTATGACGGCCAGTCCGACACCGCCTGTTTCGACAATGCGCTCGAATTCCTGTTTCAGGGCGGCTACAGCCTCAGCCACGCCATGATGATGCTGATCCCGGAAGCCTGGGCCGGCAACAAGCTCATGGATGCCGACCGCAAGGCCTTCTACGAATACCATGCAGCCCTCATGGAGCCGTGGGATGGGCCGGCCGCGGTCGCCTTTACCGACGGCCGCCAGATCGGCGCCACGCTCGACCGCAACGGCCTGCGCCCGGCGCGCTACATCGTCACCGACGACGACCGCGTCATCATGGCCTCGGAAGCCGGCGTGCTGCCGGTGCCGGAGGAGAAGATCGTCAAGAAGTGGCGGCTGCAGCCCGGCCGCATGCTTCTGATCGACCTCGCCAAGGGCCGCATCATTTCCGATGAGGAGATCAAGTCGGAGATCGCGACCAGGCATCCCTACAAGACCTGGCTCAACAACACGCAGCTGATCCTCGAGGATCTGAAGCCGGTCGAGCCGCGCGCGCTACGCAAGGATGTCAGCCTGCTCGATCGCCAGCAGGCGTTCGGCTACAGCCAGGAAGACACCAAGCTGTTGATGTCGCCGATGGCGACCACCGGCCAGGAAGCCGTGGGTTCGATGGGCACCGACACGCCGATCTCGGCGATGTCGGACAAGTCGAAGCTGCTCTACACCTATTTCAAGCAGAACTTCGCCCAGGTCACCAACCCGCCGATCGACCCGATCCGCGAGGAACTGGTGATGAGCCTGGTGTCGTTCATCGGGCCGCGGCCGAACATCTTCGATCTGGTCGGCAATTCGCGCCGCAAGCGGCTCGAAGTGCGCCAGCCGATCTTGACCAATGGCGATCTGGAAAAGATCCGCTCGATTGGTCATACGGAAGACCGTTTCGACACCAAGACGATCGACATCACCTATGGGTCGAGCGAGGGCGCTGCCGGCATGCAGGGCGCCGTCGAACGTCTGTGCGAGCGGGCGGAAGCAGCTGTCGCCGGCGGCTACAACATCATCATTCTGTCGGACCGGCAGGTCGGTCCTGATCGGATCGCCATCCCGGCGCTGCTGGCGACAGCCGCCGTGCATCACCACCTGATCCGCAAGGGGCTGCGCACCGCGGTCGGTCTGGTCGTCGAATCCGGCGAGCCGCGCGAAGTGCATCATTTCTGCTGCCTTGCCGGCTATGGCGCCGAGGCGATCAACCCGTACCTCGCCTTCGACACGCTGCTCGACATGCACAAGCGCGGCGAACTGCCGGCCGAGGTCGACGCCTACGAAGTCGTCTCGCGCTACATCAAGTCGATCGGCAAGGGCATCCTCAAGGTGATGTCCAAGATGGGCATCTCGACCTACCAGTCCTATTGCGGCGCGCAGATCTTCGACGCCATCGGGCTGAAGTCGGATTTCGTGCAGCAGTATTTCACCGGCACCGCGACGCTGATCGAGGGTGTGGGCCTGGACGAGGTTGCGGCCGAGACGCTCAGCCGCCACACCGACGGCTTCGGCAACGATCCGGTGCTTCGCAACAGCCTCGAGGTCGGCGGCGAGTACATGTACCGCATGCGCGGCGAAGCCCATATGTGGTCGCCCGACGCGGTCGCCACCTTGCAGCACGCCGTACGCCAGGGGTCATGGGAGACGTTCAAAGAGTATTCCGCGCAGATCGACAGCGAGACGGCGCGGGCGCAAACCATTCGCGGCCTGTTCAGGATCAAGCTGGCGGAAGAGACCGGCCGCAAGAAGGTCGAGATAGAGGACGTGATGTCGGCCGCCGACATCGTCAAGCGCTTCTCGACCGGGGCAATGTCGTTCGGCTCGATCTCACGCGAAGCGCACACCACGCTGGCGCGCGCCATGAACCAGATCGGCGGCAAGTCGAACACCGGCGAGGGCGGCGAAGAGGCCGATCGTTATCTGCCGCTGCCCGGTGGCGGCAAGAACCCCGAACGTTCGGCAATCAAGCAGGTCGCCTCGGGACGGTTCGGTGTCACCGCCGAGTACCTCGTCAATTCCGATGTCATGCAGATCAAGGTGGCGCAGGGCGCCAAGCCCGGTGAGGGCGGCCAGTTGCCCGGCCACAAGGTCGACGCCACCATCGCCAAGGTCCGGCATTCGACGCCGGGCGTCGGCCTGATCTCGCCGCCGCCGCATCACGACATCTATTCGATCGAGGATCTGGCGCAGCTGATCTACGACCTGAAGAACGTCAATCCGGCCGCCGACGTCTCGGTCAAGCTGGTGTCGGAAGTCGGCGTCGGCACGGTTGCGGCCGGCGTCGCCAAGGCGCGCGCCGACCACATCACCATCTCGGGCTATGATGGCGGCACCGGCGCGTCGCCGCTGACCTCGCTCAAGCATGCCGGCAGCCCATGGGAAATGGGCCTTGCCGAGACGCATCAGACGCTGGTGCTGAATGGCTTGCGCTCGCGCGTTGCGCTGCAGGTTGACGGCGGCTTGCGTACCGGGCGCGACGTCATCATCGGTGCGCTGCTCGGCGCCGACGAGTTCGGCTTCTCGACCGCGCCGCTGATCGCGGCCGGCTGCATCATGATGCGGAAGTGCCACCTCAACACCTGCCCGGTCGGCGTCGCGACGCAGGACCCGGTGCTGCGCAAGCGCTTCAAGGGCACGCCGGAGCATGTCATCAACTTCTTCTTCTATGTGGCGGAAGAGGTGAGGGGGTTGCTGGCCGAGATGGGCTACACCCATATCGACCAGATCATCGGCGACAGCGACCTTCTGGAAAAGCGCGAGATGATCCAGCACTGGAAGGCGCGCGGGCTCGATTTCGGCAAGATGTTCTTCAAGCCGGACGCGCCGCATGAAGCGGTGCACTGGACCGAGCGGCAGAAGCACCCGATCGACGACGTGCTCGACCGCAAGCTGATCGAACTGGCGAAGCCTGCGCTCGAGGCCAAGCAGCCGGTCAAGATCGAGGTCGACATCCGCAATGTCGACCGTTCGACCGGCGCCATGCTGTCGGGCGAAGTCGCCAAGCGCTTCAGGCACAAGGGCCTGCGCGAAGACACGATCCAGGTGAAGCTGACCGGCACTGCCGGCCAGTCCTTCGGCGCGTTCCTTGCGCGCGGCATCTCGTTCGATCTCGTCGGCGCCGCCAACGACTATGTCGGCAAGGGCCTGTCGGGCGGACGTATCGTCATCCGGCCGCCGGAAGAGTCGAAGATCGTCGCCGCGGAATCGATCATCGTCGGCAATACGGTTCTCTATGGCGCCACCGAGGGTGAGGCCTATTTCGCCGGTGTCGCCGGCGAACGCTTCGCGGTGCGCAATTCGGGTGTGGCCGCCGTCGTCGAAGGTGTCGGCGACCATGGCTGCGAGTACATGACCGGCGGCATCGTCGTCGTCATCGGCCAGACCGGCCGCAACTTCGCCGCCGGCATGTCGGGCGGCGTCGCCTATGTGCTGGACGAGGCCGGCGACTTCGCCGCGCGCTGCAACATGGCGATGGTCGAGCTGGAGCCGGTTCCGGAAGAAGACGATCTGATGGAGAGGCTGCTGCACCATGGCGGCGATCTCGACCACAAGGGTCGCGTCGACGTCTCGGGCGACATGACCAGCCATGACGAGGAGCGGCTCTACCAACTGATCTCGAACCATGTGCACTACACGGGTTCGGTGCGGGGCCGCGAGATCCTCGACGACTGGGCGACCTTCCGGCCGAAATTCCGCAAGATCATGCCGGTCGAATACCGCCGCGCCTTGATCGAGATGGAACGCATGCGCATGGGCGTGGCGGCGGAATAGGCTTTTTGAGACTTGCCGGGGAGCCCAGGCTTCCCGGCGGAACTTTCAGCGACAGTTTGACCTCTGGCGCAAGGTTGCCATGGCTGCCTCAAGGGGTTAACGGGTGCGGCGAACCCCGCACCATCTGGACAGCAGGAACTGGACTATGGGCAAGGTAACAGGCTTTCTCGAAATCGACCGGCAGGTGCACAAGTACCAGCCGGCCTCCGACCGCATCCGGCATTTCCGCGAGTTCACGCTGCCGATGTCGGACAAGGAGGTCGAGAAACAGGCCGCGCGCTGCATGGATTGCGGCATTCCGTTCTGCCATGGGCCGACGGGTTGCCCGATCCACAATCAGATCCCCGACTGGAACGACCTCGTCTATAATGGCGACTGGGACAATGCGATCCGCAACCTGCATTCGACCAACAATTTCCCCGAATTCACCGGCCGCATCTGTCCCGCGCCCTGCGAGGAGGCCTGCACGCTGAACCTCGAGGACATTCCGGTCGCCATCAAGACGGTCGAGCAGGCGATCGCCGACAAGGCTTACGAGACCGGCCATATCCGGCCCTATCCGCCAGAGAAGAAGACCGGCAAGCGGGTCGCCGTCATCGGCTCCGGCCCGGCAGGAATGGCGGCCGCGCAGCAACTCGGCCGCGCCGGGCACGAGGTCAGTGTCTACGAGCGCGAAAGCCGGCCCGGCGGGCTGATGCGCTACGGCATTCCCGACTTCAAGATCGAGAAGCACTATATCGACCGCCGCATCGAGCAGATGCAGGGCGAGGGCGTGACCTTCCATTGCGGCATCAATGTCGGCGTCGACAAGCCCGTGGCAGAGCTGCTCGCCGAATACGATGCGGTGCTCTATTGCGGCGGTTCGGAATCGCCGCGTCCGGCCAACATCCCTGGCGACGATCTCGGCGGCGTCTATGATGCCATGCCCTATCTGGTGCAGCAGAACCGCCGCGTGGGCGGCGAGCCGATCCAGTCGGTGGCATGGCCGTCGCATCCGATCATCGCCGGCGGCCAGCATGTCGTCGTCGTCGGCGGCGGCGATACCGCTTCCGATTGCGTCGGTACGGCCTTCCGCCAGGGCGCGGTGCGTGTCACCCAGCTCGACATCCGCCCGCAGCCGCCGGAAAAGGAAGACAAGCTTGCTGTCTGGCCCTATTGGGCGACGAAGATGCGCACCTCGTCCTCACAGGCCGAAGGTGCGGAGCGCGAATTCCAGGTGGCGACGCTCGAATTCATCGGCGAAGACGGCCAGCTGACCGGCGTCAAGTGCTGCGAGGTCGACGAGAAGCGCAAGCCGATCGCCGGCACCGAATTCGTCATCCGCGCCGATCTCGCCTTCATCGCCATCGGCTTTGCCGGACCGGCCGCCGTGGGCGTCACGAAGGAGCTGGACGGTCAGATGAAGATCACGACCGACAGCCGGCGTTCCAGGAATGTCGAAGCCAACGATCGCGACTACAAGACCAGCGTCGATAAGCTTTTTGCCGCCGGCGATGTGCGCCGCGGCCAGTCATTGGTGGTGTGGGCGATCCGGGAGGGCCGCCAGGCGGCGCGCTCGATCGACGAGGCGCTGATGGGGTCTACGGTGTTGCCTCGCTGATATTCATGACAGCGCCGGAGACATTTCCTCGGCTTGGCGATATCTGCGGCCGAATCGCTGTCCGTACCTGCCGAAGCGCTTAGCTGATCAGCAGCTTGGTTGCCCAATAGAGGCCGATGGCCATCTGGACCGCAAACGCGGAAAATCGAGCCTTGACCGCGTTTGGACTGGTCGACGTCAAATGAATGGCAGACTGGATCAATCGCGCAACGAGAAACCAGTACGCAAGCGGGTCGGTGATCCCGGTCCGCGAGGTCATCATGGCCAAGGCCATGAGACCTCCGAAGATTGGGAGTCCCTCGATGCAATTCGCGTGGGCTCGCGCAAGCCGCCGCAAAAAGGGCGAAAGACCTGCGTTATCCGGCGCGAATCCATTGGCGAGGATGCGGCCGCTCAGTACGAGGTGCGTGCGCAAGATCTCCATCCATGTGAGCAATAAAAGGGTCCAACTCACGAACCCAAGCAATGCGTAGCCCGTTGCCGACATATTCGCCCCCGACTTTGACTTCGGCCAAAAACTGATAGTGCCATTGTTCGGCTTGGCGCGGAATTGCCGCTAGGCAGGAACGTCGGTCAAGGAGTTGCCGTCGTCGTATCGGGCGTTGCCGCTGCTGTCGCCGGCGGCTGTGCCTTCGGCGGCCAGGAGAAATCGTCGGCGCGGCCGGGTGACGCCTCGGGGGCCTTGCCTTCGAGGATGAGTTTTTCGCCGGGCAGATCCGGATTGGCCTTCGGCGTCGCCGCGGCGCCGAGAAGTTCGGTACCGCCGTCGAGCGACGGATCGTTGAGCAGCATCGGCGCCGTGCGGTCGACCACGATGGGCGCGGCGGGCAGGGACGGCGCCTCGACCGGGGCGCCGGCGGGTGCGGCAGCCGTTACCACGCTTCCCGGCGCTGCCAGGCCGAGTATCTTGGCCAGCGGTTTTTCGGTGTAGAAGGCGAGCTTGCGCTTGCCGGCCTTCGAGACGTTGATGCCGTCGTCGGAGCGCAGCCGCACGGCTTGGCCGTTCATGTCGGGGCCGGTCGAGACGAAGGCGCCGTTCTCGTCGACGAACCCGTCCCAGACATCGACGAATTCGCCGCCGTTCTTCTCGGCGGCCGAGTGGTAGATGTCGTTGAAGGCGAGCATGTCGGAGGTCATCTTCGGCGCCTTGAAGGCCGGCATGCCGACCCACAGATACGGCACTTTGGTCGACGCCAGCGCCTCGCCGAACGCCTCGGTCCGGCGTTCGTATTCCTTGGTCCAGTTCTCGGAACGCGGCTGTTCGCGCACGTCGTTGACGCGCATCTGCTGGCGGTCGTTGGAGCCGAGCATGACGACCACCGCTGCCGGTTTCTCGGTCTCGATCAGCGATTTGACCTGTTCGGGCCAGTTGTAGACGTCGTCGCGCACGAAGCCTGACGAGCCGTTGGCGCGCTCGACGATCCTGATGGCGGGGTTGGCGGCAAAGGCGGCGTCGAGGCCCTCGGCAAGGCCACTCGCCATGAAATCGCCGATCACCAGGATGACGCGGGAATCCGGCGCCTTCTCGACAATCGGAACGGCAGGTTCAACGGGCGCACGGGGCTTTTTCTTGACCTTCGGCTTTGCCTTGCCGATGTCGAGCGGCGGCTCGATGCGCTCGCTGCGGCGCGGGAAAAACAGGTCGCGCAGCGACCAGCCGCGGTTCTGCGGTTGTTCCTGCGCCAAAGCCGGTGTGTGGAAAGTGCCGGCGATTCCTGTCGCCAGGACGACGACGGCCAGAATGAGGATCGGCAAGCGGAATACGATCACACGGATACGCGCTGGCGAAACCAAGCACCCTCTCCATCCCTTGGTGCATGACCCTCGCAGGGATCATGCACAGATCGATGCTACAGCGTCCCTTGCGCGTCGCAAATGCGCTGCACTGCAGCTGGCCCTATTTCTTTCTGAGCCATTTGAGCACTTCCATGCTCGGATACCCGTCCTGGGTCAAGCCGACCTTTGCCTGATAGGTCATGATGGCGGTTTTCGTGCCGTCACCGATCTTGCCGTCGAACTTGCCGTCGTAAAGCCCGTGCTGCGAAAGCCGCTTCTGCAACTCCTGCCTTTCCTCGAAGGACAGCTTGGTGAAAGGCCGCTTCCAGTCCTGCACCAGACCACTAGAGCCGGCGATTTCGTCGGCAAGAAGGCCGACGGCGAGGGCATATTTGTCGGCGTTGTTGTAGGCCTTGATGACGGAGAAGTTCTTGATCATCAGGAAGGCCGGTCCGCCGCGGCCGTCCGGCACTTTCAGCGTCGCCTTGTCGGTTGTGTTCCTGAACGGCTTGCCATTGGCCCTGGCGACGCCGAGCGCCTGCCACTGCGCCAGCGTCTTCGAGCCAGCGGGCAGTTTGCCGGCCGGAATGGTGACCTCATAGCCCCAGGTCTTGCCACCTTGCCAGCCATTCTTCTTCAGCAGATTGGCTGATGTCGCCAGCGCATCGGGGATCGAATTCCAGATGTCACGCTTGCCGTTGCCATCCATGTCGACGGCATAATGCTGGTAGCTGGTCGGGATGAACTGGGTCTGGCCCATGGCGCCGGCCCAGGAGCCCATCAAGTGGCTTTCGTCGATGTCGCCGGTCTGCAGGATCTTCAGCGCCGCAACCAATTGGGTGCGGGCGAATTTCGACCGCTTCGGGTCGCCATAGGCGAGCGTCGCCAGCGAGCGGATGACATTGCGCATGATGTCGTCGCGCTTGAGGATCTCGCCATAGTTCGATTCCATCGACCAGATGGCGAGCAGGATGTAGCGATCGACGCCGAACCGCGCTTCGATCCGGTCCAGCCACGGCTTCCATTTCTTGGCCATCTGCTGGCCGACTGCAACAGACTGGTCATGGACGCGGTTGTCGAAATAGTCCCAGGCGGGCGCGCTGAACTCAGGCTGCGTGCGGGCCTTTTCCAGCACCACCGGGTCGGGTTCGTTGATACCGCGGAACGCCTGGTCGTAGACCGCGCCGGAAACGCCGCCCGCCACGGCGGTCGCGCGGAAGCCGGCGACCCATTGCCGGAAACCGGCATCGGCAAAGGCCGGTCCGGCCGGCATCAGCAGGGCGAGCGAGAGGCTGGCCGCCGTCAGGACGCTGGTAAAACGTTTTGCGGCACTGCGAACGGACATCTTTTCCTCCTTCACTATCTCAGGAAAGACCATTCATCGCCGAACCGGGTTAGGAATTAGTTTACCATAGGTGCCGTCGGGAACGAAAAGACACGTCGATGCTTTAGGCACTGGAAGTTCTCACCAGCAGCTCGTAATCCTCGATTTCGGCGTGAAAATGTCTCGAAACGGGATTGCGGAGCAGGCAATCAAACGGATAATTGACGCATGAAGCGAGTTCGCAAGGCAGTTTTCCCGGTCGCCGGTCTCGGCACGCGGTTCCTCCCGGCCACCAAGGCCATCCCGAAGGAAATGCTGACCGTCGTCGACCGGCCGGTCATCCAGTATGTCGTCGATGAGGCGCGCGAGGCCGGCATCGAACATTTCATCTTCGTCACCGGCCGCAACAAGGCGGTCATCGAGGACCATTTCGATATCCAGTTCGAGCTCTACGACACACTCGCCCAGCGCGGCAAGGATGAGCAGCTCGCCCGCCTGCAGCGGCTGCAGCCGGCGCCGGGGCAGACCTCGTTCACCCGCCAGCAGGTGCCGATGGGGCTCGGCCACGCCGTCTGGTGCGCGCGCGAACTGGTCGGCGATGAGCCGTTCGCGCTCTTGCTGCCCGACATGATCATGCAGTCGGAAAAGAGCTGCATGAAGGCCATGGTCGAACTCTATGAGGAGACCGGCAACAACATCATCGCCGTGCAGGAATGCGATCCGGCCGAAACCCACAAATATGGCATCGTCGGGCGCGGCGAGGACATGCATCACGGCTTCCGCATCACCGAGATGGTGGAGAAGCCGAAGGCCGGCACTGCGCCGTCCAATCTCTACATCAACGGCCGTTACATCCTGCAGCCCGAGATCTTCACGATCCTCGAAAGCCAGGAAAAGGGCGCCGGCAACGAAATCCAGCTTACCGACGCGATGCTGAAGCTGGAAAAGCAACAGCCCTTCTTTGGCTACCACTATCAAGGCCGCACCTTCGACTGCGGTTCGCCGGAAGGGTTCGTCGAGGCCAATGTCGCCTTCGCCCTGTGGCGCAGCGACATGAACGAGAACATGGCCGGCGTCATCCGCACGCTGCTCGACGAGATGAAGCCCTCCGAGCGCCGCGGCGCTGCCTTCTAGCTACCGCTGCAATTTCAGCCCGAGGTAGACGCTGTTGGCGGTGTAGTTGCGCCCGGGCAGATTGCTGGTCAGCTTTTCCGTGCGGGCGCGGCTGGTGAGGCCGACATAGCGGTTCAGCCACCATGTCAGCCCGGCCTCGGCGCTCAATGTCAGATCATGTCCATCGGAGCCGGTATAATTGCGCCAGTCGACGCCAAGGGCTGCGTTGCCGGTCAGGTCAGCGCGGATCTGCCGTTCGCCGGTGAGGCGGCCTGAATAGAGGAGGTCGCCGCTCTCATTGGCCGTCGTCGAGTCTTCGATCATGGTCTGTGCGGTCAGGCCGATGATGGTGCCGCGTTCGGGCGACCATTTGAGGTCGGCATTCACCGACGCCCCCGAATTCGCCTCCAGCCGGTTGTCGTCGATCGCTTCCCGGAGCCAGCCGGCCGAGAATTCGCCGGCCAGTTTCTCGCCCATGTCCACTTCGATACCGGCCCGCGCGCCAAGCCGCGTCGAGGACCGCTCAAAGCCGCTTGAATCGACGCGCAGATCATAGGCGCGGCGGCCGACTTCGACTTCGGCGAAAGGCGTGATGGCGGGCGAGATCTCGTAGCCGGTGCGCAAGGTCGCGGTGTAGAGGGTGGAATCGCGATCCTTCTGCGACAACACGGTGCCGTTCGTCAGCTTGGCGTCGCCATAGATATCGTGGGAGACCGCGCCGGTCAGCGCGAAGCGGAGCTTGCCGACATCCTTCTTGACGGCGAGGCTGCCGTCGACGGTCTGGCGGATCGGCTGCGAGGTGACGCCGGCAATGGCGTCGGGCGAGGAGGCCGATTCCGGCGCAATCTCGTAGCCGAGTTTGGCGATGGCGCGCAGTTCATTGTCGAGGTCGACATTGAGCGTGCCTTCGATACGACCGCGCCCCTCGTTGATCTTCTGGCCCGAAACGGTGTTGCGGAAGGTGCCGTAGCCGTCGATGACAGCCGAATTTTCGCGCCAGTCGGAGGCGGCGGAGAAACGCAACGCCGTTTCGGACAGCACCGCAGACTTGCCGCCAGAGCTGGAATCGGCGTTCGACGTGACGGTAACGCCTTGCTCGAGCGTCGGCCGCAGCAGGAAGGAGCCGACCTTGATGCCGGTTGCCGCGTAGGGGTCGTCCTCGGGCTTCTTCTTCTGACCTTCGATGGCATCGGTGCGCTCGGCGCCGGGATCGAGCTTCTGCCGGTCGACACTATCGACGGTGAGGGCGCGGCGGTTGGCCGTATCCTGGTCCGTATCGCCTGTGGTCGTGTCGGTCGAAGTCGTTCCGGCGGTGGTCGCGTCCGTAGCTTGGCCAGGCTTCTTCTTGTTGGCAGCCTTGGTTTTGTCCTTGGCCTTGTCCGCGTCGGCGGCGCGTTGTTTTGCCGTCGATGGCCGGCGTGGCTGCACGGTTGGCGGCTTGTCCGCGAACGAATCGTCGGTAGTCGCAGGCGTATCGAAAATGCTGTTCGCGCCGGCCTGTGAAGGGTCGGTGTCGTCAGGCAGGGCGCCATCGCTGGCCGGCACATAGGCGGTTGGTGTGTTCTCCGTGGGGGCGGTGTCGGCAGGCGCCGGCTTGACCTGCGTGTTGGCCTTGCTCAATTGCCTGGTCCGGCGCTGCTGGTCGGACAGGATCGCCGATTCCGAAACTTCGCCGCGCAACTCGGTTTCCTGGGCATAAAGCGCAGTTGGCCGCAGCAATGCGAGCACGCTCGTCGCCACAAGCAGAGCGCAAAAGGCTCCGCCCGTTCGACCTTTTTTCTTTTCAGGCTGGGCCCGCGACATCGTCACCACTGCTTGCGCGGCGCAAGCGCGCCATACTTACCGAACCGTAAACGGGGATGGTTAACGGAGGGTTGAAGGGGTCTTGTCGGACCTGGCCGGACGGCAATTCTGTTGGACAGGCGAACGGCAACGCGCTAATCGCATCAGCCATGCATGCGGGATCCCCAGAAAAGAAGCCTTTGGAGGCTTCGATCGCCTCGGCGCTGAGAACGGTAGCCACGGAACAGGCCGGCGTGGCGGCATTGGCTGCCGCGCTGGAAAACGGACTGGCCGAACCCTTCGCGCACGCCGTCGACATCATCTCACGCATCGATGGCCGGGTCATCGTCACCGGCGTCGGCAAGAGCGGCCATATAGGCTCCAAGATCGCCGCCACGCTCGCCTCGACCGGCACGCCCGCCTTCTTCGTCCATCCGGCGGAGGCCAATCACGGCGACCTCGGCATGATCGCCAGGGATGATGCCATCATCGCCATGTCCTGGTCCGGTGAGAGCAAGGAATTGATGGGTATCGTCGCCTATTCCAGGCGCTTCTCGATCCCGCTGATTGCGATTACCGCAGGCGCGACTTCGGCGCTGGCGCGCGCAGCCGACGTGGTGCTGCTTCTGCCATCCGTGCCGGAAGCCTGCCCGCACGGCCTGGCGCCGACGACATCGACGCTGCTGCAACTGGTCGTCGGCGATGCGCTGGCCATCGCGTTGCTCGAAGCGCGCGGCTTCACGCCCGATCATTTCCGCACCTTCCATCCCGGGGGCCAGCTCGGCGCCAATCTGACCCAGATCCACGAGATCATGCATGTCGGCGACAGGCTGCCGCTGGTGGCTTCGGGCACCGGCATGCGCGAGGCGATCCTGGAATTGTCGAACAAGGGATTCGGCTGCGTGGCCATAACAGCGGCTGACGGCGCGTTGGTGGGCATCATCACCGATGGCGACATCAGGCGCCATATCGGCAGCAATCTCATGGAGATGAGCGTCGATCAGGTGATGACGAAAAAGCCGAAGACAGCCACCCCCGACACGCTGGTGGCGACGGCGCTGCAGACCATCAACAACTCGGCCATAACCAGCCTGATGGTGGTCGAGGGCAGGCGGCCGGTGGGACTGGTCCACTTGCACGACCTGCTGCGCATCGGCGCAGCATAGTGGCAGGCTGTTTCAGTTCGCTTCCGCCGCTTCAAGCGGCGGCCGCGCTCGATCGCTAGATTGTCGACTCCAAGCATTTAGGCTACAGATTGGCCCTGCCCATCGACAGAGCACCGTCAGCGCTTTTGCGAGGCGATCATGGCACTGAATTCGCACAGCGAGTACAAGTACCAGGCCAGCAGCCAACTTAGGACAGCCATCGAGCTTCCCCACCTGCGCGTCGAGCAGCGGCTTCTTGAAGCGGGCCACCATACGCCGGGCGTGCGATCGTCCACCGAACTGGCCTTTGTAATCGCCGGCCGTGCTTTTGCGCAGCAGAACACCAACGGCGCGACAGGCCGATTTTTCATCCAGCCTGGAATCGCCTGCATTCTGCCCCGGGGCGTCGAAGAAAGCGAAAGTGCAAACACGTCGCCGCTTGAATGCCTGCACATCTATCTTCCAGATACTCTCATCGCGCAAAGCGCGCTCGCCGACTATGACATCGATCCGGCCAAGGCCGAGTTGTGCTACGTTGGCTGCCTCAGGGATCCGAAGCTCTACCAGATCGCCATGGGGTTCAACGACGTCATGGGGCGACCATCTGAGCCGACGGATCGGCTGTTCCTGGATGGCATGCAGGCGGCGCTCGCCGGATATCTGCTCGGCACCTACGCAATCGACCGTTGGCGGCCGCCTGGGCGATTGCCGGATTTCGACGACAAGCGGCTCAAGCGGGTGCTCGACTATATCGAAACCTATCTCACCGGAGAGATAAGCCTGGCCGATCTGGCTGCGGAAGCGTGTCTCAGCGAATTCCACTTCTCGCGGCTGTTTCGCGAGGTGACCGGCCTTTCACCGCACCGCTACGTGACTTTCCGCCGCGTGCAGGAAGCGCAAAAGCGCCTACTTGGCAAACCCTCGCTGGTGGAGATCGCGCACGAGACCGGTTTCGGCTCTCAGGCAAACTTCATTCGGGTTTTTCGCAAGGCGACGGGACTTACGCCCGGCCAGTATCGGCTGCTGCGCAAGCGGTGAGCCGAGCCGTCCGCGCCCGAAACAGCAAGATCTGCGCATAGCTGCGCAGGAAGCGTAAATACCTCGATCCCCTCCGCGCGATATGGTCGGCGATGATGCTCAGCACGCATAGCGACCGAAAGTATCAAGGTACGACCGAACTCGTCGCATCGGCGCATTTTTCCAGTCTGCGCATCGACCGCCGGCGGCTGAAGCCGGGCCATCACGAACCTGGCGTGTGCCAGAGCCATGAACTTGTCTTCGTGCTCGCCGGCCGGACTTATGCGCTGCAATCGGCCAACGGCGTGACGCATCGGCACTTCATCCGGCCTGGCATATCCTGCGTCTGCCCGGTGGGCACGTTTGAGAAAGCCAGCGGCATCACATCACCGCTCGAAAGCCTGCATATCTACTTGCCGCCAGGCTTGATCGAAAGAAGTGCCGCCGCCGACTATGACGTCGATCCGGCGAAGGCCGAGCTGTCCTATACCGGCGCCTTAGAAGACCCGAAGTTCTATGGAATCGCCATGGCCTTCCGAGAGGCGCTCGGCAAGGCAATGGAACCCACCGAGCGGCTTTATCTAGACGGCATGCAGGCGGCGCTCGCGGCATACCTGCTCGAGAAGTATTCTATCGACCGGTGGGTACGCCCCGCGAAGCTGCCGGATCTGGACGGCGATCGCCTCGAACGAGTCATCGACTATATCGAGGCGCATTTCACCGACGACATCGGTCTCTCGGCGCTCGCGCAGCAAGCGGGCGTCAGCGAGTACCACCTTGCACGTCTTTTTCGCGCCACCACCGGTGTGCCAATGCATCGCTACGTGAGTTTCCGGCGGGTGCAGGAGGCGCAGAAATGGCTGGAAAAAAGCCAACTGCCGTTGTCCGAGATCGCCTCGATGACCGGCTTCGGCTCGCAGGCAAAGTTCACTCAGGTGTTCCGCAATCTGACGGGCATTTCGCCGCGCGCCTATCGTGCGGTTCGCCAGGGTTGAAGCGCGTCCATGAAACCAGAGAGTCCGATGATGAGCCAAGAGACAAGCACCGCTTCATCGGCGCGCGATGCCGCGCCACTCTCCGCTCGGCTGCAGGGTGTCCAGCATTTCGGCGTCACCGTTCAGAGCATGGACCGCGCCTTTGCCTTCTACACCGAGGTGCTGGGCGGCACCGAGATCTTCCGCGACGGGGATTTCCAGGGCGAGCCGATCCACAACACGCTGTTGACCGACCAGGAAATCGAAGCGCGCGAGCGCCGCGTTAACCCGCACACGATGGGAATCCCCGATCTCCGGGGCGGCAGCCAGCGCCTCGACGTTCGCTTCATCCAGTTCGACAATGTGGTGATCGAGTTGCTGCAATATCGCGACGCCGGCCAGCCCTCAGGCAGCGGCGACAGCTTCGCCGAGCCCCGCGACCACCTGAGCCCGGCATTCCCACGCTCGATGCACATCTGCTTCTACGTTCGGGATGACGTCGACTTCAACAGGTTCATCCACGACCTGGAAGCGGAAGCGGCGCGCCGGGGAATGACCCAGGTGCGGGCTAATCGCGTCATCACGGTTACGTCGGAGCAGCAGCGCCGAGCGGCACCAATGAAGTCCTACACCAACCCCATTACTCAAGGCCTCTCGGAAGGCTGGGAGCTGATCTATTGCAAGGGTCCGGATGGTGAGCAGCTCGAATTCGTCAAGGCGCTCGGTCCGGTGAAAAAACGCTGCGGCGACGCACTCATCGCGCGCCAGAAACAAGGCTAGGGATCACCAAAGCCGGTAACTTCAAGGAGTCTGACGTCATGATTCGATGGTTTTGCGCATTTCTGACGGCATTTCTGATCGCCTGGCCGATCCGCGCCATGGCGCAGACGGAGCAGCCGCTCTCGATAGTGTTGGTGCACGGCGCGTTCGTCGATGGCTCGGGTTGGAAGCCGGTCTACGACATCTTGACCAAGGATGGATATGAAACGCTCATCGTGCAGAACCCGACGCGCACGCTCGACGACGATGTCGCGACCACTGCGCGCGTCATAGCGGCGGCCAAACATCCGGTCATCCTGGTCGGGCACTCCTATGGCGGCGCGGTCATCACCGAAGCAGGTTACGATCCCAAGGTCCGGAGCGTCGTCTACTTGGCGGCATTCGCGCCGGATATCGGCGAATCCGTCATCGAGCTAGCGGAGAAGCCCACACCGGAGGAGCCCAGCGCACCGTTGCTGCCACCGGCCGATGGCTATCTGATGGTGGACCCTGCAAAATTCCCCACGGCTTTCGCCGCTGATGTGGATCCGTCGACGACGCGGTTCATGGCGGCAGCGCAAATGCCATGGGGATTACAGGCCCCGCAGACCAAGCTCACCAAGGCAGCGTGGAAGGTGAAGCCCACCTACTTCTTGCTGACGACACAGGACCATATGATCCCGCCGAGCACGCAGCGGATGATGGCGAAGCGAACCGGCGGCAAGCTGGTCGAGATCGGCAGCAGTCATGCCGTAATGCTGTCGCATCCGCAGGACGTGGCCTCTTTCATCGAGAATGCCGCGAGCGCATCGCGGTAGGCGACAATTTCCCGGACGAAGTTCAACACAAAGGAGACACCCATGGCCATCAACACCATTGTTCTCGTGCATGGCGCTTTTGCCGACGGTTCGTGCTGGGCAAAGGTCATTCCCCTGCTGACGAAACGCGGGCTGAAGGCGATCGCCGTCCAGAACCCACTGAGCTCGCTGGCCGACGACGTGACGGCCGCCCACCGGGTCATCGACATGCAGCAGGGCCCTGTGCTCCTCTGCGGTCATTCCTGGGGCGGCGCGGTCATCACCGAGGCGGGCAACCATCCGAATGTGAAGGGCCTAGTCTACATCGCGGCGGGCGCGCCGGACAGCAGTCAATCGTTTCAGGACTGGTGGAAGGACTATACGCCGGCGCCGGGCGCCGCAGAGATCAAACCCTACGGCCAAGGCTATGTCGCCCTGACCGCCGAAGGTGTGCGCAAGCACTTCGTGCAGGACATTCCAGCGGACGAGGCTGATATCGTCTACGCGACGCAGGGTCCGTTGGCGGTGAGATGCTTCGGCGACAAGGTCAGCACCGCGGCATGGCGGTCAAGGCGAAACTGGTACATCGTCGCGGAGCAGGACGAGACCATCCCGCCCGCGGTCGAGCGCGATTCCGCGGCCAGGATGAACGCCGAGACCCTTGAACTCAATAGCTCGCACGTGCCGATGCTGTCGCAGCCCGCCTTCGTTGCGGATTTCATCGCCAAGGCGGCGTCAGCTCTCTAGCTAGAAGCGTCTCAAACGGCCTCGACCGTCAGCTCCAGATCGGTGTCTGCCGAAGCAACGACACGCACCTGTGTGCCGGCCGGCAGGTCGGGACCCGAGACGCGCCACAGCGTATCGCCGAGCTTGATGCGGCCGCGGCCGTCCTTGATCGGTTCGGCAAGGGTGGCCATCTTGCCGACCATCTGCGCGCCGCGGCGGTTGAGCAGCGGCTGGTCGGTCGCGTCATGACGCCCGCCAACCAGCTTCTTGCCGGCGAAGGCCGAGACCAGCGACAGCGCCAGGAAGGCGAGGACCTGGACTTCCCAGGTCCAGAAGCTTGCGTCCCAGATAAGCAGCGAAATCAAGCCGATCACCAATGCGGCGATGCCGATCCACAGCATGAAGATGCCTGGCGCTATGACCTCCATCACCAGGAGGACCAAACCCAGAACCATCCAGTTCCACGGGCCAAGTTCGGAAATGATGCGGTCGAACATGGGAGTATGCTCCTATGATCTCAATTGTCGCGTGATCTCAGTTCTCGCTCGGGCGAACCACCGGAGGGCGGGCAGCCTGCCGCGCGGCGCCGGCGGTGCCTTCGCTGCGGAACACCTCTTTGGCGATCTCGCTAATGCCGCCGAGCGTGCCGATCAGCGCCGAGGCTTCCATCGGCATCAGCACGACCTTGCTGTTGTTGGCGGTGCCGATCTTGCCCATCGCTTCGGTGTATTTCAGCGCCACGAAGTAGTTGAGGGCCTGCACGTCACCCTTGGAGATGGCTTCCGACACAACCTGGGTGGCGCGGGCTTCGGCTTCGGCTGAGCGTTCGCGCGCCTCGGCGTCGCGGAACGCGGCTTCCTTGCGGCCTTCGGCCTCGAGGATCTGCGACTGCTTGAGACCTTCGGCGGCAAGGATTTGCGCACGCTTGTTACGTTCGGCGGTCATCTGCCGGCCCATCGATTCGATGAGGTTGGCCGGCGGATTGATGTCCTTGATCTCGACGCGGGTGATCTTGATGCCCCACGGGTGCGCCGCCTCGTCGACGACGCGCAGCAGCCGCTCGTTGATGGCGTCGCGGTTGGACAAGAGTTCGTCGAGGTCCATCGAGCCCATGACGGTACGGATGTTGGTCATCGTCAGGTTGAGGATGGCGTTCTCGAGGCCGGCGACCTGATAGGCGGCCTGCGCTGCATTCAGGATCTGGTAGAAGGCGATGCCGTCGACTCCGACTATGGCGTTGTCTCGGGTGATGATTTCCTGGCTCGGAACGTCGAGCACCTGCTCCATCATGTTCATCTTGGCACCGATGCGGTCGACGAACGGCACGATGAGGTTGAGGCCGGGGCTCAGTGTTTTGGTGTAACGGCCAAAGCGCTCCACCGTATAATTGTAGCCTTGCGGGATTGTCCGGATGCCTTTGATAAGAAGCACCAACACCAGAAAGGCAAGCGCACCAATTGCAATACCGAAACCACTGAAGTCCATTTAAATCTCCCTCAGATGCCGGACATGGCGTTGATTCCATGCAACCGACTTCACCAAACACTTAGGTGTGTTTCAATAATGTTACAATCAGGTGATCGCTGATTATTATTAGTGCGTAGAATACCGCAACAGTGGCGATCGATCGCTACAACGTAGCGGGCTCAGGCCCAGCCCGACAGTTCGCGCCGCACCATCGCCTCGATCACCGCCATGCCTTCTGCGCTGTCGTTGAGGCACGGGATGTGGGCGAATTTCGCGCCGCCGGCGTGGTGGAAGGTCTCGGCCGCCTCGCGGCCGATTTCGTCCAGCGTCTCGATGCAGTCGACGGAAAAGCCGGGGTTGACGATGGCGATCGATTTCACGCCGTTCTTGGCCAGTTTCTCCACCGTCTTGTCGGTGTAGGGCTGCAGCCATTCCTGCGCGCCGAAGCGCGACTGGAAGGTGATGATCAGTTTCTTTTCATCCCACCCCAGTCGTTCACGCAACAGCCGTGTCGTCTTCTGGCAGTGGCAGTAATAGGGATCGCCTTTCTCGAAATAGGGCTTCGGGATGCCGTGATAGGAAGTGATGACCACCTCCGGCTCGAAATTGAGTGTCGTCAGATGCTGCTCGATCGAACGCGCCAGTGCCTCGATATAGACCGCCTCGTCATAGTAGGGTGGCACGCTACGGATCGCCGGTGCCGCCCGCATCTTCATCAGCGCGCGAAACAACTGGTCATTGGCGGTCGCGGTCGTGGTCGCCGAATATTGCGGATAGAGCGGGAAGGACAGGATGCGGTCACAGCCCTGAGCGACCAGCCGTTGCGCGACGCTCGCGGTTGAAGGGTTGCCGTAGCGCATCGCCCAGTCGACGACGACATCTGGCAGGTCGCGAAGGGCCGCGGCCAGCTTTTCGCTCTGGGCGCGGGTGTAGGTGCGCAGCGGCGACTCGTTCTTCTCTTGGTTCCAGATCCTGGCGTAATTGGCTCCGGACTTCTTCGGCCTCGTCGTCAGCACCAGGCCATAGAGGATCGGATACCAGATCGCCTTGTTGAGTTCGATGACCCGCGGATCAGACAGGAATTCACGGAGGTAGCGCCACATCGGCTTGAAATCGGTACCGTCGGGCGTGCCGAGATTGACCAGCATGACGCCGATCTTGCCTGCCTTGACCGGCGGATGTCCAGCCGGCAGTGGGCCGAACGCTTTCGCGGCTTTGGGATCAATCGTCATGGCAATTCTCCGGACACGCCGCGAAACTAACGGCGCTGCGCCCGTTTTCAATGCCACGTCTGGCCGCACCTGTCCGGAAAAGCAACACCCGCCCGGCGGACCGGACGGGTGTTGCGGATTTCTACCGGCTCTAATTAGCTGCCGGCGGTATGGTCAGGGTTGCGCCGATCGGCAGCCGGCGTGGCTCGTAGCCCTTGTTGGCCTCAGAGATCACCTTCCATTTGGCGCCCTCGCCATAGGCCTTCTTGGCCAGGTCCCAATAGGTATCGCCGGCGACGATGACGTGGCTGGCCTCGGCCGGCTTTGCCGGCGAGGCCGGGGCAGGCGTTGCGGGGGCAGGGACTGCCTCAGCCGGTTTGGCCGGTTCGGTAGGTGCTGCCGGGGCGGTTTCCGCCGGCACGGTCGGCGGGGTGGTGGATATGTCGCCAGAGCCTGCCGGCAACGCGGGCATTGCCGGCTCCGGTGCTGGAGCTGCCTCGGCCGGCTTCGCTGGCTCGGCTGGGGCAGGCGCCGGTTCGGCAGGCTTGGCCGGCTCGGCGGCCGGAGCCGCTGCCACGGTTGCGGCGATCTCGCTAATGCGGCCGTCGAGCTTGGGCGTATAGGGCCGGTGCGCGGCGAGATAGTCGGCGACCACCTGTTCCAGGCCGGGGCCATAATCATAGGCGTTCTTGGCCTTGTCGGCGAAGACCTTGTAGCCGTCGCCGCCCTGGCGGACGTAATTGTTGGTAGCGACCAGATAGTCCTTGTCCGGGTTGATCGGCGCCCAGGCTCCGTCTTCCATCACCTCGACCGACTTGACGCGGCCGGCATTGGGCGCGACCGACCTGTCGAACGAATATTTGAGACCTGCCACCTGCGGGAAGCGGCCGGCGCCGTCCTCGACCTGGCTGACGCCGTTTTCCAGCCCGGCAACCAGGTCCTTGCCGGAAATCTGGAAGGTCGCCAGCGTGTTCTGGAACGGCAGCACGGTCAGCACCTCGCCCATGGTCACGGTGCCCTTGTCGATCGAGGCACGCAGGCCGCCGCCATTGGAGACGACGATCTCGACGCCCTGTCCCTTGACGCGGTCGAGGATGGCGTCGGAAACGAGGTTGCCCATCGCACATTCCTTGGTGCGGCAATTCTCGCGGCTGCCGTCGATGGCCTCGGTGGTCTCGGCTACTTCCTTGTTCTTCAGCGCCTCGATCGGCGCGCCGAGTTCCTTGATACGGGCAAGCACGGCGGGATCAGGCGTGATCGACTTGTCGAGGAAGATCGGATCGCCGCTGGCTTCCTTGACGTTGCCATTGTCGTCGAACACGACCTTGAACTCGCCGAGATATTTCGAATAGGAGGCCGCCTGCACCACCGGCACTTTGGAGCCGTCCGGGTTATCGACCATCGTCGGGTAGGGGCCTTCCGCCTTTGGGTCAGTGTTGGACAGAAGCGAATGGCTGTGGCCGCCGACGACCACATCGATGCCGGGGATCTTGGCAATGACATCGCGCTCGCGCCTGTAGCCGATATGGGTGACGGCGATGATCTTGTTGACGCCTTGCGCCTTCAGCTTCTCAACCTCCGCCGTGATCGACTTGACGTCGTCGGCGATGGTGATGTTGGGGCCAGGCGAGGCTAGTTCCGGCGTGTCATTGGTCACGGCGCCGATGATGCCGATCTTCTGGCCGCCGACCTCGACGACGATCGACAGCTTGATCTTGCCCGCGGCGCCGGACTTGTCGTTGGGCAGGACATTGGCGCTGACGACCGGGAACTGCGCCTTGTCGAGGTAAGGTACCAGCGCGCTCTCGCCATCGTCAAACTCATGATTGCCGAGCGTCACCGCGTCGGGTTTGATCTGATTGAGGAATTCCTCCTCCGCCGAGCCCTTGTAGGTGATGTAGAACAGCGATCCCTGGAAGCTGTCGCCGGCATTGAGCAGCAGCACGTTCTGGCCTTCGAGCTTCTTGCGCTCCTGAGCGATCGCGGTGACCAGCCGGCCGGCGCCGCCAATGCATTCACCCTTGGCCTCCTCCTCGGCCGAGCAGGTCGACTCGTATTTGTTGTTGCCTTCGATGCGGCTGTGCCAGTCGTTGAAATGCAGGATGTTCAACGTGTAGTCGGCAAAGGATGGCACGGCCGACAGGCCGAGCGTCGAGGCAGAAAGGGCGGCAATGGCGGCGAGCTTCTTCATCTTCGTCTCCCGGATGGATCTGACCAAGCGTTTAACGCTCTTGCTTGACTGCAGAATAACAGCCAGCTTTTGGTCATGTTCACATCGCGGTTGTGGCGATGCAAGAAGAATCAGGGCGGGCGAAATCGGCATCGGTTTGCCGGCATAAAAAAGGCGGCGGCATCGCGCCGCCGCCTTTTCGCAAGGCCGTATGAGATAGGCTCAGCTGCGCCTGGTGAGCACGAAGTTCTGGCCGGCGGAGCTGGTGCAATTCAGCTGGTTGATCGACACCAGCAGGCAGTTGAAGGCGATCGGTTGCTGCCGGATCAGCGAGGTACCGTTGATCTCAACCGAGGTGGCACCGGTCTTGGTATAGCTGCCATCAGCGAATTTCTCGCCGGTCTCTGCCGAAACGGTGGTGAAGACGCCGCCGTTCAATGTCGAGACTGCCTTGCCTTCGGCGTTCAGCCAGGACCCTTCGACGCCTCGCGGCTGCGATCCGATCGATGGCCCCTCGGAGCCGCCGGTGGTGCAGGCGGCAAGCATCGTCGCAAGAGCGCCCGCCGCGCCCGCCGAAAGAATTTTGCGCGCAATCGTCATATGAAATCCTCTCCTGACGCATCGGCCCAATCGCCAAACGACGTTTGGGAAACACGATGTGCGTGGCCTCAAGTTTCCAGAGCGGTCCCTCGTGCGCCCAAAGGGGCGCACACTGCTCTCGTCCGCATCCCTTCAATCGCCCGATTTCCGGGCGATTGCAAGGCGGTGAGGCAGGGGTATGGAACCGCTATCGGACGAGGATGTTGCGGAATTGCCACGGGTCGTTTTTGTCGAGGTCCTCCGGGAACAGACCCGGACGGTTATCGAGCGGCGTCCAGTCGGTGTAGTAGCCCTTGACCGGCCCGAGATACGGCGACTGCACTTCCAGGCAGCGCTTGTAGTCCATCTCGTCGGCCTCGACGATGCCTGCCTCCGGGTTTTCCAGCGCCCAGACCATGCCGGCGAGCACGGCCGAGGTGACCTGCATGCCGGTGGCGTTCTGGTAGGGCGCCAGCTTGCGTGCCTCCGCCAGCGACAGCTGCGAACCGTACCAGTAGGCGTTCTTGTCGTGGCCGTAGAGCAGCACGCCGAGTTCGTCGACACCGTCGACCAACTCGTTTTCGTCAAGCACATGATGGACCGGCTGTGGCTTGCCGGCCGCGCCGAACATTTCGTCCAGCGACAGCAGCGCGTCATTGCAGGGATGATAGGCATAGTGGCAGGTCGGGCGGTATTGGACCTTGCCCTTCTTGCCGCGCACGGTGAAGAAGTCGGCGATCGAGATCGCCTCGTTGTGGGTCACCAGCAAGCCGTATTGCGCGCCCGGCGTCGGGCACCATGAACGCACGCGGGTGTTGGCGCCAGGCTGCTCCAGGTAGATCGCAGCCTTGGAGCCATGCTTGTGCTCCTTGCCGTTCTTCGGCATCCATTTCTCATGCGTGCCCCAGCCAAGCTCGGCCGGCTGCAGGCCTTCCGAGATGAAGCCTTCGACCGACCAGGTGTTCCAGAACACGTTCATCGGCTTGGGCTTCTTGGTGCGCTGGGTGTCGCGCTCGGCGATGTGGATGCCCTTGACGCCGGCCTTCTTCATCAGCCTGGCCCAGCCGTCGCGGTCATCCTGCGCCGGTTCGGAGAATTCGAGGCCGAGATCGCCGGCGAGGTTGAGCAGCGCCTGCTTGACGAACCACGAGACCATGCCTGGATTGGCGCCGCAGGTCGAAACCGCCGTCGCGCCGCCGGGCTTGTCGTGCTTCTCCTTGATCATCGCCTCGCGCAGCGCGTAGTTGGTGCGGCTGGCATTGTCCGCCTTGGCGTCGAAGTAGAAGCCGAGCCACGGCTCGACGACGGTGTCGATGTAGAGCACGCCGAGCTTGCGGCAGAGCCGCATCAGGTCGACCGAGCCGGTGTCGACCGACAGATTGACGCAAAAGCCCTGGCCGCCACCATTGGTCAGAAGCGGGGTCAACAGCTTCTTGTAGTTCTTCTCGGTGACGTGCTCCTGGACGAAGGCGATGCCGCGCTCGTCGAGCAGCTTGCGATCGGTATCGAGCGGATCGACGACCGTTATGCGCGACTTGTTGAACTTGAAATGGCGCTCGATCAGAGGCAGCGTTCCCCGTCCGATCGAACCGAAGCCGATCATCACGACAGGGCCGGTGATTTCACCGTAAACGGGCCAGTTTTCATTCGCCATTTTATCGAGCACTCCTTCAAAAAACACTCTGGAACAGCCGCTTGGCCGCGTCGCGACAAACCATAGATCATTGTCACAATAAAGCGAAAAGCGGCGAGAACGCCTGGGGCGCCCCAGCGTGAGGTGCTCGGTGATGCCACCGGGAGGCCGCAGCCTGCCCGATGGCGGATGTTGAGCCGGCGTCGTATCAGCGAGCGCCGCCGGACGCGTTGATGCGTTCGCCGGTCAGCCAGGCCGCCTCGTCCGAGGCGAGGAAGGCCACGGTCGGGGCGATGTCTTCCGGCTTGCCGAAGCGCTGACCAAGGGGGACGCCAGCGATCAGCATGTTGCCGAAATCGGTGCCGATCATGCCCTCGGTCATTTCGGTGTGGGTATAGCCAGGCGCAACGATGTTGACACGGATGTTGCGGGCCCCGAGTTCTCTCGACAGGCTAAGCGTCAGTGTGTCGATCGCCGCTTTGCTGGCGGAGTAGAGGCTGGTGTTTGGCACTGGGTTCCAGCTCGAGATCGTGCCGATGTTGACGATGCTGCCGCCGGTCTTGGGGAAGTGGCGCATGGCCGCCTTGGTGGTCAGGATCGTGCCGAGCACGTTGGTGTCGAACAGCCGCCGATAATCCGCCTCACTGGCTTCCTCGAACGTGCCGAAGCTGGCGGTCGCGGCGTTGTTGATCAGAATGCTTGGCTTGCCGAATGCGATCTCTGCGGCCTCGAATATCTTCTCGACTTCGGCGGCGTCGGCCACGTCACCCTGAACCGCGGTCGCCTTGCCACCAGCGGCTACGATCTCCTTGACAGTGCGTTCTGCAGCCTCACGGCTGGAGGCGTAGTTGACGACGACGGCGGCGCCTTCCGCCGCCAGCCGTTTGGCGATGCCCGCACCGATGCCTCGCGCGGCGCCGGTGACGATGGCGACCTTGTTGTTGAGCTTGCCCATTTTGTTTCTCCGAATGGCTGAATGGATTTGACATCAGGGCAATTGGCTATTCCCAAATCGTTCAAGTAGGGCAATAATTGCCATATAACTAATTCCGAGGAAGAATAAATGGACAGGCTGGCAGCGATGAGCACCTTCATACGGGTCGTCGAAACCGGTTCTTTCTCGGCCGCTGCACGGCATTTGCGCGTCGGACAGCCAGCCGTCTCGAAGGCCATCGCGCAGCTCGAGGAACGGCTCGGCGTGCGCTTGCTGTCGCGCACCACCCGCGGTCTCTCGCCAACCGATGCCGGCCTCAGCTTCTACGAAGGCGCCAAACGCGCGGTCGACGAAGCGGACGAAGCCGAGAACGCGGCGCGGGGCGCGTCGGCGGCACTCACCGGCTTGTTGCGCATCGGCACGGCTGTGACCTTCGGCCGCCTGCATGTCGTGCCCCGGCTGAAGACCTTCCTCGACGCTCATCCGAAACTCGACATCGAGGTGGCGATGGACGACAGGAATGTCGACCTCGTCGAGGAAGGGGTGGATGTCATGCTGCGTCTGGGTGAAAGCTTCGCCCCCGCCCATGTCGGGCGCAAGATCGCCACCTGTCGTCGTCTCGTGGTGGCGGCACCCTCCTACCTGGCACGCCAGGGCGAACCCATGGCGCCGAATGAGCTGTCGCAGCACGAGGCGATCCTTTTCGTCCAAGCAGGCATTTCCAATCGCTGGACGTTCCGGCGAGGCGCCGAAGAGGTTTCGCTTGCCGGCCAAGGGCGGCTGCGCGTGACTTCCGCCGAAGGGATACGTGAGGCAGTACTTGCCGGCATCGGCTTCACGGTCGGCTCCGAATGGATGTTCGACGCAGAATTGCGCAGCGGTGCGGTGCGGCCGATCCTGATCGATTGGGCGCTGCCGCCTGTTGAACTGTGGGCGCTGTTTCCGGCCGGACGCAAGGCCAGCGCCCGGGCAAGAACATTCGTCGAGTTCCTGGCCGCCAGCTTGTAGCGTGGCTCAGCGCGTCATCGTTTTCAAAAGCTCGCCCAAGCGGTCGCGGTCAGCGGTCATGCCCTTATAGTCGAGTTGAGCCTCATCCAGGGCCAGCAATTGTGCCGCGAAAGATGCGGCAAGCGTTGCCCGGTCGGGATGCCGCGCCAGCACCTTCAGCGGGTCGAGATGGATGCGGATGGTGAACAGGATGTCGCGCGACACGGGCAGCTTGCGCAGCGTCTGGCGTTCGACGCGGATGAAGGCGTGAGCGTTGACATCGCCGTCCGGGAAGCGCGAGGGGCGGTTGGTGGCACGGTCGACGCGCTCGACATTGGAGAGCGGGTGATAGAGCGCATCGTCGGCCTGGATCGACCAGTTGAAGCGCTCGACGGCCTGGTCCTGCAGGCCGTCGAACATGCGGTTGATCAGCTCAGCCGGCCTGGTGCCCGGACCGAAGCCCGGCACCGGTGCGTGAATCTCCTGCAGCGGTCGCCCGAATTTTTCGACCAGCAACCAGGATGAGGGGAAGCACAGCGAGCCGGCGGCGAGCCGCCAGCCGCTGTCGTCACGGTGCATCACGATCAGGTCTTCCTGGACGAGCAGCGAGGCTGCGACCAGTGGGGCGTCGCTGAAGACATCGGCTCTGTTGCCTTCGGCCCCGATAACCTCGATCCCCGCGCTCGTGCGTCGGTACGTGTCCGGAAATGTCGCCAGCAGATGCGCTTCGATGAGGTCGCGCACTTCGCGCTGGGCGTCGCGCGTGTCGTTCTCCTCGACAAACACCTTGCCGGGAATTTCGGCATAGAGCCGCCGCTTTTCGGCGAGATGGTCGATGAGGTGTTCGTCGACCTCGATCCATTTGTCGAGACCGAGCGGCTTCAGCCCGATGGTGAAGAGTTTCGAGGAGCCATCGTACGGCGTATGGGTGGGCTGGCGGACGCTCATGCCTCGTTGTAGGCGTCCAATGCAGCGGCGGTCATTTTTGCTTGGAATTCAGTGACATCGTAGTCGGCGGCGCCCGCCTTGGCGAAAGGATCGGCGGACAGCCTGGCGTCGAGCACCTCACGGGGGCCGCGTGCGATAATGACGCCGCCGGTTCTTGGTTTCTTCGGTCCGGAAGCGACAAAGATGCCTTCCGCATAGCAGGCCTTGAGCCACTCGATATGTTCGGGCGCCAGCCGATCGATCTCGGCCAGCGGCACCTTGTAGTTCAGCGAAACCACGAACATTCTTTTCTCCCGGACCTCTGTCAGCCTTTTTCCAGACCATGATCTTTTTCCGAAAAGCGGCTTCCACTTCCTGGGATCATGGTCCAAGTCGCGCGGGGATCAAAGCGCGCAGCGAATTGCCGACAAAGAGTGACTTGGCGGACTTCAGATCGTCATAGCTGTAGATCGCTTCCTGGGCGCGGCCTTCGTCCAGCAGCTCGGCGCGCAATACGCCAGGCAGCAGGCCGCAATCGAGCCGGGGCGTCATCAGCACGCCGTCACCGAAATCGGCGAAGACATTGGTGATCGTGCCTTCGCATATTTCGCCGCGCTCATTGGCGAGCAACACCTCGTCGGCCTGGGTGACAAGATATTCAGACCGAGCATGGGTGAAGAGCTGACGCCGGCTGGTCTTGTGGCGCAGCAGCGTGTCGGTGGAGGAGAGCCGCACCCGCGCCAGCTGCAGCCGCCAGACCTTGTCGGCGGCGAGCGGCTCGTAAGGCTGAGCTGCAGCCGTGACCTCGCCATTGCGCTGCAGGACGAGACGGGTGCGTAACGCCGTGTGCTGCGCTCCGACGGCGTTGGCCAGCACCTCGCCGATGCGCTGCGGATCGCAGGCAAAGCCCAGTTCCTCCGCCGAGCCGTAGAGACGCGCGAGGTGGCGCTCGAAACGCAGGAACCCCTGGCCGGGCTCCCAGCGCATGGTCTCGATCAGGTCGAAGTCGGCGGTGTTCCCGTCGCGAAGCGCGCTTTCAGCAGACACTCCTGATACTCCTCCTCGGCCGTCGAATCGAAGACGACGCCGCCGCCGACATTGTAGACGGCCTCGCCGCTGGAAAAGAGCGAGATGGTGCGGATCGCCACCGAAAAGCGCATCGTGCCGCCGGGCGCGATCCAGCCGATGGCGCCACAATAGATGTCACGAGGCGTGGCTTCCAGATCGTGCAGGATTTCCATGGCGCGGATTTTTGGCGCGCCGGTGATCGAGCCGCAGGGAAACAGAGCGGCGAAGATCTGGCGGATGCCGAGGTCGGGCAACAGCTTCGCCCGCACACGGCTCACCATCTGGTGGACGGTCGGGTAGCTCTCGATGCGAAACAGTTCCGGCACCTCCAGCGTGCCGACCTCGCTGATCAGCGAGATGTCGTTGCGCAGGAGATCGACGATCATCCGGTTTTCGGCCTGGTTCTTTTCGTCATTGCGGAGGAAGGATTTCAGCCGCGCGTCCTCGGCCTTGGTCGCGCCGCGTGGCGCGGTGCCCTTCATCGGATGGGTTTCGATCATGCCTTCGGTGTCGATCTCGAAGAACAGTTCGGGCGAGCGCGACAGTACGATTGGATCGCCGAGCGAAATCAGCGCGCCATACTTTACCGGCTGGCGTCCGGTCAGCGCGTCGAAGGCGGCGAGCGGGTCGCCGGACCACTGCGCATGGACTGGAAAGGTCAGATTGCCCTGGTAGCAATCACCCTTGCGGATGTGCTCGTGAAGGCGCGCGAAACGGTCAGCGTATTGCTCCTGCGACCATGACGCTCTTGCATCAAAGATCGGACCATTGGTCGCCGCGCCACCCTGCGGTACCGCCTGTTCGACCGGGGCGTCGAAGACACCGAGGCAGATCAACGGCGCGCGCCGGCCCTCGGGCAGTAGCGGCACCAGCTTCGGCTCGAGCAAATAACCCGCTTCATAGGAGAAATAGCCGGCCAGCCATTTGCCGGCGTCAGATGCCGCCTGCGCAGCCGCCAGAGCCGGCAGAAAATCCTTGGCCTCATAGGCGACGATGATGTCGGCCGGGCGGTCGAAGACCAGCTGACGGCCGCTTTCATCGTTGCGGAAAATGGCAGAGGGCAGGGGCATGGGCCTCGGATGCTGCGGTCGATGACGCCAGAACCGCTCTATATGGGGGGCGGGCGGCGTGCAATCGAGGGAGCGGCGTCGCAGGGCGCAAAGACGGTGGCACTTGCGAAAACAAAGGCGGCGCCCGAAGGCGCCGCTTTGTCGGGCTTATTGCCGATGATCAGATCAGGTGTTGTTGGCGGTCCCGGCGGTCGGGAACTGGCGCGCGAATTCCTTCTCGTCGCCGGCGGCAAGCAGCTTGGCCTGTTCGATCCACTTTTCGCGTGCGATGCGGCCGTCGAAATTCAGCGTGTCCTCGATGCGCTTGACGTCGGACGCCGTCCAGGCGGCGATCTGGGCGTAGGTGGTGACGCCAAGGCCCTTGAGCAGTTTGTCGTTGACCGGTCCGATGCCGATCAGGCGGCGCAGATTGTCGCCCTTCGCAGCTGTCGGTGCAGCCTTCTTCGGGGCTGCAGCCGGCTTTGAAGCGGCGGGCTTCGGAGCGGCGCTCGCCTTGGCAGAAGCGGGTTTGCTGGCAGCCGGTTTGGCGGCGGATTTGGCCGCAACTGGCTTGGCGGCTGCAGGCTTTGCCGCGGCGGGTTTCGCGGGCGCGGCCGGCTTCGCCGCCGGAGCTGACTTGGCCGTTGCGGGTGTCGAGACCAATGCGGCCGGCGCCGAGCTGGAAGGTTTGGCCGATGGAGCAGACGTTTCACGCAGCCGGCGTTCGAGATCGGCGCGGGTCTTGCCGCAGGCGTCGAGTTCGCCGGTCAGGCGATCGGAATCGGCGCGCAGCCTATCGCGCTCGCCGCGGGTGCGGTCGAGGTCGCCGCGCAGGCTGTCAAGCTCACCGCGCAGCCGGCCCCAGATAAACCACCCAACCAACAAACCTACAAGGAACGCCAGGACAATGTAGAAGAAGGTCATCGTCTCTCTCCAGTCGGATCCGTCCGCCGCCGTCTCAAGTCATGACCTTGGCAGATCGGATCATCCATTGGTGGTTCGGCGGTTCAGGGAACAGCCGGTCTGTCGTCGATTGCCGGCTTTCGGCTTTCCCGCCCATTGCCAACCGTCGCTGTCGCATTCGCCGGACCGCTGCCATCGGCCGGGATGCTGTCCGGCCTAAGCCGCGCGACCGGCTGAGCTTCAGTCCGAAAGGCTATCATACGGATTCTGGAAAGCTAACGGAAAATTTGGCCCGAGAGTTCTTCAAGAACAGATATTTAGAACAAGAACAGAGCTGCCGTCACATGCATTCCGGCTAAACTGTTCTGCGATTTCGCTAAGTCGAGGCCGCCGCCGAACCTGTTGCTCTGCGCTACCGGTTCAACGGCTCCGTAGCATCAACTGTCGAGCGCTTCCAACTCGTCGATCAGGCCGCCGATTACGCCAAGGCCGATCTGCCAGAAGGCGGGGTCGGTGGCGTCGAGGCCGAAGGGCGCGAGGAGTTCGGAGTGATGCTTGGTGCCACCGGCACGCAGCATCTCGAAATACTTGTCCTGGAAGCCGTGCTCGGCATTCTGGTAGACCGCGTAGAGCGAATTCACCAGGCAGTCGCCGAACGCATAGGCGTAGACGTAGAAGGGCGAATGGATGAAGTGCGGGATGTAGGTCCAGAAGACCTCATAGCCCTCGCGCAGCTTGATCGCCGGCCCCAGGCTCTCGGCCTGTACCTCGAGCCAGAACTGACCAAGCTTGTCGGACGTCAGTTCGCCGTTCTTGCGCTCGGCATGCACCTTGCGCTCGAACTCATAGAAGGCGATCTGGCGCACGACCGTGTTGATCATGTCCTCGACCTTCTGGGCGAGCATGGCCTTGCGTTCGCGCTTGTCGGTGGTCTGATCGAGCAGCGAACGGAAGGTCAGCATCTCGCCGAACACCGAGGCCGTCTCGGCCAAGGTCAGCGGCGTCGAGGCCATCAGCGCACCCTGGCCGCCGGCCAGCACCTGATGCACGCCGTGGCCGAGCTCATGCGCCAGTGTCATCACATCGCGCGGCTTGCCCATGTAGTTGAGCAGCACGTAGGGGTGCGCCGAAGGAACGGTCGGATGGGCGAAGGCGCCGGGCGACTTGCCGGGCCTGACCGGCGCGTCGATCCAGTTGCGGTCGAAGAAGACACGGGCGATCTCCGCCATATCAGGCGAAAAGCGCTGATAGGCCGACAGCACCGTGTTCCTGGCGACGTCCCAGCGGATCACCGCCTGCGGGGTCTCGGGTAGTGGCGCGTTGCGGTCCCAGTGGTTCATCACCTCCATGCCGAGCCAGCGCGCCTTCATGGCGTAGTAGCGGTGCGACAGGCGCGGATAGGCCTCGCGCACGGCGGAGGCCAGCGCATCGACCACGCTGCGCTCGACACGGTTGGCGAGATGGCGTGAATCGGCGATGTCCTCGAAGCCGCGCCAGCGGTCGGAAATCTCCTTGTCCTTGGCCAGCGTGTTGGTAATCAGCGTGAAGGTGCGCAGGCTCTTGCGGAAGGTGGCGGCCAGCGCCTCGGCGGCGCGGCGGCGGACTTCGCCATCGGCGTCCTGCAGGCGGTTCAGTGCCGGCTCCAGCGTCAGCTCCTCGCCGTCTATGTCGAAGCGCAGATCGGTCATCGTCTCGTCGAACAGGCGGTTCCAGGCGCCGCGCCCCGTGATCGACTTTTCATGGAAAAGCTGCTCGACCCGATCCTCGAGCTGGTATGGCTTGTCCATTCTGAGATCGAGCACCCAGGGTCGGTAGTGGGCAAAGCCGGCATCGGCGGCAAGGGCTGCTTCGAGCGCCTTGTCGTCGATCAGGTTCAGCTCCAGCGCAAAAAACAACAGATGCGCGCTGGCGTCGGTCATCTTCTCCTGGATGTCGCCATAGAGTTTGGCGCGTTGCGGATCGGCGGTGTTGCCGGCATAGATCAGGCCGGCATAGGAGACGATGCGGCCGATCAGCTCCTCCAGCGCCTCATAGGCGCTCAGCGCCTCGCCGAGCTTGCCGGCGCTGCCGCGCTCGGCCTCCGCGGCCAGCGTGCCCTTCCAGCGGTTCTCGAAGGCGACGGCATCGGCCGCCGCCTTGGCGATGTCGCGCTTCAGCTCGGGCGCTTCCATCCCGGAATAGAGATCGGCGAGATTCCATTCCGGCAGGTCGCCGAGCTCCGCCGCGCCCTGACCGGACGCTGCCGCCGCAAGCTGCCGACCGAGAATCCTGCGCATCAACAATTACCTTCTGGAATCAAGGGGAAGGGCAAGCCGGTCAAATCCTAAGGAATTCATTCACCGGGTTTTTTGAAACCTTGTTTAGAACCCTGTGCCAGGATGATCCATGGGGATTTCCCAGGCAGGCAACTCAAATCAGTCATGACAGGTTCCATTCTCATAGTCGATGACGATCCCGTGCAGCGCAGGCTGCTCGAGGCGGCGGTGACGAAATTCGGCCACAGTGCCATCGTCGCCGATGGCGGCGAGGCCGGCCTCGAAGCTCTCGACGGACCCGGCGCGCGCGATGTGTCGGCGGTCATCCTTGACCTTGTCATGCCCGGCCTCGACGGCATCGGCGTGCTGAAGGCGATGCGCGAACGCGGCATCACGGTTCCCGTCATCGTGCAGACCGCGCAGGGCGGCATCGAGACCGTGGTTTCGGCGATGCGCCATGGCGCTTTCGATTTCGTCGTCAAGCCGGCATCCCCCGACCGGCTGCAGACCGCGATCGGCAACGCGCTCAAGGTCGAGGCGGTCGAGGATGAGGTTAAGCGCACATCGCGGCGGCGTGGCGGCCACCTGACCTTCAAGGACATGATCACGCACAGCCCTGCGATGGACCGGGTGATCCGGCTCGGCCAGAAGGCGGCGGGCTCCAACATCCCGATCCTGATCGAGGGCGAATCGGGCGTCGGCAAGGAGCTGGTGGCGCGCGCCATCCAAGGCACCGGGGATCGTCGTTCAAAACCCTTCGTCACCGTCAATTGCGGAGCCATTCCCGACAATCTGGTCGAATCGATCCTGTTCGGCCACGAGAAAGGGTCGTTCACCGGCGCCACCGACAAACACACCGGCAAGTTCGTCGAGGCGCATTCGGGCACGCTGTTCCTGGACGAAATCGGCGACCTGCCGCTCGACGTGCAGGTCAAGCTGTTGCGCGCGGTGCAGGATGGCGAGGTCGATCCGGTCGGCGGTCGCGCCACGGTCAGGGTCGATATCAGGTTGATCTCGGCCACGCACCGCAACCTTCTGCAGCAGGTCAAGGACGGCAAGTTCCGCGAGGATTTGTTCTATCGGCTGAACGTCTACCCGATCTTCGTGCCGCCGCTGCGCGACCGGCGCGACGACATCCCCTACCTGGTCAAGCATTTCATGGACAAGGTGGCGCCTGCGGGCCATCGCCTGCACGGCATTTCGGAAGCCGCATTGGCCATGCTGCAGGCCTATGACTGGCCGGGAAACATCAGGCAGCTGGAAAACGCCGTGTTCCGGGCCTCGGTGCTTGCCGAGGGCGACGTGCTGACAGCAGACGAATTCCCGCAGATCCGGGCACAAGTCGAGGGCACCGTCAATCTCGAGGCCGACGCGTCCCTGTCGGACCCCGTCATGGTCTGGAGCAGCGAATTGCAAGGCGATAGTGTCCAGACTGATGGCGTCGATCCCGTCGCGGCGGAGATCGAACCTCCGGCCAGGCTGCTTCAGCGTTTCGGCACGCTGAGGGCGTTGGACGAGCGCGGCAATGTGCGCGCGCTGGCCGATGTCGAGCTCGAAATGATTAAGCTCGCCATCGACCACTATAACGGCCAGATGAGCGAAGTCGCCCGCCGACTCGGCATCGGCCGCTCGACGCTCTACCGTAAGCTTAAAGAATACGGCATCGACCCGGAAACCGGCCGCCTCGACCGGCTTGCCTCCTAAAGCGCGTCGCGCTTGAACGGAATCCGGCGACGCGCTTTAGGTCTTTGCATTCCGCATGTCGTTCTCTCAAAACCGGGACCACTTTTGAGCGACCATGCATTGGAAACCCGAATTCCACAGCTTGTTGGCGCAAGGCCGGGACCAGCTTGCGAGGCGATATCTAGCGCTGCATGAGGGGTTGGGGCGGGAATATGGCGATGCGGAACGGCGTTGTTCACGCATTAAGGCTAACAGTAACAGATCGTGTAGCGGAAAAGGCTGAATCTTGATCTAAACCAGCAGTTTACCAAGAAATCCTGTGTATTATTTTTGACGGGATATCGCCACGGTGTTACCGCATTTCGGCTTCAATAAGCGATGATTAACCATTAGGATCGATATTCGGATGTGAGAACCACGCATCCGTTTGGGCAAATCCGGGGACAAACGGCAGCCTGCAAGGCCTTTTGATTTGAACAAAGTCGAACGACACAGCAACGGGCGGCACTATCACATTGGCGTCTGGCCGAGATGGCTGGCAGCGGTGATTGTTGCGTTTGGTTTCCTTGCCGCAACTGCTGCCGGCGCAAGCGCCGAAACGCGCTCGCTGAAACTCTATCACCTCCACACGCATGAAAAGGCCGAGATCGTCTACAAGCGCAATGGCCGCTACGATCCGGAAGGCCTCAGGAAGATCAACATCATTCTGCGCGACTGGCGTCGCAACGAACCGACCAAGATGGACCCGCGCCTGCTCGACCTGGTGTGGGAAGCCTACCGGCAGGCCGGCGCCACCGACTACATCCAGGTCGTCTGCGGCTATCGCTCGCCGGCGACCAACTCGATGCTGCGCAGCCGCAGCCGAGGCGTCGCCAAGGAAAGCCAGCACATGCTGGGCAAGGCGATGGACTTCTACATTCCGGGCGTACCGCTGAAGAAGCTGCGCAACATCGGCCTCAAGATGCAGGGCGGCGGCGTCGGCTATTATCCGTCGTCCGGCTCGCCCTTCGTTCATATGGACGTCGGCAATGTGCGCCATTGGCCCGGCATCAGCCGCCAGGAACTGGTCAGCCTGTTCCCCAATGGCAAGACGCTGCATGTGCCGAGCGACGGCAAGCCGCTGCCGGGCTATGACCAGGCACTCGCCGCCTACAAGGCGCGCAAGGGCGCCGGTTCTCCGGCCATCATGATGGCCAGCGCTGGCGGCAGCACCAAGAAATCCGGTGGCTTCCTGTCCGCTTTCTTTGGCGGTGGCGGCGAAGACGAAGCCGACGACAGCGCCGATGTCGCGACCGCCGCGCCGTCGCCGAGAAGCGATGCGCCGGCGGCGAGAAGCGTGAAGCCGGTCCTGGCTGCCAGGAGCAACGACAACAGCAACCTGCCCGGCATCGCGATCGTGTCGCCGCAGAATGCCAAGCGCGCCAATGTTCCGCAGCTTGCCGACGACAGCGCGGACGATTCCGAGCCGCAGCAGGACACGCCGGAGACAATCATCGCCGCACTCCCGGCCAAGGAAGTGCCGCTGCCCGATTTCGCGCCGCGGCCCAAGGCCGATGTCGGGGCGCAGCAGCCTGAGACGGTACCGTTCGGCATGGCCGACGCCACCACCGAACAGACAGTGGCGACAGCGCAGGCGCCTACCAATGTGCCGTTCGGCATGGCCGATGTGAGCAGTGCCGACCAAGGGGCTGCCGCTCCGGCGCAGGTTGCCGTGAACGTCCCGTTGCCGACCTGGCGTCCCGACCGCTCCTCGCCGCCGGCTGAGCTTTCGCCGCAGGATAAGGGCGTTCTGCTGGCGCTGGCCGATACGGCCGCGCACAAGCAGACCGCAACGGATGTCTTCTCGGTGCTGCCGTCGCAGCGTCCGGATGAGGTCAAGGCCGTTCTCGAACAGGCCAGTGCCGCCGATACCACTAGCATCACCGACGACTATCAGGTTGCCTCGCTCGAGCCGCGCTCGGCGTTCAACGATCCGTCAGGCGTCGATGCCGCAACGCCTCGCGGCGCGATTGCCGCCCGTCCAGCCGGTACCGATCCGGCCTCCGTGATCGGCGCCGGTGTGAAAACGACGCGCAAGGAAGCCAGGGCCTCGGCCCGCGACCTGAAGCCCGGGCCGAAGGCCGTGGTGGTGGCGGCCGAACCGCAGGCGGCGCGCTGGGCACTGAGCAGTGGCGACACCATTGCCACCGTTTCCAGCCCGACGACTGCGCCGCGCTATGCCTACAACATCGTGCATACGCCGCCGAGCGAGGTCTACACCGCAGGTTTCCAGGCGGACAACCAGATGGCCGATGCCAACCGCTTCACCGGCAATGCCGTAAAATTCCTCTCGGTCGCCCGCTTCCAGACGAAGTAGCGGTCGCGCTTGGACAAATATCAAAAGCCGCGCTGGGCAACCCGCGCGGTTTTTGCTTTTGGCGAATATATCCAGCACTGGCTTCCAGCGTTGCGGAATGCTAACCAGCAAGCTGCATTCCCGCTTCGTCTAATGGTAGGACAGCGCCCTTTGAAGGCGTGAATCGTGGTTCGAGCCCATGAGCGGGAACCAACTCTCTCGATCCAGATCACAGGCAGTTATGCCAGGTCAGCCCGGCCGATCACGCGCGGCTGAACTTCTCGTGAGGCCGGAACGACGACCTTTTTGCGGGTTACGCTGGGTTCGTTCCAACCTGGGGATATCAATGCAGCAAACCCGGTCGGCGCAAGCCGGCCGGGTTTTCGTGACTGGCGTTTACTTCTTGAGCTTGCTTGCCTCTCGGGCGAGCGCCTCGATCTCATCCCACTTGCCAGCCTTGACCAGCTCGTCCGGCGCCACCCAGGAACCACCGACGCAGATGACATTGGGCAGGCTGAGATAGTCGGCGGCATTCTTGGCCGAGATGCCGCCGGTCGGGCAGAACTTCACATCGGCCAGTGGCGAGGCGAAAGCCTTCAGCGAGGCGATGCCACCGGACTGTTCGGCCGGGAAGAATTTCAGGAAGCGCAGGCCGGCCTCGCGGGCGGCCATGATCTCGCCGGGCGTGATGGCGCCAGGCAGCAGGGGAACGTCGCTGTCCTTGGCTGCCGCGAGCAGTTCGCGCGTGATGCCGGGGCTGACGATGAATTTCGAGCCGGCTGCTGCTGCCTCGTCGAACTGCTTGGCATCGAGAATGGTGCCGGAGCCGACGATGGCGCCCTCGACCTCACCGGCGGCGCGGCGGATCGCTTCCAGCGCATCGGCGGTTCTCAGCGTGATCTCGATTGCCGGCAGGCCGCCGGCGGCAAGCGCCCGGGCGAGCGGTACGGCGTCTGCGACATTGGCGATCTTCAACACCGGGATGACCGGCTGGCCGTTGAGCAGCGACAGGAGCTTTTCGGTCTTGCTGGGCATTGGCTTGTCTCTCCTGGGGATGATTTCAACCGATTAGCAGAAGGCAGATTCCGAGTCCACGAAACCCGGCCTGCCGCGATGTCACATCTGTCGGCCGCCGCGCCTGTGGGCGAATGCCGACAAGGCTTCCTTAGCTCTGCCTTGAATCCGCTTTGACCACGGTTTAGTGGCTTGGCGATGACCAACCATGAACCTGTGCGCGTCGTCGCACTTTATAAATTTGCCCGTCTGGGCGACTTCGAGGCGCTGCGCGTTCTGCGGACGCCCCTTGCCGCCTTCTGCTGCGGCCGTGGCATCAAGGGCACGCTGCTCCTGGCGCAGGAAGGCATCAACGGCACGGTCGCCGGCTCGGAGGCCGATATTGCCGACCTGATCGCTTATCTCGAGTCCACCGAAGGCCTCGCCGATCTTGAGGTCAAATACAGCAATGCCGCCGAGATGCCGTTCCATCGCATGAAGGTACGGCTTAAGCGCGAGATCGTCACCATGGGCGTCGAGGATATCGATCCGGCGACGAGCGCCGGCACCTATGTCGCGCCGGCCGACTGGAACGCACTGATCTCGGATGCCGACACCATCGTCATCGACACCCGCAACACTTACGAGGTCTCGATCGGCACCTTCGAGGGCGCCATCGATCCGCGCACGTCGAGCTTTCGCGAATTCCCGGCCTGGGTCGAAAAACATCGCGACCAACTCGACGGCCGCAAGGTTGCGATGTTCTGTACCGGCGGCATACGCTGCGAAAAGGCGACGGCCTATGTGAAGTCGCTCGGCTTCGAAGACGTGTTCCATCTCAAGGGCGGCATCCTGAGATATCTCGAAGAGGTGCCGGCCGAAGACAGCCTGTGGCAAGGCGAGTGTTTTGTCTTCGACGAGCGAGTCTCTGTCTCGCATGGTCTCGCCGAGGGCGATGCAGAACTCTGCCGCGCCTGCCGGCATCCGCTGACGCCGGAGGACCGACTGTCGCCTCACTACGCTACCGGCGTCTCCTGCCCACACTGCTACGAGGCCCGCTCCGACGAAGACCGCGCCCGCTACGCCGAGCGCCAGCGCCAGGTCGAACTGGCGCAAGCGCAAGGCAGGGAGCATATCGGCAGCTAGCGTCGGGGCAACGGCCTGGCTGTATCACCACGCGACGGAATAGCGGTCGATCACCCACAGCCATGTGCCGTCGCTCTGTCGGCGTGCGACCTCCGAAGTCACCGTGCCATCGGGAAGCCGGGTCGAGGTCAGCGCCAGGTCGCCGTTGATGGCCGCCGGGCGCTGCTCGCCGCGCTGGAATTTTTGCCCACTCGCGGCAAAGGCTTCGAACAGAGTACGGATGGCTTCTCGACCGCGCGTCAATTCCACCTCGCCGCTTTCGATCACGGCGCCCGGCTCGAACAGCGCCACCATACCGTCAATATCTCCCACCCATTGCCGGTCGATCAGCAGGCGCTCGAGATCCTGCGGGTCGCGCGCCGGCTCACGCTCTGATCCTTCCATCACGACAGTTCCTCCCTCGTCAGAAGGCGGGGACACTAACGCAACCCCCTGTCCATTTCGACACATCGCAATCCGATTTTCCGCAAGGCCGCATTGCTGGCAAAGCGCCTGTCCGTCATTGTAATGTCAACAAGCGGGACCTACGTCTGCAACGTCCAAAACCCGCCCGTCCGTGTTTGGTGCGGGCCTTTTTCTGGAGGCACTATGTTCGACCCCAAGAAGCTTCTCGACGACCTGCTCGGCTCGCAAGTCCCCGGCACCACCGGCACCGTCCGCGACAAGGCAGGACAGGCCGTGCAGATGGCCAAGGACAATCCACTGGCCGCCGGTGCGCTGGCCGCGGTGCTGCTTGGGACCGGCACAGGACGCCAGGTGACGGGCACCGCCATAAAGCTCGGCGGACTGGCTGCGATCGGCGGTCTCGCTTACAAGGCGTACCAGAACTACAAGGCCGGCAATGCCCCCGAGCAGGCGCCGGCCGCCGGCCAGCCGGAATTGCTGCCGCCGCCCGCCGACACGGGCTTCCATCCTTCGCAGGCGCCGCAAGGCGAGGACGAGTTCACGCTGACCCTGGTGCGGGCGATGATCTCGGCGGCCAAGGCCGATGGTCATATCGACGACGAGGAACGCGAAAAGATCGCCGGCAAACTCAAGCTCGCCGGCGTCGGTTCCGATGCCGAAAAATTCCTGTTGGCCGAGCTGGACAGCCCGCTCGACCTCGACACGCTGGTCGCCGGCGCCAAGACCGATGAGCAGAGGCTCGAGCTGTACACGGCGTCGCGGCTGACCATCGATCCCGATACGCGCGCCGAACGCGGCTATCTCGACCTCCTCGCCGGCCGGCTCGGCCTGCCGGACGCGCTGGTCGACCATGTCGAGGCAACGGTGTCGGCGGCCAAGGTGCCGGCCCCGGCCGGGACCGCGCCGAACCCGCGCTGGTAGGCAGTACGACCGAGTCTGGAAAATGCATTAACGTCTCGTTTACCGAGGAAGCGCATGATTCTAGCAGTCGGATCGGCTTTTCCTCCTCCCAAGCCCGGTTCAGATCAGGGCGGTCGCCAATGACCGCCCTTTTTGTTCGGCCGATCACAGGTTGTTCGGCTTGCCATGATCCCCATCATTTGCGATGCCTCGGTGCATTCGGATGCATCCCGATTTGTGCCGGGGATGCGCGGCGCGCAGGAGCAAAATCATGACGGCCCTCACAGAGAAAACCGCCATCGTCACCGGCGCCGGCACCGGCATCGGCAAGAGCGTCGCCACGGCGCTGCTCAAGGCGGGCTGGAACACCGTGTTCTGTGGTCGCCGCAAACAGGTGCTCGACGCCGCGATCGCTGAAGCCGGCAAGACGGACGCCAAGGCGCTGGCGGTCGCCTGCGACATCAGCAAGGCCAATCAGGTGGACGATCTGTTCGAGACGGTGGCGGCTGCTTTCGGGCGCGTCGACCTGCTCTTCAACAATGCCGGCATGAGCTACAAGTCGACACCGATCGACGAGATCCCGGTCGAAGTCTGGAACGACATTGTCGGCGTCAATCTCACCGGATCGTTCCTGTGCGCCCGCGCCGCCTTCGGCGCCATGCGCAGACAAAAACCGATGGGTGGCCGCATCATCAACAACGGCTCGGTCTCGGCCTATGCGCCACGGCCAGGTTCTGTCCCTTACACCGCGACCAAGCACGCCATAACGGGCCTGACCAAGACCCTGGCGCTCGATGGCCGGCCCTATGACATCGCCTGCGGCCAGATCGACATCGGCAACGCGCTGACCGACATGGCGCAAGCGATGACCGTCGGCGTGCCGCAGGCCAACGGCTCGATCGCCGCCGAAGCGGTGATGGACGTCCAGCGCGTCGCCGACGCTGTCGTCCACATGGCCAGCCTGCCGCTCGACGCCAATGTGCTGTTCATGACGGTGATGGCGACGAAGATGCCGTTTGTGGGCAGGGGGTAGCACGCCCCCTCACCCGGATTGCCAACCGAATTGCGAAGGGCAATTCGGGGCAATCCGACCTCTCCCCGAGGGGAGAGGAGGGCGCTGGCGATTGTGCCCGTCTCTTCTCCCCAGCGGGGAGAAGGTGGCCGCGAAGCGGCCGGATGAGGGGGTCACTTCTTCAGAAACGCCTCGATCCGCTCCAGCGCGCGCAAGATGTTTTCTTCGGAATTGGCGTAGGAGAGCCTGATATAGCCTTCGCCGAGAATGCCGAAATCGGGGCCGCCGATCAGCGCGACGCCGGCATCCTCGAGCAGTGCCGAGGCGAGCTTCTTCGCCTTCCAGCCGGTGTTCGAGACATTGGGGAAGGCGTAGAAGGCGCCCTTGGGCGTGATGCAGGAGACGCCGGGCAAAGCGTTCAGCCCCTCGACCACGATCTTCCTGCGGTTGTCGAAGGCGCGCATCATCTTGTCGACATCGTCCTGCGGGCCGTCGATGGCCGCGATGCCGGCGAACTGGCTGGGCGCGTTGACGCAGGACCAGCAATTGACCGCCAGCTTGCGCACCTTGTCGTAGAGATGGGCGCCCTTGTCACCGTTCGGCCAGATCGACCAGCCCATGCGCCAGCCTGTCATCGCCCAGGTCTTCGACCAGCCGTTGAGCACGATCAGCCGGTCGCGAATTTCCGGGAAATTGAGCAGCGAGAAATGCGCCTCGCCGTCATAGGTCATGACGTCGTAGATCTCGTCGGAGAGGATGGCGACCTGCGGGTGCTTCTCCAGTCCCTTGACCAACTTCTCGATCTCGGCGCGCGGGGTGACGCCGCCGGTCGGGTTGGCTGGCGAGTTGAGGATCAGGAGCCTGGTCTTCGAGGTGATCAGCGCCAGCGTCTCCTCAGCCGAGAAGGCAAAGCCGTTCTCCTCGCGGATCGGCACGGGAATGGGTGCAGCGCCGGTGAATTCGATCATCGAGCGGTAGATCGGGAAGCCGGGATCGGGATAGAGGATTTCGGCGCCGGGTTCGCCGAACATCAGGATGGCCGCGAACATGGTCGGCTTGCCGCCGGGCAGGATCATCACATTCTCGGCCGAGACCTCGACGCCGGTGGTGGTCAGTGTGCGCCGCACCACCGCCTCGCGCGTCGCCAACAGGCCGTTGGCCGGGGTATAGCCGTGGTGGCCGTCGCGCAGCGCCTTGATCGCTGCTTCGACAATGTGCTGCGGCGTTTTGAAGTCGGGCTGGCCAATGCCGAGATTGACGATGTCGCGGCCTTGTTGCGCCAGCGCCGTCGCCCTCGCGAGCACGGCAAAGGCGTTTTCCTCGCCGAGGCGGTCGAAGGCCGAAATCGTGTGGAGCATTTTTCCTGTCCGTGTGGTTCTTACTGTTGGGTCGCGTTTTTGTGAGCGTCTGCTCACAAAAGTCAAACGGATTGGAGTTTTACGTGTCTGAAAATCTCAAAGACTGGCAAGCGCGTCCGCGACCCGAGCGCAAGCCTATCGAAGGAAGCTACGTCCGGCTTGAGCCGCTCAGCGCCGAAAAGCATGGCGACGGCCTCTACGAAGCGTCATCCGTGCCCGACATCGACGGCCGCTTTGCCTGGCTGCCCGATTATCCGCCGCAAACCCGCGCCGATTTCCAGCCTTGGCTGGACAAGGTCGAGAAGAGCGAAGATCCGCTGTTCTTCACCGTCATCGACAAGGCCAGCGGCAAGGTCGCCGGACGCCAGACATTGATGCGCATCGATCCCGCCTATGGGGTCATCGAGATCGGCAACATCTATTGGGGGCCGCTGATTTCGCGCAAGCCGGCGGCGACCGAAGCGCAGTTCCTGTTCATGAAATACATTTTCGACGAGCTCGGCTATCGCCGCTACGAGTGGAAATGCAACAACCGCAACGAGCCGTCGAAGCGCGCGGCGGAACGGTTCGGCTTCAAGTTCGAGGGCATTTTCCGCCAGCATCTTGTGGTCAAGGGCGAAAACCGCGATACCGCGTGGTACTCGATTGTCGACAAGGAATGGCCGGCGCTTCGCAAAGCCTATGAGGCCTGGCTCGATCCGGCCAATTTCGATGGCGAAGGCCGGCAGAAGCGGCGGCTCGAGGATTTCCGCGCCGAGTTCGGCGCGTAGCAGGAGTTTAGGCGATGGCGCACAGCCATGATCACGGTTCGCATGCTGGACACAGCCACGGCGCCGGTCATGTGCATGGCTCGACCGACAAGAAGCGTGTGCTGATCGCGGCTTGCCTGACCGCCGGCTTCATGGTCGCCGAAGTGCTGGGCGGCCTGCTGACGGGATCGCTGGCGCTGCTGGCCGATGCCGGTCATATGCTCGCCGACTCCATCGCGCTCGGCCTTGCCTGGTATGCCTTCCATCTCGCAGGACGACCAGCGACCGTGCGTCTCACCTACGGCTTCGGCCGGGTCAAGACGCTGGTCGCCTACACCAACGGCATCGCCATCTTCGCCATCGCGTTGTGGATCATCTACGAGGCCTGGGGCCGCCTGATGACGCCGGCGCCAGTGCTGGGCGGGCCGATGCTGGTGGTGGCGATCGCCGGCCTTCTGGTCAACATCGCTTCCTTCTTCGTGCTGCATGGCGGCGATCGCGACAGCCTCAACATGCGCGGCGCCATCCTGCATGTGCTGGGCGACCTGCTCGGCTCGGCGGCGGCGATCGTGGCGGCGCTGGTTATCCTGGCGACCGGCTGGACGCCGATCGATCCGATCCTGTCGGTGCTGGTCTCGGTGCTGATCCTGTCCACCGCCTGGTCGCTGATGCGCGAAGCCGCCCACGTCCTGCTCGAAGGCGTGCCGGCGAGCCTCGACCGCGACCTCATTGCCAAGGACATTGCCGGCACCGTCAAGGGCGTGCGCGAGGTGCACCACATGCATGTCTGGTCGCTGGATGGCTCGAGCAACATGGCGACGCTGCATGCCTGCCTCAACGATGGCGTCGACCCGCATCAGGCGGTCAGCGCCATCAAGAAGCGGCTCGCCGCAGAGCACGGCATCAGCCACGCCACCGTCGAGCCGGAATTCGGCCAGTGCGCCGACAGCCATGACGAGCACGATCACGATCATGACCACGGCCATGGTGCGCCAGCGCATCACGGCCATTATCACTGACAGGGAATTTCATGGCTTTGGCATCCAAGTTGACGAGCACCCGTGACGGCAGGACGGCATGATGGATCGCGACAACAGAAACGCGCTGATTGCCGCAGCCTGGATCATGCTGCTGTTCGGCATCGCGGCGTTCTACCTGCCGACGGTGATGCTGGCGCTCGGCAATGTCTCGACGGTTCTTGCCGGCATCGTCGGCATCGGCTTCGTGCTGGCATTCTTTCTGGTGTTCTGGCTGCGCAGCCGCAGCCAGAACAAAGGCAAATAAGAGGCTTTCGACATGCGTATCCTGATTACTGGCGCGGCCGGCATGGTCGGCCGCAAGCTTATCGCCCGGCTGGCCAAGGACGGCACGCTCAACGGCCGCAAGATCACGGCGCTCGACCTGCACGATATCGTGCCGCCGCAGGCGCCGGCGATGGAGGGTGTGAGCATCGCCACGCATACCGGTGACCTTGCCGATGCCGGTGCCGCCGAAAGCCTGGTCGCTTCACGCCCCGACGTGATGTTCCATCTCGCCGGTATCGTGTCGGGCGAGGCGGAAGCCAATTTCGATCTCGGCTACCGCGTCAACCTCGATGGCACCAGGGCGCTGTTCGACGCCGTGCGGCTGGCAGGCTTTGCACCACGCCTCGTCTTTACCTCGTCGATCGCGGTGTTCGGCGCGCCGTTCCCGGATGTCATCCCTGATGACTTCCACCCGACGCCGCTGACCTCCTATGGCACCCAGAAGCAGATGAGCGAGGCGCTGCTGGCCGACTATTCCAGGCGCGGCTTCTTCGACGGCATCGGCATCCGGCTGCCGACCATCTGCGTGCGGCCCGGCAAGCCGAACAAGGCGGCTTCGGGCTTCTTCTCGGGCATCATTCGCGAGCCGCTCGCCGGGCAGGAGGCGATCCTGCCGGTGCCGCGTTCGGTGCTGCACACCCATGCCAGCCCGCGCTCGGCGGTGAATTTCCTGATCCATGCCGCGGGGATCGATGGTGCCGCCGTCGGGCCGCGCCGCAATCTGACCATGCCCGGCGTTGCCGTCACCGTCGGCGAGCAGATCGAGGCGCTGGAGCGCATTGCCGGCGCCGAGGTGGTGAAGCTGATCCGTGAGGAGCCCGACGAAACGATCTGGGCGATCGTCAAGGGCTGGCCGACGCGCTTCGAGGCACGGCGTTCAAGAGACCTCGGCTTCAGCGCCGAAAAGAGCTTTGATGAAATTATCCGTGCCCATATCGAGGATGAATTGGGCGGCAAGATAGCGGGTCAGGGCTGACCCGTTAGCGTCAAACGCTGCCGGTCAGGCTCGCCGACAGGAGCAATAGTCCGAACAGGAAGACGAAGGCGGCGCCGCCGATCTCGACGAAGGTGTGGATGCGGTTGCCCATGCGGCCGTCGCCGGCGAAATAGACCGCCCAGTTCTTGGCGGTGACGGCAATGGTCGCCAGCGCCGAGACGGTGATGGCGGTGCCGAGCGACATCGCCAGCACCGACAGCAGGCCGCCGAGCCAGAGGCCGTTGAGCAGCGCGAAGCTGAGCACGATCAGCGCTCCGGAGCAGGGGCGGATGCCGACAGCGGCCACCGCCGACCACGCCGTGCGCCAGTCGAAGCGGTCGCCCGACAGCAGCGCCGGATCGGGCGCATGCGAATGGCCGCACGTATCGCAGACCTCGCCCGCCGCATGATCATGATGAGTATGGTCGTGATGCGCATGATCGTGGTGAGCGTGGTCGTGATGGGAATGATCATGGTGGGAATGATCGTGTCCGGCATGATCGTGGGCGCTGTGATCGTGAGGGTGATCGTGCGCGGCATGATCGTGATGGGCGTGAAGCGCATGCCCATGCGCCGCATGGCTGTGGGCGGCATGCGAGTGGCCGGCGTGAGAATGGCCATGGGAATGGCCGGCATGCGCCGCCGACAGGCTGTAGGCGGGCGCCTTGCCGAACCAGCGCAGGACCGTTGGCCCGAGCTTGCGCCACAACAGCCAGGCGCCGAACAGCGTGACGAAGATGTAGCTCATGATTTCCATGAACCAGGCCGCGTCGGTCATCGAGATGGCGGTGCCGCGCAGGACGAAATAGGCAAGCAGCATCACCACGACCGCGGTCAGGCCCTGCAGCAGCGCCGAGACGAAGGACAACAGGATGCCGCGCTTGAGCGCCACTTCATTGGCGACCATGTAGGACGAGATCACCGCCTTGCCGTGCCCGGGGCCGGCGGCGTGGAAAATGCCGTAGGCGAAGGACAGGCCGATCAGCAGCCACATCTTGCTGCCGTCCTCGCGCATCGCCTTCATCGCTGTCGCCAGCGCGCGGTAAAATTCCTGCTGCCTGAGATTGATCCACATCAGGATGTGGGCGAACAGTCCGGTGGTCGGCGCCATGCCGTCATTGACGCCGATGCCGAGCGAACTCTGGGCGTGGGCCTGCCCGAGAAAGTGCGTCATCACCAGGGCAGCGGCCACGAGGCCGAATGCCAAACGCAGGGACGGTTTCATCACCGGATCTATCCTTCTGGCGGGCAGTTCAGTTCGAGCTTGGTGGCGAAGATCTTGCTCATGTCGGTGCCTGTCGGGTCGTTGAAGAAGGCTTCCGTCAAGGTCTTCTGGTTTTCCTTGATCGCCTCGTCCGGATCGGGCCGGATGACCTTGCTGGTGCAGTTCGACGGCAGGCCTTCGACGGTGATGTTCGAATCCTCGGTGAAATCGATCGCCGTGTAGAAGGTCGGATCGTAGACACCGAAATCGATCTTGCCGGCGAGCTTGATCGGCTCTTTCGGTTCGGATTCGAACAGGATGATCAGCTGGTCATTGTCGAAATTGGCCATCAAATGCGGCGGCGGCGTCATCGGCACGTCCTTGCCGTTGACGGTGACGAGCTGGAAATAGTTGAACTCGGCCAGCGAGGCATGGACGGTGTCGGCGACATCCTTCAGCTCCTTGTCGTCAAGCTTCAGGTCGGAGTTCTTGTCGAACTCCATCATCACCGTACTCGAAAACAAATCGTCGAAGCGCCAGAGGTGGCGCAGCGCTTTCACACTTTGGTGATCCGGCGAGAGGATCACGTCGAGGCGGGCCTCGGCAAAGACGTGAGGATGCGCCGCAGCCGCTCCGACGGTGGCAAAAGGCGCCGCCAAGGCCGAAGCCAGCATGATTGCGTGCTGTTTCAAGTGCATTCTCGGTCGCTGTTCCATCGGCCTCGGAGAGATTTCGAGAGGTTACCAGAAAGCGGGCGAAATTGGGACCGCGACACAGCTAAGACAGGTCAGGCCCCTTCGCGCGTCTTGAACCACTGCACCAGGAAATCGACAAAAACGCGAACCTTGGCCGGCAGATAGCGGCGGTGGGGGTAGACAGCGAAAATGCCGCTGCCCGACTGGATGCGGTCGTCGAGCAAAGAAACCAGCCGGCCGGAGGCGAGGTCAGGGGCGGCGATGAAATCGGGCAGGATGGTGAAGCCCAGGCCCGACACGGCTCCAGCACGTGCGGCCATCGGACTGTTGACCTCGATCGGCCCCGACACATTGACGCTGACCGACTCTTCGCCCTCGCCCTTGAAGCGCCAGTTGGCGAGCGAACGGCCATTGGTATCGACGATGCAGGGCATGTTGGCGAGATCCTGCGGGCGCGTCGGCTTGCCGTGCTTGGCGATCAGTTCCGGCGATGCGCACAGCCTGACCGAGAATGGCCCCAGGCGCCGAGCGATCAGCGACGAGTTCTCCAGCCGCGAGATGCGCACGGCAAGATCGAAACCTTCTTCGACCAGATCGACGAAACGGTCGTCGAGATGGATGTCGAGCACGATGTCGGGATGCTGCTTGGCGAAGTCGATCAGCGACTGGCCGATCGGCGCATCGGCAAAGGTGCGTGCCGCCGACAGCTTGATCCTGCCGCGCACGTCGCCGGAGGATTCGCGTACCGCGTCGGCCAGGCTGTCGACCTCGCGCACGATTTCCGAAGCGCGGCTGTAATAGGTGTGTCCGGCCTCGGTCATCGAGAACTGGCGCGTGGTGCGGTTGAGCAGCAGCGCGCCGAGTTCGTCCTCGAGTTCGCGCACATATTTCGACAGCAGCGCCTTGGAGCGGCCGATCTTGCGCGCAGCGGCGGAAAAGCCTTCGGCCTCGACGACGTCGATGAAGGCGCGCATGCGGGTCAGTGTGTCCATGGATCAGGCCTTTCGTGCCGTATCGAGAAGCCGCCGGCCGAGCCGTATCAGGGCAATGTCGCTGCCGGGAGGGCCGAGAAGCGAGAGGCCGAAAGGGGCGCCGTCGACCGAGCCCAGCGGCAGGGTGATTTGCGGAAAGCCGGAAAGACCCGAAAGACACAGAAGATGCAAGGCCCTTTCGCGGTAGGCCTGAAGCTGCTGCGGCTCGCTTTTGACGAGAGGGGCGGGACCCGGAACGGTGGGCAGGACCAGAAACCCGTCCTGGCCGAGCAGGGCGGCAAGCTCGGAGCGGAAGGTCAGGCGGCGCACCGCCTCGGCCTGCGCCGTCTTTGCGTCGATCGTCCGGCCAAAGCCAAAGCGCTCCTCGACGCCCGGCCCGAGACGGCGCTCGCCCGACACGATCCAGGCGCCGTGCTGGTTCCAGGCCTCGAATGCCTGCAGCCGGCGAAAGCACCAGTAGAGCTCGTCGGGGAAGGAAGCGAAGACGTATTCCACCTGCTCCGGTTCACCGACCACAGTGGCCGCCATTGCTCTCATCCTGGCATATTCGGCTGCCTCGGCCGGACCGGCGGCGAAGGCGTCCAGCCAGCGGATCGAAAGCGGCCGGTTGAGCGGATGCTGATGCGGGTCGCGGCCGAGCAGCAATTTGCCGATCGTCTCATAGGTTTCGATGTCGTCGGCGAACCAACCGAACGTGTCGAAGCTCGGCGCCAGCTTCATGGTGCCTTCGAGCGAAATGCGGCCATGCGTGGTGCGCAGCCCGATCAGCCCGCAAAAGCTCGCCGGCGCGCGGATCGAGCCGCCGGTGTCGGAGCCAGTGGCGATGTCGGCAAGCTTGCCCGCCACTGCCGCCGCCGACCCGGAGGACGATCCGCCGGTGACGCGATCGGGCGCCGCCGGGTTCACCGGAAAGGGAAAATGCGCGTTCTGGCCCATCAGCGAGAAGGCGAGCTCGTCGGTCTGCGTCTTGCCGATGAAGCGCGCGCCGGCATCGAGAATCATCTGCACGGCCGGTGCGGTGCTGGAGGCTGCGTGCGCTTCGGCAAACTTCACCAGATTGCCGCAGCCGGTGCGGTAGCCCGCGACATCGTAAATGTCCTTCACAGCCAGGCGCAGCCCGGCCAGGGGGCCCAGTTCCGCATTGGCGACCGGCATTCGACGCAGATTGAGGAAGGCGTTGAGCGGGCCGTGCGTGCCTGTCATCGTTCGATATCCGGATACGGTTGGCGCAGCATTGTTCGATGCCAGAAATTTTACAACCTGGGATACGATTTTTATTGATTGTGAAATCTTTCGATCTTATATCGCGCTTGCCCAAAGTCGCACGTGCCTGTGGGTGTCCGCCGATCCTCGAATGGTGAGGGAAATCGGTAAGGTAACTGGAGCCAACCCCTCCAGTCGGTCTAGCGGCCAACCGCCAGCCCGAGGACACCTTGAAGCAACGACGGTGCGGGCCTTTCTGGTGTTCTGCCGGTCGTCCAAAGACCGGGGTTACTGAAGAGGCACACCTTCATTGCCGGCAGTGCGGACGGGTCTCCCATCCAAGCCAAGGCAGACAAAGCGAACCGAGGCCGGGCAAGGCCAAGGTTCACCGCCGCGAGACGGCGTTTCATGGTTCCGGGGTCTCCACCGGCTGGTTCCATGATTTGACGTCCCGCCTTTGTCCACCGCGCGTTCGCGAGGCCGACAGCCCGCGTCCCGCAGCCTTATTGCGCGCCGCAAGGCGTTTATGGAGAGACCCCGATGGCCACCCAGCGCATCCTTGACTTCCTCGCCACCCGACGTCCGTCCGGCCCCTGCCTCGTCGTCGACCTCGATGTCGTGCGCGACAATTTCCGCGCCTTCGAGAAGGCGCTGCCCGATTCCAAGATCTACTATGCGGTGAAAGCAAACCCGGCGCCGGAAATCCTGCGCCTCCTTGCTGCGATGGGCTCGTCCTTTGACACCGCTTCCGTTGCCGAAGTCGAGATGGCGATGGATGCCGGTGCGCCGGCGGACCGCATCTCCTTCGGCAACACCATCAAGAAGGAGCGTGACATTGCACGCGCCTACCAGCTCGGCATCCGGCTGTTCGCGGTCGATTGCGTCGAGGAAGTCGACAAGATCGCTCGCGTCGCTCCCGGCGCGCGCGTGTTTTGTCGCGTGCTGACCGATGGCGAAGGCGCCGAATGGCCGCTGTCGCGCAAGTTCGGCTGCGTGCCGGCGATGGCCGTCGACGTGCTGCGCCATGCCAAGACGCTCGGCCTCGACGCCTATGGCGTGTCGTTCCATGTCGGTTCGCAGCAGACCGACCTGACGGCCTGGGACCGTGCGCTGGGCGACGCCAAGAAGGTGTTCGCCACGCTCGCCGACGAAGGCATTGTGTTGAAGATGGTCAATATGGGCGGCGGTTTCCCGACGCGCTACCTGCGTGACGTGCCGGCCGCCCAGGCCTATGGCCAGGCGATCTTCTCGGCACTGCGCAAGTACTTCGGCAACGCCATTCCGGAGACCATCATCGAGCCGGGCCGCGGCATGGTCGGCAATGCCGGCGTCATCAAGTCGGAAGTCGTGCTGATCTCCAAGAAGGCCGACAACGACAATGTGCGCTGGGTGTTCCTCGACATCGGCAAGTTCGGCGGTCTGGCCGAGACGATGGACGAGGCGATCCGCTACCCGCTCGTCACCCGCCATGACGGTTCGGAGACGGCGCCTTGCGTGCTCGCCGGCCCGACCTGCGATTCGGCCGACGTGATGTACGAAAAGACGCCGTATCCGCTGCCGCTGTCGCTGACCATCGGCGACGAGGTGCTGATCGAAGGCACCGGCGCCTACACGACCACCTATTCGGCGGTCGCGTTCAACGGCTTCGAGCCTCTCCGATCCTACGTGATCTGACGGTTCGAAAGATCATCCCGGGTGGGCGTTTGTCGCCCACTTGGGTTCGCCTGTGGAACAAGCTCCGCTCGTGAAGGATCGCGGAAATGGACGTTGCAAATTACATTGACGGTGCCGTGGGGATCTCCCCCCTTGAGGGGGAGATGGCCGGCAGGCCAGAGGGGGTCGTCTCGGCTGCCTCGGCCTCGCTTGGGCTAAAGGGCGTTGGCGCTTCTCGCGCGGCGACCCCCTCTGTCGCCTTCGGCGACATCTCCCCCTCAAGGGGGGAGAGTGTCCGCGCCATTGTCATCGTCGCTGAAACTGCGGCCGACATTGCATCGCGCGAAGCCTTGCTGGACGATGCTATGGGGCCAATGCGGCGCAAGAAATCGTCGGAGAAACTGCGGCGCGGCCGCAGGCCGTCCGAAGGCCTGGCCTTTGTCGCGCGCGATGCGTCGGGCGCTGTCATGGGCACTGTGCGGTTGTGGGATGTGAGGCTGGGCGAGGGTGGTCCGGCAGCGCTCCTGCTCGGCCCGCTTGCCGTCGACCCGGCGCTGAAGAATGCCGGCATCGGCTCGGCGCTGATGCGCCTTGCGCTGGCGGAAGCCGCGCGTCTCGGCCATGCCGCGGTGCTGCTGGTCGGCGATGCGCCCTATTACGGTCGTTTCGGCTTTTCGGCCGATAAAACCGGCGCGCTGGCGATGCCCGGTCCGTACGAGCGGCACCGCCTGCTGGCGCTGGAACTGGTCGAGGGCGCACTCGACGGTGCGCATGGCACGCTGAAGGCTGCCGGGCGCAAGCTGAAGGCGCTGCCGCTGACCTTCGCGGCGTAAGCCCTCGGCTTTCCGAGGCGCAAAGCCTTCGGCTTTGCACGGTGTAAAGAGCCAGGGCTCGACAAAACAAAACGCCGCCTGACGGGCGGCGTTTTGTTTTTTGCGAAGGGATCAGCCGAGCAGCTGGCTGAGCGCCATGGCGACCGTCATGTCACCTTCGACCTTTATCTTGCCGGACATGAACGCCATGGTCGGGTTGAGGTCGCCGGCGATCAGCGAATCCAGATCGTCGAGCGACAGCTTGACGGTGCAGTCGGTCGGAGCGTCGGTGGTCGAGACGGTTGCGCCGTCGATGACGATGACGCCGTCGCTGCCGGTATCGAACTTCACCGAATGTTCGAACCCGGCGCTCGCCACGCGCGACTTGATCTTCTCGGCAATCTCCTGAACGCCCATGCTGTTCTCCTCGTCTCGTTGCGTTTTGCCACACGTCAGTGCCGGCCTCTGCCGAAGTCGCTCTCTCGCGCGTGCCGCGATCCTGGTCGCTTGGCGCATATAGCTTCGAGTTGACGTAAACGTCAACGCGGTGCGTCATCTCGTTTCAGTCGGAAGGGATAAAGGCGAAGGGAACATCCCTCCTGCGGCGGGGTCAGTGCTCCGCGGCCGGTTTGGCCGGCTCGCCCTGGGCCGATTCCGCCGCGGCCGGTTCGGTCGGTGTGGCCGGGTCCTTGCGGCGACGCATGGCGTTGTCGCGGATCTCGTCCTTGGTCAGGAAGTTGACCTGGTCGATCAGCACTTCGTGCACAAGGTCGGCACCGACGCGGGCATTGACGGTGTCGCGTATGGCCTTGCGGAAGGCATCGAGATCGATGGTTTCCTTCTTGGTGAAGTCGATCTGCGGGTTGGAATAGAGATAGGAATAGACCTGATCGGTCATCAGCGCTTCGGCCGGGATCGACATCTTCTTTATCTCGGCCGGCTCGACCGTGTAGACGAGCTTGGTGAGGAAATAGCCGTCGATCTTGGAATTGCGGATCAGCGGCACCGAGATGATGTCGGTCTTGACGTAGTCGAGACCGCCCAGCATCGGCTTCGGCGTCTCGCCGACACCGCGCTCGCCGGCCGCCTGGAACGAATAGAACACGGCGCCCAGCGTGGCTGCACAAATCCAGATCGCGGCGGCGATGAATTTGATCACCGGCTGTTCCCGCCTGTTGCCGAGATCATCAGCTCGCCCATCCGAATTCGCCGGCCGAGTAGGTGCCGTCGGCTTCGGCGTGCTGGATGGCGTTCTTCAACAGCGTAGCGACCTCGTTGACCGCGTTGAGGTGGGCGAGGATCGCGGCCTCGTTCTTCGCGAGTTTCTGGCGCAGCCGCGCCAGGCTGTCGCGGTGCTCTTCCAGGAATTCGATCTCGTTGGCGCCCTTCATGGCGCGGGTCAGCTCGTAGAGGTAGCGGCTCTTGCGGGCGTTCGAGGCCTTGAGGTCATAGCTTGTGTCGTTCTTCAGACCCGCCGTCTCTTCCTCGACCGCCTCCTCGATGCGGCCGATGATGGCGGCAAGGTTGCCCGGCCGTGCAAACGGGATCGGCGCCTCGGAAGTACGTGCCGGCAGGTTGGAAGAGAATTTTGAAAAATCGGCCATTGAAAATCCTGGTCTAGATCTTGATGTCGGTTTTGATGGTCGTCTCGTCGCCGGTCATCGACCGTGCGGCCTTGCGTTGCAATTCCTCGACCAGCGAGGTGGAGAGCCGGGTCTGCTGGTCGATCTCGGTCTTGTGCGGCCCGGTTGACACCGGGCCGATCGGCACGGTGCGCTTGCCGTCCTTGTAATGGTCGGCCAGCAGCGACTTGGCGATGCCGATGCCGCCGCGCTCGGCCATGACGTCGGCGACGCGCTCTGCCAGCTGCGATTTCCACATGTCGCCCGCCAGCCCCTTGCCGTAGACGCCCTCGGTGTCCTTGGGCAGCATGTTTTGGATGAAGGTCTGCAGGACCATCGCCTCGAACTTCTTGAACTTGTTGGCGGGATCGGCACCTGCTGCGGCCTTGTCGGCCGGGGCGCGCGACAGGATCGAGCCGGCATCGACGGAAGCCGCCATGTCAACAGAGAAGGCACCGCCAACGCCGTTGGCCCGCTTGGTGAGCGCGGCACGGGCAGCCTCGATATCCGTCGGGTCGACGGCTCGGGCAACATCGAGAACGATGTCACTGGGTGGAGAAATCGCCAAGAAGTCCGCCTCTTTGCCGGGTTTCCTGAGCGACCATGCCGCAACAAGCTTGTGGCAGGCTTGCGCGGAATGCAGGCCTGTTGGCAGCCTGAAGTGGTCGTCGTCCAGTTCCTCCGTCGAAACCTCATAGCAGTCGGCTTAATCGCTTGAGTCTCAATAGATTGCGCTCACACTCTATATGAGGTATAGATTATGAACGCAATCTAAGAAACGGAGATGACGATGCGCGTGAGTCGGGCCCAAGCTGCGGAAAACCGCCAAGCCGTGATCAATGTGGCAAGCCGTCTTTTTCGGGAGCGAGGCTTTGACGGCATCGGCCTTAAGGATCTGATGAAGGGTGCCGGACTGACCCAAGGCGCCTTTTACAAGCAATTCGAGTCAAAGGACGACTTGGCTGCGCAGGCATCCAGGCGGGCGATGGAGAGTGCCACCCACCGATGGTCGGCCGCAACAGCAGCAAACCCTGAGAATCCGCTCGACGCAGTGATGTCGTTCTATCTCAGCATGGAGCATCGCGAAGAAAAGATGGACGGCTGCCCGGTCGTTGCACTCGGCTCGGATGCTGCCAGACAGGGTGCCGACGTGAAGGCGTCATTCGAAGCCGGGATCAAGGAGTACCTTGAGATGCTCGGCAGTTGGGTTGGCGAGGCCGACGGCGACGGGGCCGGCGGCAAGGCCATGGCCATTCTCTCGACAATGGTCGGCGCGGTGCTGCTCTCACGGGTCGTCAACGACCCGGGCCTCGCGCAGGCTTTTCTGGATGCGGCGATCGATCAGGTTCGCAAAGCAGTCACCGCTTGAACGGTGTGGACAGCGCTGTCGGCGCACCCAAGTGATAGGAGAATAGATGCGACGGATTGTGGTTACAGGCATGGGGGCGGTCACGCCCCTTGCTGCCGATGTTGAAGCGTCCTGGTCGCGTCTCCTGGCCGGCCGCTCGGGCATCCGGAGGCTTCCGGACGATGTGGTGGGCGACCTGCCCGCGAAGGTCGGCGGGGTGGTGCCCTCCATAGAAGAAGATCCGGACGCTGGTTTCGATCCGGATGCCGTCCTGCCGCCGAAGGATCAGCGCAAGGTAGATCGGTTCATTCTCTTTGCGCTGGCGGCGGCGGAAGAGGCGCTTGTGCAGGCAAAATGGAAGCCGGGTTCGGAAACGGATCGCCTGCGCACGGCCACGATCATCGCTTCAGGGATCGGCGGATTTCCCGCCATCACCGAGGCGGTGCGCACCGTCGACCTGCGTGGCGTCCGCCGCCTGTCGCCCTTTACGGTGCCGTCCTTCCTGGTGAATCTTGCTGCAGGCCACATCTCGATCCGCCATGGCTTCAAAGGCCCACTCGGCGCGCCGGTGACGGCGTGCGCGGCCGGCATCCAGGCGATCGGCGATGCGGCTCGTCTTATTCGCGCCAATGAAGCCGATATTGCCGTGTGCGGCGGGACGGAAGCATGCATGAATATCGTCAGCCTCGGTGGGTTTGCCGCGGCACGCTCTCTTTCGACCTCCTTTAATCACCGTCCTGATGAGGCCTCCCGACCGTTCGACAAGTCGCGCGACGGCTTCGTCATGGGCGAAGGAGCCGGCATGCTGGTCATCGAGGAATTGAGGCATGCGCTGGCGCGCGGCGCAAAACCGCTCGCCGAGCTTGTCGGCTACGGGACGACCGCGGATGCTCACCACGTCACTTCTGGTCCTGAGGACGGCGACGGTGCGCGCCGAGCCATGGAGATCGCAATTGCGCAAGCAGAGATTTCGCCGCGCGAGGTTCGTCATCTCAATGCGCATGCGACCTCCACGCCAGTAGGCGACCTGGGTGAGATCGAGGCAATCAAGAGCGTGTTCGGGCGCGATTACGCGATAGCAGTCAGCGCAACGAAATCGGCGACCGGACACCTGCTGGGCGCGGCTGGCGGGCTTGGTGCCATCTTCGCGATCCGGGCGCTCAGGGATCAGGTCGCCCCGCCGACCCTCAATCTGGGCGCGGCCGATCCGGCCGGCGACGGAATCGACTTCGTCGCAAACGAGCCCAGGCCAGTGGAGATGGAGTACGCGATCTCCAATGGATTCGGCTTTGGCGGCGTGAATGCCAGCGCCTTGTTCAGGCGCTGGAACCACCCGGTAGCCTGACGCGAGCGCCAGAGGCAGTCATGACTGACGCCCTTTGCTCCGGCCTTTCATGCTTCCCCGACTCCGATCCAACGCAAAGAAGGAAATGATTTCCATGAACAAGGCCAATCCTGGCGTCGCCCTCGTCACAGGGGCATCCTCCGGCATCGGGCGCGCAACAGCCAACACCCTACGGAACGCCGGCTTTCACGTATTCGGAACCAGCCGTCGCACGGCCTCCAAACAATCCGACGGCGTTACCATGCTGACCTGCGACGTGACCGACGACGCGTCCGTTGCGAAAATGGTCGATGACGTTCTGGCCAACACCGGACGCATCGACCTGCTTGTCAACAATGCCGGCATGGGTCTGTTTGGCGGCGCGGAGGAGTCCTCAATCGCGCAGGCTCAGGCGCTGTTCGAAGTGAATGTCTTCGGCGTTTTCCGCGTGACCAACGCAATCCTGCCGGCAATGCGACGCCAAGGGAAGGGCAGAATCGTTAATTTGAGTTCGGTCCAGGGGTTCATCCCGGCGCCCTATTTCGCGCTTTACGCGTCGACCAAACATGCCGTCGAGGGTTATTCCGAATCGCTCGATCACGAATTGCGACCGTTCGGCATTCGCGTTTCGTTGGTCGAGCCCGCCTATACCCGGACATCATTCGAGGACAATCTCGCCGCGCCCGATCAGTTGCTTGATATCTATGACTCCGCGCGCGCCGGCATGACTACAACTGTTCGGAAAGCGATGGAAAAAGGCGACGCGCCCGAAGTGGTAGCCAAGACCATTTTGGCCGCTGCGATCGATCCCGCTCCGAAGAAACGCTATGCGGCGGGCAAAATGGCGCGCCAGGTCAGTCTCCTGCGCCGTTTCGTCCCCGCGTCCGCATTCGACAAAAGCCTGCGAAAGCAGCTCGGGCTGCCGGTCTGACGAAAAGACATTAAGATCGCGCAGGCCCAAAGGGTATCGAGCGCCAGTCTGCGTGGTAAAGGCTGGTTTCGGGTCAAAAGCAAAAACTCTCGCCGCTACTCCTGCCCCCGCTTCTGGGCGATCAGATCGAGCCGGTCGCGGTCGGAGCGTTCGCGTTCGTCCTGGCGGCGCACGTCCTTGTAGGCGCGCTCGACCATGTTGGTGCGCGCCGTCGCGGTGGCGATCAGCCCGACCTCCTGCCTGGCGCTTTCCAGGCTCGCTTCCTGCCGGACCAGCGCATTGGCGATGCGGCGATGGTAAAGGTCGGGAAACAGCACAGCCATCGACTGGTCGGTGTCGAAATGCTGGACAAGTTCCTTGGCCTCGGTCTCGGCCGATGCCGCCGCCGCCAGGAAACTCGCGTGGCGAGTCTCGTGCAGGGCCTTGAGCTGCTCCTGCACCTTGACCAGTTTCTTCAGCCGTTCCTTGCGCGTGGTCATCTCACCTCGCCAGCGTCAGGTCGACGAAGCCGTCGACGAACAGCGACAGCATGGTGCCGATGGCGAAATAGAAGATGATCATGCCGCCGGCGATGACGAAGGGAAGCGAGATGAAATAGACCGGAATCTGCGGCGTCAGCTTGTTGACGAAGCCGATCGTCAGGTTGACCAGAATGGCATAGGCGACGAACGGGCTGCCGAGCCGGAGCACCAGGAAGAAGGCGTCCGACACCGTGTCGGTGACATCGACCAGGGCTGCCTGCGGGTTGAAGAACACGTTGACCGGCGCCACCGTGTAGGAAGCGACCAGCGCGCGGATGATCTCGTGGTCGAAATCGAAAACGAAGAGCAGCAGCAGCGCCGAGAACGAGATGATGGCGGCGAGCGCCGCCTGCGGCTCCGGCTCCTCGATGGCCGGCCCGCCGGTGCCGCCATAACCGATCAGCATGGCGATGGCCGAGCCCATGAAGCGCAGGGCCTCCATGTAGAGCCTGGTCATGGCGCCGATCAGCCCGCCGACCAAAAGTTCCGAAATGATCATCGGTGCCAGCACCTGCGGACGCGCATCGACGAAGGGAAAGATCTTGTCCCACAGGAAGGCGAGCAGGCCGCCGGTGGCGGCGATCGACACGAACAGCCGGACCTGGACCGGCACGCGCGCGCTGGACAGGCCCGGCATCAGCATGAAGCAGGCGCCGATGCGGCAGAAGGCGAGGAAGGCGGCGATGACGACGCCTTGCGACAGTATGTTCACGAGATCGTCCCGAGCACCTTGATCTCGACGCCCTTGGCGATTTCGACATGGGAGAGCACCGGCAGGGTGGTGAACAGGCGCTCGATGATCATCCGCACATAGGGCCGCGCATCGGGCGCGGTGACGAGGACAAAACGCTCGCCGGCCTCGAGATGTTTGCGGATCGCCTTGGTGGCGTCCTGGCCGAATTCCTCGAGCTGGCGCGGGTCGATGTCGAATTCGCGCACCTCGCCCTTGGCGTCGCGCTTGAGGCTCTGGTGGAAGGCGAGGTCCCAGCGGTTGCCGAGGCGCAGCACCTTGAGCATGCCGCCTTCGGAGAGATCGCCGCAAATCTGCTGGGCCATGCGGATGCGGACATGCTCGACGATCTGCTCGGTGCGGCGCACATGCGGCGCGATCTCGGCGATGGCCTCGATGATCAGGTGCAGATTGCGGATCGAGACGCGCTCGGCGAGCAGCAGTTTCAGCACCGCCTGCAGGCCGGGATAGGAGATGTGCGAGGTGCAGATCTCGTCGGCGAGCTTGCGGTATTCCGGATCCTGGCGTTCGAGCAGCGCCTTCATGTCCTTGTAGGACAAAAGCTGCGGCAGGTTGTTGCGGATCACCTCGGACAGATGCGTGAGCAGCACCGACATGTTGTCGGCAAAAGTGTAGTTCTCGCGCTTCAGATCCTCGGCGAAGGTTTCGAGCACCGAAAAGGCGCGCATGCCGAAAGCCGGCTCGCGGATCTCCTCACCGGGAACGTCGGGCAGATCGCGGGTGCCGAGCAGCACCATGATCTCGCCGACGCGCATCTGGTATTCGGCGACGACGGTGCCATGGACCTTGATCTGGTAGCTCTTCGGCGGGATGCCGAAATCGTCGGCGACACGCACTTCCGGCACGACGAAACCGTATTGGGTGGCGAACTTCTTGCGCATCTTGGCCATGCGGAACACCAGTTCCTGATGCGACACCAGCAGCCTTGTCGACAGCTGCTTGCCTATCAGAAGCTCGATCTCGGCGGTGGTGAGCGAGGCCTTGACCGAGTTCTTCTCCTCCTCGACCTTGTTCGCTTTCTCCTGATCCTTGAGTGCTTCGACGGCGGCAGCCTCACGGTTGGCGCGCATCGGGATGACGTAGCCGAGGCCGGCCATGCCGGCGGCCAGCGTGAAGAACGGGAAGAACGGCAGGCCGGGCATCAGGCCGAGCAGGACCAGCAGCGAGGCCGCGACATAGAGTGCGCGCGGATGGGCGCCGAGCTGGCCGAACACCGCCTGGTTGGTGGAACCACGGGTGCCGCCCTTGGACACAAGCAGGCCGGCGGCGAGCGAGACGATGAGGGCCGGGATTTGGGTGACGAGGCCGTCGCCGACCGAAAGCTTGATGAACACGTCGGCGGCTTCGCCCATGCCCATGCCGTGCCTGATATAGCCGATAGCGATGCCGCCGACGATGTTGATGGCGGTGATGATGAGGCCGGCAATGGCGTCGCCGCGCACGAACTTCGAAGCGCCGTCCATCGAGCCGAAGAAGGACGATTCTTCCTCCAGTTCGCGGCGGCGCAACTGCGCCGTCTTGTCGTCGATCATGCCGGCGGACAGATCGGCGTCGATCGACATCTGCTTGCCGGGGATGGCGTCGAGAGTGAAGCGGGCGCCGACTTCGGCGATACGGGTGGCGCCCTTGGTGATGACGATGAAGTTGACCACGATCAGGATCATGAAGACGATCAGGCCGATGACGAAGTCGCTAGCCATCACCAGTTTGGAAAAGCCGGCGATGACATAGCCGGCGGCATGCGTTCCCTCATTGCCATGCGACAGGATCATGCGCGTGGTGGCGATGTTGAGGGATAGCCGCAGCATGGTGGCGATGAGCAGCACGGTCGGGAACGACGAGAAATCGAGCGGCCGCTGGATCCACAGCGCCACCATTAGGATAAGCACCGACAGCGCGATCGAGAAGGCGAGGCCGATGTCGATGAGGAAGGCCGGGATCGGCAGGAACAGCACGGCCAGAATGATGACGATGCCGATGGCGAAGAAGACATCGCGGCCGTTCTTGGCCACTGTTCCCGTCGCTAAGCTTTCGCTGATCGCCATAACGTCCCCGAGCCATGAACTGCCCGAAAGCAGGGCAGCCCTTCGAGCCTAGCCGGCCAAGCTTGCGCGAGGGTGGGAGACTGGCTACTGCCGGCAGGTCATAGGCTTGAGGAGAAAAAATATGCTGGTGATCATCGGCACTATCCGCCTGCCGGCGGAACGGCTCGACGAGGCAAGGCCGGCCATGCAGCGCATGATCTCGGCCAGCCGCGCCGAGCCGGGCTGTATCGACTATTCCTATGCGCAGGATGTGCTCGACGCCGGGCTCATCCATGTCACGGAGGTGTGGAGCGACAGGGCCGCACTTGACGCGCATTTCCGCTCGCCGCACATCGCCGACTGGCGGGCGAGCTGGGCAGCACTCGGCATAGGCGAGCGCAACCTCATGCTTTATGAGGCCGGCGAGCCCAAGCCGACCTGATCGCTCAGCGGCAGTCTTCGTCGATATCGTCCCGATCACCGTAGCGCCAAAATGGCGCCACAAGCAGTCGGCATTGCGATTGCCACGCAATGCCGCCGGGCGTAACAGGCACGGCAGCTTTCATCCCTCGCACATCGGCGAGCTGCCTCGTGTCCGCCATAAGCCACCGCCAAGTCTATGCCCGCCGCTTGCGCGCGGTGCTGATCCGATCGATCCCGCTGCTCGAAGCGCGCGGCATCGTCATCGTTGCCCTGGCCGGCGTCGTCGGGGTGATCTCGGCGGTGCTGGTCACCGGCATGAGCGAGGCCGTGCAAGGCCTGCATTTCCTTTTGTTTGGCGTCCAACCCGGCGGCCGGCTGTCGGGGATGTTTTCCCTGCAAAGCCCGTTCCAGGCGCTGATTCCGGCGATCGGCGGCATCCTGCTCGGCCTGACGGTGATCTGGCTGCGAAAGCGGAAATTCCGCACCCCGGTCGACCCGATTGAGGCCAATGCGCTGTACGGCGGACGCATGTCGCTTACCGACACCTTCATCATCGCCGGGCAGACGATGATCTCCAGCGGCTTCGGCGCTTCGGTCGGCCTGGAGGCCGGCTACACGCAGGTCGGCTCCGGCCTGGCGTCGCGGCTGGCGCGTGCGCTGCGGCTGCGCCGCAACGATGTGCGCATCCTGGTCGGCTGTGGCGCGGCCGGCGCCATCGCCGCTGCCTTCGATGCACCGCTGACCGGCGCCTTTTATGGCTTCGAGCTGATCATCGGCATCTATTCGGTCGCCAATGTCGCGCCGGTGATGACTGCCGCAATCTGCGCCTCGCTGACCGCCGAGATGTTCGGCGTCGTGCCGTTTCCGATGGAACTCTCCGGCCTGCCGGAACTGACCGCCAGCCAGTATCTGCCGTTCCTGCTGCTCGGGCTGCTGGGCGGTGCGGCCTCCATCGCCATCATGCATCTGGTCAGCCTGGTCGAGCGCGGCTTCGCGCGTCTGTCGATCGACGGTTCGCTGCGCCCGGTCATCGGCGGCGTCGCCGTCGGGATGCTCGGGCTGATCACGCCGCAGGTGCTGTCCTCAGGCCATGGCGCGCTGCATCGCGAATTCGCGATGAATTACGGGCTCGCGGTCGTCGCCAGCGTCTTCGTGCTGAAGCTCGCGGCGTCCGCGATCTCGCTCGGCTCGGGCTTTCGCGGCGGCCTGTTCTTCGCCTCGCTTTTCCTCGGCGCGCTGCTCGGCAAGGCCTTCGCGGGCGTGATGGCCATCATTTCGCCGGCGACCGGCATCGACCCTTCCGTCGCTGCCGTCGTCGGCATGACGTCGCTTGCTGTCGGCGTCGTCGGCGGACCGCTGACGATGACATTCCTGGCGCTGGAATCGACTCGCGACCTGACGTTGACCGGCGTCGTGCTGGCGGCCTCGCTGATGGCGGCGATCCTGGTGCGCGAAACCTTCGGCTACTCCTTCTCGACCTGGCGTTTCCATCTGCGCGGCGAGACCATCCGCAGCGCCCACGATGTCGGCTGGATGCGCAACCTGACGGTCGGAAAAATGATGCGCCAGGATGTTCGCACCGTCGATGCCGCAAAGACGCTTGCCGCGTTTCGCAAGGACGTGCCGCTGGGTTCGGCGCAGCGCGTTATCGCCGTCGATGAAGACCAGCATTATGCCGGCGTGCTGATTGTCGCCGAACTGCATAGCGACCCGTCCGACGGCGAGACGCCGGTGTTGGCGCTGGCCAAATTCACGGATGCGGTGCTGGTGCCGACCATGAACGTCCAGTCCGCCGCCGAAACCTTTCAGCGCGCCGGCGCCGAGGAACTGGCCGTGGTCGAGGATTTCGACAACCGCGTCGTGCTCGGCCTGCTCACCGAAAGCCATCTGATGCGGCGCTATGCCGAAGAACTCGACAAGGCGCGGCGCGACCTGTCGGGCGAGGAGTAGGCCTCAGCCGGCATCTCAAAATCTCCCCGACTCAGCGCTTGCCAGCTGTACAGTGTCACTGTACAAGCTGTTCAGTGGGAGAAAAGACGGGATGAGTAGCAACCAGGCTCCGGCCGAGAGTCGCGTCGCCTCGACAGCGACACATGCCCATCAGATGCTGGGCCGGCGGCTGAAGAGCCTGCGCCTCGGACGCCGGCTTTCCCTGCGTGAACTCGCCGAGATGACCGGAACCAGCGCCAGCTTCATCAGCCAGCTCGAACGCGGCCTGACCGGTGCCAGCACCGCTTCGCTCAACCAGATGGCCTCGGCGCTGGGGGTTAGCGTGGCGATGCTGTTCGAGGACAGCGCGGCCGGACAGCATGGCGTGCTACGGCGCAGCGAGCGTCCGAGCCTGCCGCCCAGCGATGGCTGCCGCAAGATGCTGCTCTCGCGTCCCCCCTTGAGCGACATGGAAGTCTATATCGGCGAGTTCGAAATCGGCGGTTCGACCGGCTCCGATCAATACACGCATGGCGACGCGCACGAGATGCTGGTGGTGCTGCGCGGCGTCGTCGAGGTCTCGCTTGGCGAGGCGCGTCACGTGCTCGAAGAGGGCGACAGCGTCGAATACACCACCGCTACCCCGCATCGCACCGAGAACATCGGCAGTGGCCGAGCCGAGGTGATGTGGATCATCGCGCCGCCGACTTCGGTGCGCGCCGAACTCGATCAATACACGGCCTGGAAACCGCTCGCAGCCAGGTAGGTTCATGCCATGCGGGTCACAAATGGGAGAATGACAATCATGCTGAAAACGAAAACTTTGTATCTCAGCGCCATACTGGCGCTTGGCGTGCTGGCAACCGCGGCACTGGCGCAGGAAAAGCCGGTGGCGGGCGAGGTCAAGGAAGGGTCGCTCAAGGGCAAGACCCTGACGCTCGTTTCCTATGGCGGCATCTACCAGGACGGCCAGGCGGCCGCGCTGAAAGAGTTCGTCGACAAGTCCGGTGTCACCTTGCTCAATGACGGGCCGACCGAGATCGCCAAGCTGCAGGCGCAGGTCGAATCCGGCAACGTCACCTGGGACGTCGTCGACACCGACGACCTGCCGCCTTACGTCTACTGCGGCAAGCTGTTCCAGAAGCTGGATCTGACGAAGCTTGACGTCTCGAAAATCCCGGAAGGCCAGGTCGGCGAATGCTCGGTGCCGGCGATGAACTACGGCGTCGTGCTGATGTACAACACCGAGAAGTACAAGGATAATCCGCCCAAGAGCTGGGCCGACTTCTTCGACACGGAGAAATTCCCCGGCGTGCGCGGGATCGACGGCTCCGGCAGCCCGACCGGCGGCTTGCTCGAACAGGCGTTCAAGGTCGCCGGCGGCGACCCGAAGGCGATGACGGTGGCCGATATCGACAAGGCCATCGATGTGGTCCGCAAGCTCGGCCCCGATACCATTTTCTGGAAGACGGGTGCTGAATCGCAGCAACTCGCCGAATCCGGCGAGGCCGACATGCTGATGATGTGGACGGGCCGCGCCATGACGGCGGTGAAGAACGGCGCCAAATATACGCCGGCCTGGCAGGATTGGCTGGTGGTGATGGACCAGATGACCATCCCGGTCGGCGTCAAGGATACGGACGCATCCTATGCGCTGCTCAATGCCTATCTCGGCAAAGGCGCGCAGGAGATCTTGGCTCAGCAGACCTCCTACACGCCGATCAACAATGACGCGCAGCCCAAAGTCGATGCGTCGGTCGCCGCCTTCCTGACCAACACGCCAGAGCGCCAGAAGCAGGGCTACAAGCAGAACTTCAAGTTCTGGGTCCCGAACTTTGCGGTGGCGCAGGAGAAGTGGGCGGCGCTGATGGCCGGCAACTGAGCGAGCGCGTGAGAGGCCGATCGTGAGCGCGTCCGACCCCATCGCCCAACCCGTCGCCGATGCGCGGCCGGGTCGGGCATGGCGGCCGTTCGCGCTCACGGCGCCGGCACTCATCTTGCTCATCGCGGTGATCGGCTATCCGCTGCTCACCATCGTTCTGCGCAGCCTGTCGGAACCTGAATGGGGTTTGCAGAACTACACTTGGTTCTTCGGTGCGCCGGTCAACCTGACGGTGCTGCAGCGGACCTTCACCATCTCGGCCTGGGTGACGCTGGTGTGCGTCATCGCGGCCTATCCCTATGCCTATCTGATGACCGCGGTCGGGCCGCGCGTCCGCCTGGTGCTGGTGCTGTGCGTGCTGATCCCGTTCTGGGTGAGCGGCGTGGTGCGCACGCTGTCCTGGGTGATCCTGCTGCAGGATTCCGGCGTCATCAATTCGCTGCTGCGCTCGGCCGGGTTCAGCGGCGTCAAGCTGATCCGCACCCAGACGGGCGTTGTCATCGGCATGGCACAGGTGCTTTTGCCGTTCATGATCCTGCCGCTCTATTCGGTGATGCAAGGCATTGACCTGAGGCTGATGCGCGCGGCGCAAAGTTTAGGCGCACGACCTTCCCGCGCGTTCCTCACCGTCTACCTGCCGCTGTCGCTGCCCGGCGTCTATGCCGGCGCGATCATCGTCTTCATCCTGTCGCTGGGCTTCTACATCACACCGGCTTTGCTCGGCGGGCCGCGCTCGACCATGCTGTCGACGCTGGTGCAGACGCAGGTGCTGAGCCTGCTGCAATGGGGCAGGGGCGGTGCCATGGGCGTGGTGCTGCTGGTCACCACCTTCGTGCTGCTGGCACTGGCTGCACCCGTGATGCGGTCCAGATATCGGGAAGCGGGGCGGCGCTGATGGAGATGAAGCCGCTCACCCGCGTTTTTCTCGGCCTCGTCTGCCTGCTGGTGGCGATATGGCTGGTGGCGCCGACGCTGGTCGTGGTGCCGATGTCGTTCAACGAGAACAAGTCGCTGGCGTTTCCGCCGCAGGGCTTCTCCTGGCAATGGTACCAGAATTTTGTCACCAATCCGGACTGGTCGAACAGCTTCCTCAATTCGCTGAAGGTCGCCTCGATCGTGGCGGTGCTGGCAACGGTGCTCGGCACGCTTGCCGCCTTCGGCCTCGACCGTATGAAGGCGCGGCCGGCAAACCTTTTGCGCATGCTGATGCTGACGCCGATGGTGGTGCCGGGCGTGGTGCTGGCCATCGGCATCTACGCCGTCTATCTCGACACGCAGCTTGTCGGCACGCTCACCGGCTTCGTGCTCGCCCACACCATCCTTGCGCTGCCCTTCGTGCTGATCGCCGTGTCGGCCAGTCTCGAAGTGTTCGACAGGCGGCTGGAGACGGCTGCGGCGAGCCTGGGTGCGGGCGCGCTCACCACATTCCGGACGGTGACGCTGCCTCTGATCGCGCCCGGCGTGGCGTCCGGCCTGCTGTTCGCCTTCGCCACTTCCTTCGACGAGATCGTCGTGTCGCTGTTCATCACCAACCCCTATCTCAAGACATTGCCGGTGCAGATCTTCGCTTCGATCACGCGCGATGCCGACCCGACGGTCGCGGCCGTCGGCACGATCCTGCTTTTCGCCACCACGATCCTGATCGGCGGCGGCATGCTTCTTCTTGGCCGCGAACGGAAAGGACGCCCATGAACCCGAAGCCGACAAGCAAGGGCGCGGCGATCGATCTCGAAGCGATCAGCAAAGCCTATGGCGGCTTCAAGGCGCTGGATGGCGTGTCGCTGCGCATCGAGCCGGGCGAGTTCATGACGCTGCTCGGGCCGAGCGGCTCGGGCAAGACGACGACGCTCAATGTGATTGCCGGCTTCACCGACGTGACCAGCGGCAAGCTGCTGGTCGGGGAGAAGAGCGTCATCGGCGTGCCGGCGCACAAGCGCAACATCGGCGTCGTCTTCCAGCACTATGCGCTGTTCCCGCATATGAGCGTCGGTCGCAACGTCGCCTATCCGCTGACGCTGCGCGGCGTCGATCAGGCAACGCGGCAGGCACGCGTGGCAAGGGCGCTCGACATGGTCAAGATGGGCGATTTCGCGCATCGCTATCCCAGCGAATTGTCGGGCGGCCAGCAGCAACGCGTGGCGCTTGCCCGCGCCATAGTCTTCGACCCGCCGCTGCTTCTGATGGACGAGCCGCTCGGCGCGCTCGACAAGAAGCTGCGCGAATGGCTGCAGCTGGAGATCAAGCGCATCCACCGCGAACTCGGCACCACCTTCGTCTATGTCACGCATGACCAGGAAGAGGCGCTGGTCCTGTCGGACCGCATCGCCGTGTTCAACCGCGGACGCATAGAACAGGTCGGCACCGGCCGACAGCTCTATGACGAGCCGGCAACGCTGTTTGTCGGTCGCTTCATCGGCGATTCCACGGTGCTGCGCGGGCAAGCGCGCGGCGACGGCACCAGCACCGCGCTGAGCATCGCCGGCGAGACGGTGACGGCGCCGCGCAAGCTATCGGGAGAGGCCAGCCCGGTGATGCTGCTGCGCCCTGAAAAGCTCAGCCTACGCCGGCCAGGCCAAAGTGCTGCCAATGGCGGCAATCGCCTGTCGGGGACGATCGCTGAAGCCATCTATCTCGGCTCGGAATCGAAATACGAAGTGAAACTCGCCGACGGTTCCGCCGCCATCGTGCGCTCACCGCTGACCGGCGAGAGTTTTGGCCTCGGCGAAAAGGTCGAGCTTTGCTTCGACGGCACCGACGCCAAGCTGCTCGCCGACGACAGCACCGCCGACACCACCCTCACCTGATCCCCGTCTGAAAGTCATTCCATGCAAGCCAAGCGCAACGGCGACATATCGTTCTGGTATGCGGATCTGGGGGCGATTCCGGTGCCCAGGCCGGCCTTGCCCGGCGACATCGAGGCCGATGTCGCCATCGTCGGCGCCGGTTATACTGGCCTGTGGACGGCCTACTATCTGAAGAAGGCGAAGCCCTCGTTGCGCGTCGTCATCATCGAGCGCGAATTTGCCGGCTTCGGCGCTTCGGGCCGCAATGGCGGCTGGCTGTCGGGCGGCTTCAGCTGGTCGCGCGAAAAGTACCTCAAGACATCGAACCGGCAAGGCGTGATGGCGATGCAGGCAGCGATGGCGGGTTGCGTCGATGAGGTGATCCGGGTGGCGACCGAGGAAGGCATCGACGCCGACATTCGTCGCGTCGACAATCTGACGGTGGCGACCAACCCGGCGCAGTTAGAGCGTGTGCGCGAGGAGTGCGAGACGATCCGCTCCTGGGATGTCGACCCGAACCGTGTCGAGATGCTGGACGCCGCCGCGACACGCGCGCGCATCAACATCCGCAATGTCATAGGCGGCTTCGTCGTTCATGGCCAGGCGCGGGTGCAGCCGGCCAAGCTGGTGCGCGGGCTTGCCGATGCCGTCGAGCGGCTGGGCGTGCCGATCTACGAGAAGACGACGGTGACCACCATTGCCAGAGGCAGCGTGACGACAGACTGCGGTACCGTGCGGGCGGAAACGATCATCCGCGCGACTGAAGGTTTCACGGCGGGCATTCCCGGCGAGGAGCGGACCTGGCTGGCGCTGAACAGCGCGCAGATCGTGACCGAGCCGCTGTCGGCCGAACTGTGGCGCGACATCGGCTGGGAAGGGCACGAACTGCTCGGCAATGCGGCGCATGCCTATTGCTATGCGCAACGCACGCGCGAGGGCCGCATCACCATGGGCGGACGCGGCGTGCCTTATCGCTATGGCTCGCTCACCGACGTCAACGGGCAGACGCAGCAGGCGACGATCGACCAGCTGCACACGATCCTGACGACGCTCTTGCCGCAGACGGCGGGCTGCCGTATCGACCACGCCTGGTGCGGCGTGCTTGGCGTGCCGCGCGACTGGTGCACGACGGTTGGCCTCGATCCCGCTACCCGCATCGGCTGGGCCGGCGGCTATGTCGGGCTCGGCGTTTCGAGCTCCAACCTTTCGGGGCGCACGCTTGCCGACCTTGTTCTCGGGGCGCACACCGAACTGACGCAGCTGCCGTGGGTCAACCGCAAGGTCAGGCCGTGGGAGCCGGAACCGTTCCGGTGGCTGGGCGTGCATTCGATGTACCAGCTCTACAGCATCGCCGACCGCCGCGAAGCGGCAGGGCTTGCGCACACCTCGAAGCTGGCGGCCATTGCCGACAGCCTCACAGGCCACTGACTATGGAGCCCGACTTGATCGACCTCTCGACTTTCCACGACCTCGCCAAGGCCGAGATCGGTGCGTTCTCACCAAAGCCTACCTCCATCGAAGGCGATCAGGTCGAGGCCGTACGTTCGTTCTTCCAGTCGCCGGACGGAACCGTCGATATCGGCATCTGGGAATGCACGCCCGGTCGCTTCACCGCCGATCGTTCGGACTCGTCTGAGATCTGCCACATCATTTCGGGGCGCGTGGAACTGAGCCGCATCGACGGTGAGGTGCGCGAACTCGGTCCGGGCGACCTGCTGGTCCTGCCGCAGGGCTGGAAAGGCGAGTGGCGGATACGCGAGACCACGCGCAAGCTCTACATGATTCAGAGCGCGGGCTGAGAGGCGTCGCCGATCCAGACGAAGTCAGTGGTCGATCGGACCCTTCGGCGAGACCAGCGCGGTGCCGGCGGTCGTCGGGCGCTCGATCAGGCGGCGCACGCGCGGCGGTTCGTCGCCGCTGTGCAGCGCCCGCACCCGCTCGCTGACGACCGCGTCGGCATGGGTGGCGCGCCGGTTGTGGCGGATATATTCCAGCCAGGTCGGCGTGTGGTAGTGCTCGATCCAGATCGTCGGATTTTCGAGGTCGCGCGCCAGCGTCCAGTTGCGGGCGCCGTCGCGGCGGCGGATACGCCCGCGCTCGGCCATGGTGGCGAGGAATTCGGGCACGTCCTCGTCGCGGATGACATACTCGATCATGATGGCGATCGGGCCGCTGCGTGGCTTTAGGTCAAGGCCGAGATGCGGCTCCTTGAAGCGGTTGAGCGGGTCGAGGTTGAGCGCGGTCTGCTGCGGCAAGGGCAAGAGCAGGCCGATGGCGCCGCCGACGAGCATTGCGATGCTTGCTGCGATGAGCGCGGTTTCGGCGCCATGCGCATCGGCAACGACGCCCCAGATCCAGCTGCCCAGCGCGATGCCGCCGAAGGTCGCCGTCTGGTAGACCGACAGCACCCGGCCGACGACCCAACGCGGCGTCGACATCTGCACGGTGACGTTGAAGTGCGACAGGGCGATCACCCAACAGGCGCCGCCAATGAGGAGGCCCGCTGATGTCTGCCAGGCATTGTGGCTGATTGCGGCGTTGAGGGCGCAGACGGCGAAGCCGGCGAAGGCCATGCGCACCATCGTCTCGCTGGACAGCAATTGCCGCAGACGCACGCTGATCAGCGCACCGCCGACGGCGCCGATGCCGAAGGCGCCGAGCATGATGCCGTAGGTCAAGGCATCGCCCTTGACGACGTCGCGCGCCACCAGCGGCAGCAGCGCCAGAACCGCGCCGGCGCTGAAGCCGAAGGCCGAGCCCCTGACCAGCACCTTGCCGATGTTGGGCGACATGGCGACATAGCGCAGGCCGGCGCCCATGGCCGCACCCAGCGTCTCGCGCGGCAGCGACGAGACCGGCAGATCCGGCTTCCAGCGGAAGAGCACGATGATGAGGCCGATATAGCTCAGCGCATTGGCGGCAAAGGCCGCGGCCGCACCCGCAGCGGCAACGATGATACCGCCGATCGCCGGGCCGACGCTGCGGGTCAGGTTGAAGCCGAGCGAATTCAGCGCCACAGCCGCCGGCAGCTTGTTGCGCGGCACCATGTCGCCGACCGATGCCTGCCAGGACGGATTGTTGAGCGCCGTGCCGCTGTCGATCAGGAAGGTGAAGGCAAGCAGCGTCCAAGGCGTCATCCAGCCGTTCCAGGTGAACAGCGTTAGAAGTGCAGAGACGACCAGCATGAAGACCTGGGCAATCAGCATCACCTTGCGCCGGTTGAAGCTGTCGGCTATGGCGCCGGCGACGAGCGCAAACAGCATGATCGGCAGCGTGGTCGACGCTTGGACCAGCGCCACCTGATAGGGCGAGGTGGCGATGGTCGTCATCATCCAGGCGGCGCCGACGCCCTGGATCAGGCCACCGAAATTCGACACCAGACTGGCCGACCAGACGGCGCGAAAAATACCATGCCGGAACGGCGCCAGCGCCGAGACGCGTTCGCTGTCCGGCTCGTCATCGATCATCAGATCTGTCCCACCTTCATGCGCTGGTTTCGTCCGCCGGGACGACAATCACGGCATGCGTTTGAAATAGAGCACGACATCCAAAAGGGCGAACGCCTCTTCGAAAAAGATCATGGTCCAACAACAGGGTAGCAAGGCGAAAATACGTCAGCCGGCAAGGGTTCGCTGCCCAGGGCGATGTTCTCGTTGGTCCACCGCGCCGGGTATCGGCAGGGGGTATTGACCGGGGGCGAAGTCAGCTTCTGTCGCTGGCGGCATGCAGAGCTTCGGTGAGCCGGCCGGTCGTCTCGCCGCCGGCGTGAAGGCGCAGGAAAAGCTCCATGCCGACAAGCCGCAGTCTGGAAGGTTCCTCGCGCCGCGCGAACTGGATCATGTCCTCCACGCTGGCTGTGGGCCACTTCATGGCATCGCGCAGGAAACCGCCGCGCAGCAAAGTCTCGGTGCCGGCCGAAAATTCGGACGATATCTCGAAGCCGATCTTGCGCGCCTGGACGTTCTGGCGCGGAATATGCTTTTCAGCGACCTTCCGCAAAAGCCATTTTCCTGTTTTGTCGCGGTATTTATGCCGCCTCGGCAAATGGATCGCGAAATCGATCAGCCGGTTTTCCAGGAACGGGACCCGCAGCTCCACGGACGCCGCCATGCTCAGCCGGTCGTGCCGGTGCAGGATGTCCTGTAGATGTGAATAGAGGTCATAGAGGCAATGTCCGAGGAAGGCACGATCGGCGGGCGGCGCTATCGGCTGCAAGCGGTCGAAAATCTCTGTCTGCAGGAAGTTCAGCTCCGGCGACAGGGCGCGCAGGACCATGTTGCGCTCCATTTGTGAGTGGCTTCCAGCCGAGACCTTGTAGGGCGCACGGCGCTGATGCTCGAATCGCCGATCGAGCGAGCGCTTCGAATGGAACAGACGCCGGGGCCACGACCAGGGGCGCCACATCTTCAGGCTCAAGGCCTGTAGTGGGTAACCGCCGAACAATTCGTCGGCGCCTTCACCGGTCAGCAACACCTTGACGCCGTCTACCCGGCATTGTTCGGCAAGCGCCAGCAGCCCGACATGGCTGGCGTGCCAGCCATCGCTTTCCAGATGCCAGATTACCCTTGGCCAAAGGTCGAAAAAACGATCCCTGTCGACTGGTACCCGGCGCAAGGGCACACCGACATGGCGGCCGGTGCGCTCGGCGTCTTCGGCCTCGCTGCGGCCGAGCTGCGGGTCGACGACATAACCATGGACCTCTGGCCTGAACCGCTTTGCCAGCGCCGTTATCAGGCCGGAATCGACGCCGCTGCTGCAGGCCGTGGCGACGCCGGTATCGGCGATGCAGTGAAGCCCGACGCTGTCCTTGAGCAGCGCCTCGAGCGTTGCCATGTGCTCCGCGTCAGAAGATCGGTCGCCGGTGATGCGCGCGGTCTCCAGCACGTCCAGCACATGCCAGAAGCGGCGCTTTTCGATACCGCCGTCGGTGATCTTCCACAGGCCGGCAGGCGGCAAGCGCTCGATGCGGTCGAACAGGCTGTAGCTGGAATCGCGGCTCTGCCAGGCCAGCCGCAATGTCATCTCGCGGCTGTCGATGTCACGCGGGAAACCGTCGCAGGCAAGGAGTGCTTTGTCCTCGGAGGCAAACAGGAATCGATCCGGCATGTCGGCCACCGACATCGGCTTGATGCCGAGACGGTCACGAGCAAGCCACAGCGCACTGTTGCGGGCGTCGAAATAGGCGAAGGAAAACATGCCGTCGAACAGCGGCACGGCCTTTTCGGGACCCCAGTGACGCAGGGCTTCGAGCACCACTTCGGCATCGCTGACGGTTCGGAAGACCAGGCCTTGCGCCTGAAGCGTCTCGCGCAGCGACCGGTAATTGTAGACCTCGCCATTGTAGACGAGCACGCCCTGGCCGGATGCGGTCAGCATCGGTTCGCGGGCAGCGGGCGAGAGGTCGATGATGGTCAGCCGGCGGTGCCCGAGGGCCAGCCGGTTGTTGCTCCAGCTGTCATGATCGTCGGGGCCGCGATGCACCAGCACCTGCATCATGCGGATGACATCCGACAGGTCGTTGGCGTTGATCGGGTTTCGCTTGCGCCAGACGCCGGCTATTCCGCACATGGCCTGCCGGTCGATGTTGCCTGGATCATGACTCGCAATCTAGCTGGAACCAAGCAGGCTGCAAGCAGCTCTCGCTACTACGCAATTCCTCAGGGAAAGCGCTACGCGCTTTTCCCGGGAAAACCGCGACACACTTTTCCTGGAATTGCTTCTAGAATCCGTTTTCGATGCGCTCGAAGATGACGTTGGTGAAGGCCGAGATCTGGCTGCCGATGAACGGGCCGGTCAGCGCCACGACCAGCATGATGGCGACGATCTTGGGCACGAAGGTCAGGGTGATTTCCTGGATCTGGGTCAGGGCCTGGATCAGCGCGATGCCGATGCCGACCGCCATGGCGACCAGCACCACCGGCGCGGAAGCGGTGAGCACCGTCCACACCGCGTACTGGACGATGTCGAGCGCGTCGGCTTCGTTCATGTGAGTGCGCCTCTACGGAACCGGGTCTAGCTGGCCGGTTTTATCGACACGCCCGCGCCGACCGGCACTTCGGTACCGTTCTGCAGCACGGCGATCAGGCCGTTGCTGGCAAGCTTGACGGAGGCTACGACGCCCGTCGTCTTGCCGTCGGCCGAGGTGATTGAACGGCCGATCAGGGCGTCCGCCTGCGATAGCGCCGAGGACTGCATGATCTGGTCGAGCTTGGTGTTGGTCTGCACCGATTGCTCGACCTGCGAGAAGGTGGCGAGCTGGGCGACATACTGCGTCGAATCCATCGGTTTCGTCGGATCCTGGTTCTTCATCTCGGCGATCAGCAGCTTCAAAAACGACTGGTAGTCGACCGCTGTCTTCGACGTCTGCTGGGTGCCCTGGTTGGCGCCCGTCGGGATTGTCGTCGTCATGTCCACATTCATCAGTATTGTGCTCCCACGGCCAGCGGGCGCTTCGCGCCCTGAACATCGTCATTGCCGCCAAGCGCGCGGCGTTCGAGCGGATAAAGCGCACGGATCGCCTTCAGCGCTTCATAGATATGGTCTTCGCCGACCATGCGGTCGATCTGCTTCAGCGCGCTGCTGATCTGCTCGTCCTCGAAGCTTGCCAAAAGCAAGGGCAGCGAGCGGCGAAACATGGCGCGCGCCTCTACGGCGCCGGCCGGGTTCATCAGCATGACCTGCAGGATGAAGTAGAGCTGCTTCAGCGGCGTCGAGGCCTCGTCGGCCTGGATGACATGGTTCTCGAGCAAAAACTGCACGTCGTTCATCAACTCGACGGTGACCTTGCGGTCGACGCGGATGACGGCGCCGTTGATGTAGATCTTCTCGTTCGGCTTCAGCGATATCTTCAGCGTGTTGGTCATTGAATGCCGTCCCGGATGATCTGGGACACTTCGATCAGGCCTTCGAAATTGTCGGTGCGGCCCTGGCGGATGTCTTCGGCCTCGCGCAGCAGCCACAGGCCGATGGAGATGAGGTTGGCGCGCAGTTCCTTGGGCAGGACATTGTCGCTGGAGCCGAGATCCTCGACGAAGGTAGTCCAGACCCGGTTGGTGAAGTGCAGCGCCTCGACCGCCTCCATCGAGGTGTGACCGACAGCCGCCGCCGCCGACAGCATTTCGATCGAGCGGGTCAAAAGCTGCCGCTCGCGATCCTTGGCATCGGTGACGGAGTCGGTCTGGATGTCGGCGTAGGAGAATTGGTACATCGTTTGGCTCTACCGTTGCGGTTGAGATTGTCAGGTCAGGTAGTTCAGCAGGCTCATCTGCTGCAGGCGCGCAGTCAGCGCGAAGGACGTCTCGATATGCTGCGTCAGGTCCGCGACACGGGTGGCGGCCTCGGCCGGGTCGACGCCTTCCAGATCGAGGATATGGCGTTCGAAGAGATCGACCTGCGTCTTCATGCGATCGCTGGCGTCGGACACACGTTTTTCGGCAAGGCCGGTCTCGGCCTGTAGCTGGCCGAGACCGCCGAGGGCCTCGCCGACCATCGCCTGGGCGCGGCCGACAACGGTGGTCTTCGCGGCCTGGCTGATGTTGCCGGAGAGCAGGCTTGTGACCATGGCGGAAGCCATGGCGAGTTTGCGGATGCTGTCGTCATTGGCGCTGGCTGAGGTCTGGGTGGTCTCGCCCAGCGAAATGCGGCTGACGATCTGCTGGTCGGTGGCATTCGACCAGTTGGCCTGCCAGCCGGCGCCCATGAACTGCGGCACGACATTGCTGGTGATGAAGCTGTCCATCTGGGCGGCGGTGATGTTGGCGGCGAGCGGATCGCTCTGCGTAAAGCCGAAATAGGACGAGAAGGAAGCGTCGAACGCAGCCTTGGCGGGTGAGCCGGCGGCGGTGAAGTCGTCGATCGGCTTGACGTCGGTGTTGGTGCCGGCAAACAGATATTCGCCGTTGACGCTGGCGTTGAGGATCGAGGTCATCTGCTGCACGGCGGCCTTGCCGGCTTGCTGTGTGATGGTGCTCGAGGAATTGCCGGCGGCGGTCAACGCAGTCAGCAAATTCTGTGCCGTGTCGGAAAGCTGGCCAAGCGCATCCTGCGTCGAGGATAGCCGGGCGGTGACCAGCGAATTGGAATCGATGATGACGTTCAACCGGTCGAGATCGCGCGAGAAGGTCACTGCCTGCGAGGTGCGCGCGCCGAGCGCCAGGCCGACATCGGCGACGGTGCCGGTCGTCGATTCCTTGGTGGCTTTGACCAGTTCGGCCTGCATGCGCATCTGCTGATAGCGCGCGGCGTTGGAGAGGGCGGCTGAGGAAACGGATGTGGCTTTCATGGCTTATCCCACGGCATCGAGCAGGGACGACAGCATGTCGTCGACGGTTTTCATCATGCGCGCCGAGGCCTGATAGGTGTGTTCGAGGTCGAGCAGCAGCGACATCTCCTGGTCGACATTGACGCCGGTGTCGTTGGACAGTGCCTCGGCGGTGCGCGATGCCAGCGCTTCCTTGGCGTCGGCGTTGGTAGAGGCCTGCTGGCGCTGGCCTTCGAACCAGCCAATGGCGTTGGCGGCGTAGTCGGAGACGCTGGAGGTGACGGTGATGCCGGCCGAAGGGTCGAAAGGCATCGGCTTGTCGAGCTTGTCGCCATAACCGATCAAAAGCTGCGAATAGGAGGCGTTGCCGGCGGTGTTGGCGATATAGGCGGCGCCATTGGCGCCGCCGTCGCGCAGCAGAACCGGATTGCCGCCTACGCTCGGATCCATTGCGGCGTTGACTTTGATCGAGCCGGCAAGGCCGTCGATCAGCGTGCCGGCTGCCGGGATGGCCGGCGCGCCAGACCAGGTGAACAGGCCGGTTCGGTCGGGCTGCGAAGGTGCCGTCTCGGCAAAGGCGGTGATGAGCCCGCGCGCGACCTCGTCGAGCTGGCTCTGCATGGTCGCGGCGACGCCGTCACGCAAGGTGATCAACCCGGCGAGCTTGCCGTCGGCGCTGGCGTTGCCGCCGGTGCCGGCGCTGACAGGCACATTGTCGATATAGATGGTGTTGCCGGGCGTGCCGGCGGTGTAGCCCGCCGACGGCGTGAAACTGACCGAGCGCGGAATGGTCTCGAACAGCGTCGTGCCGTCCTTGGTGGTGATGACCATGTCGTTGTCGCCGCGCGTGAACGTCGACACCGGCACATAGTCGGCGATCTTCTTCAAAAGGGCGTCGCGCTGGTCGAGTGCGTCGGACGCGTCCGTGCCCGAACGGGTTGCGGAGATGACCGCCTTGTTGGCGTCCTGGAACTGGCTGAGCAGCGATTTGAGATCGTCGACCGCCGTTGATATCTCGCCATCGGCCTGGGTGCGGAAATCCTGGATCGCCTTGGTGCCTTCATTCAGCGCGCGCACCACCTGCTGGGCCGCGTCGATGACGCTGGAACCGAGGTTCTGGTTGGACGGAGTGGAGGCGTAAAGCTGCAGCGCGTTCTGCAGGTTGCCGATCGCGGTCGAGGCCGAGGAGGCGTTGTCGACGCCGTTGACGGCAACGGCGAGGCGGTCAATGCCGCTGTAGAGCGTGCTCTGGCCGCTCCAGGCCGATTGCGCGCTGAGGTTCTGGCGAAACAGCAGGGCGTTGGCGGCGCGCTGGATCTCCACCGAGCGGGCGCCGGGCGCGCTGCTGACGACGACCGCGGTGCGGCGGGCGTAGTCGGGATTGCTAGCGTCGGCAATATTACGGGAAAGGACGCTGGTCTGCTTCGACGTGGTCTGAAGCGACTGTTGGGCTATGGTCAATGCGGAAGTCAGCGACATGCGGGTCTTTCACGAGGCCAGTGGGGAGGGGATGACGTTTCTGCCCTGTCGGCGGCGTCAGCGTTCGGAAACCTCCAATTCCAAACCACACCAGCCGGTTTGCCGGTGTGGCCTTGAATTCGAAATCCGCGCACCGCGCTGCTCCGGTTTGGGTTCATCCCACTAGCGCCCGTCGTTTATCTCTTCAGGTTGACAAGGACGTCCATGAGGTCGGAACCGGTCTGGAATACTTTCGAGTTTGCGGTGTAGCTGCGCTGCGCCGCGATCATGTTGGTCAGTTCCTCGGCGATATCGACGTTGGAATTTTCCAGCGCGCCGGAGATGATGCTGCCGAGCTTGCCTTCATTGGCAAAGCCGATGCGCACGGTGCCGGAGTCGGTGGATTGCGCATAGACGTTGCCAGGCAGTGCGGTGAGGTTGTCGGCGCTCTGGACGTCGGCCAACGGGATCTTGAACAGCGGCTTGGTCGAACCGTCCTGATACTGGGCGTAGATGACGCCGTCCTCGCCGATCTGGATCTTTTCGATCGTGCTGGGAGCGTTGCCGTTGACCTTCGCTTCGGAGACGGTGAAGCCGGTGCCGAGCTGGGTCAGCCTGGACAGATCGAGATCGAGCGACGCACCGCCCGGCACGGGTATCGTAATTGAGTCGACGGCGCCGGTGAGTTTGCCGGTGGTGGTGTCGAACGTCAGGTTGGCCGAGGCCAGCGCACCGCCCGTATAGGGGAAGGACGTGCCGGGCGTCGCCGTGGACTGGTCGAACACCGAAACCGACCAGGTGCCGGTGCCGGTGTTGGTGAAATAGACGTCGAGCAGCTTCTTGTTGCCGAGATTGTCATAGGTGACGATCGAGGATTTCGACGTGTACTCTGCCGTCGCGCTGTTGGAGGACGGCAGCGGACCGGCGGGCGGGGTGGCGCCCGCGGGCAGATTGGCGTTGAAGTTGCCCGTGGTGCTGGGCGTCGCCGTCATTTCCTGGTCGGAAATCTCGACAGGAACCAGGCCTTCGAAACCGTTGGCGGTGGCGGCAGGTGTGCCGTTAGCGTAGCTGTAGGCCATCAGCTGGTAGCCGGCGGCGTTCACCAGCCTGCCCTGGGCGTCGGGAACGAAAGCGCCGGCGCGGGTGAGGAAAGGCGTTCCGCTGGGATCCTGGACGACGAAGAAACCGTTGCCGTTAACCGCCAGGTCGGAGACCGAGGTCGTGTACTGAAGCACGCCCTGGGCGCTGATTGCCGAGCGGATCGTGGTGTTGACGCCGCCGGAATTGTAGGCGCCGCCGACCTGCGGCATGATAAGCGTCGAAAACTCGGCCGAGGATCGCTTGTAGCCGGTGGTGTCGGAATTGGCGATGTTGTCGGCTGTCGTCGACAGGCGGTTGGCCTGTGCGTTCATCCCGGAAACGCCGGTCCGCATCATTCCGTAAAGGCTCATCGAAACGTCTCCTCAATGCCCATGTCTGTGGTCGCGAGGGTATGATTTCTGTCTTGCGCGAGGCTGGCGCAGACCGCCATCAGAACACCAGCCGGTAGCCGAGGAAGCGCTTGGAATCGATCGGATCCTGGCCGAGCTTCTCGCGCAGTTTCTTGCGCAATTTGCTGATGTGGCTCTCGACGACGTTCTCCTCGACCTCTTCGTCGAAGATGCCGTAGATGGCGTTGAAGACCTGGGTCTTGGTGACACGGCGTCCGCGGTTGCTCGCCAGATATTCGAGGATGCGGCGTTCGCGGCGCGGCAGTGGCAGCGGCTGGCCATCGATCTCGGGATCGCGTCCGTCCATGAAGATGCGCATGGCGCCGATCTCGGTGTAGCTGACGTCCTCATGGGCGCGGCGACGGATGGCGGTGATACGGGCCAGGATCTCTCTGATGTGGACCGGCTTGCGGATGACGTCGTCGACGCCGCTCTCGAACAGCCGCAGCGTATTTTCAAGCGAGTGCTGTTCGCTGAGCGCGATGACCGGAGCGCCGGTGCGGTCGCGGATCTGGCGTGGCGAGATGGCGCCTTCGCGGCAGTCGCCGATGAGGAAGGCGCGGACCGACTTCAAATCAGTGTCGGCAGCCGATGTTACCCACTCGCCGAATTCGCCAGGCGCGAAGCCCGCACAGGCGACCCCCTCGCGATCGAAAAGTGAGTTATACCCCTCAGTTACGAGCTCACGCTCGTCAACGATTACAATCATCGGCCCCGCCTCCGAATCAGATCATCTGCCCCGTGGGAAGAGGCGTAACCGGTGGCGGGAATCCTGAACAACCATCATTTCTTGTAGCTATTTTCTTGGGAGTTATTTCGGGTTTCGAAATAACAGCAGTCACGAAGTTGTATCGTTGGCCGCCGATATCGGGACGTGCCGGGGCACCGGCAGGGTCGCGGCTTGCTCACATCTGCGAAAGGCGGATGCGTCTATGGGTTGCAGAAGGCGCGGGCGTTGGGCGTCCATTTGCCGAAGCCGGTGGCGACCATATTGGCGATGACGCGGCAGACATAGAACTTCTGCGCGGGATCGTTGTCGGGGCCGGCGTGATAGCGGGCGACAGCCATCGACCAGCTGACATGACGGGCATGCAGGCTGGCCAGGAAGCGCGCCGCGTAGTCGACATTCTGGCGCGGGTCGAGCATGTCGTCGACGCTGCGAAAATGCGATGCGTGATAGTGATGATTGATTTGCATGCAGCCGAGGTCGATGAGCGTCTTGCCCTCGCGCCGGGCCGCTTCGAACGTCGCCAAGGCCTCGGCTCGGTTTCTCGGAAATACCGCTTTTCCTTCTATATTCAAGGCATTAGGCTGAAGGCTGCCCTTCTTGCCGGTCTCGGTCAGTCCGACGGCATAGAGGATGCCGGCCGGCACGCCATAGCGGTCGGCGGCGCGCAGGATCTCGGGCTCGCAAGGGTTGGTGGCGGCGTTGGCCGGGCCGATGATGAGGCTAGATGAACATATCGTCGCCAGCGCGCTCGCGAGCAGGCACGCCAGGGCGGCCGAATTCCTGGGCATCGTCATTGCGGTTTCTTCCCGACTGCTGGCCGCCCGAACCCGCATTGTTGCCGCTCGAGTTTCCGGGCTGAAAGGCAGACTGATCGCGGCCTTGCGGCATCGGCTGGGAGTTCGCTGCATCGCTGCGGGCCGAAGCGTTGATTGCTACCGAGGGTTGCAGGATGGTGACCTTGTCGACATCAAAGCCGAGCCCACGCAACGACTTCACTATGGCATCGCTGTCGGTGGCGAGGCGGCGGTAAGCCTCGTGGGTTTCGGGCTTCAATTCTATTGAAAGTTGTTCCCCGGCGAGCCTGAGACTGGCGGTGACCATGCCGAGTTCGGCCGGGTGAAGCTCGATCTTCAATATATGTGTCGGAACGGCAACAGAACCGGCCGTCTGGGCGGTCGTCGACGGCGTCGAAACCGCTTGCCGCAGGCCGTTGTCCGAAGCGAGCACGTCGATCAGAGCCGACGTCGTCTGGTTTATCGGGCTCTGCGCCGGCGCCGGGAAACTCTGCTCGGCGACAATGTCGACGCGCCCGGCGGACGGCGCCTGTTTTTCGGATGTGGACGTCTCGGTTGACTGGGCTCCATCGACGCCTTTTGTCGACAGCGCCGACCGCTTTGCGGCGGGCGCGGAACTCTCGCTTGCCGGCCCGTTCGCCGGCAGAGTTGGCGTCGCGCCATCCGGGTTAGGCAGCTTGCCGGACTGTGGTCCGATCGCGGCCAGCTTTTGCCCCTGATCCTGTGCGGAAATGTCGGCACCGGCCTTGGCTCGTTCGGGCCGCGGCGTCGTGTCGAGGCTGTTGTCGGGGCCTGATGCCGTGCGGAATTTCTTCAATGACAGAGGCGGCGTCTGCGCAGAAACGGTCTCGCCGTCGAGCGCCGGTTGTTCAGTCTGTTCATTCGTGGCGGCGCCGTTCCCGCTCGCTCTGGCCGCCGAGAAACGGCTGATATCATGCAACGCTATCAGCAATGGGAGATGATCCTGCAGCGGTGCCGTGCCTGCCTCTTGTCCATCCGCCTCAGCGTCAGCGGATGTCTTGTCCGGACCGCTGTCGACAGGGTTCTTTTCGGCTTTCCCGACAACCGGTTTGGCCGTCTTGGCCGTCTCTGCATGTGCAGTCTCGGCCTTGACAGGGCCGGCCGCGCTGCGCCGGGTCCAACGTGGCTCGTGCGGCGCGGCCTCTGTTGCTCCCTGGCCTTTCTGCGTCGGCGCATTGTCCTCGCCGCGCACCAGTTCACCGAAGCTTTTGTCGTCGCCCTTGGCGTTCGGCGTGGTCTGCTTCGATCCAGCGTGCACGAGCGCAAACCCCGGCAGGGCCTGGCCAACATTGGTGGTCATTTCGGGGCTGCTCCAAGCATCTGGTCGATCAAATCGAGTTGGCGACGCGTCTTGGCCATGGCGGCGTCGGTGGGATCGGCGGGCTCGGCGCCGGCTGCAGGGGCAGATGCCGGCAAGACAGGAGCCGCATCGCTGGCGGTGGCGACAGAAGGTGCTTGCGGCGCCTTTGTCTGAGGCGTGCTCTGTGCCTGCGCGGCTGGCTCGCCTGGCGCCTTCGGCTTGTCGGTTGTGGCCGGTCCGCCTGCTGCTGCGGCTGGCTGCTCCGGCATTGCGCCTTCGACCGGCGGCAGCTCGGGCTCATCGGGGTTTGCCGCAGCCGCCGTCTTGACCGGTTCCTGTTTAACCGCGGCAGGCGCAGGCTTGTCGGCAGGCAGCGGCGCCGGCGGCGCGATCACTTCGCCGGCCACGGCCTGTGCCGCATCGAGCAAGTCGCGGTCGCTTTGCGAAAGCTGGCTGCGATCGATCTTGTCGAGCTTGGCGCGGACCTCGTCGATGGTGCCCGACGTCACCGTGGACAGGCTGGAATAGAGCTGGGCGCGCGGGTCGTCCTGATTGTGGATGCCGTCGCGGCCCTGTTCGGCCCTGGCCGAGGCAAAGGCGGAGAGGTCGGCGAGGCCGTCGATCGCGGCGCGGCGGGCGATGCGCAGGTAGATCACTTTCTCGCGCTCGGGATCCATCATTGCGGTGATGTCGGCGAGCTTGTCCTGGCTGACGGCCATGTGCAGCGTGATGACGCCGGACACGAAGGCATCGGCAAACTGGCTGGCATAGGGGGAATAGAGATAGTCCTCGACATACTGCGTCGAGGCGAGCGCGAAGCGCGCGCCATCGCCTTGCGCGGCGGCGATACCGACCGAGCGGCGAAGCGCTGCTTCCTCGACCAGCGTGCCGGGGCTGAGCAGGCGAGCATCGTCGAGCAGGGCAAGTGCTGCGGCCGGTTGCTCGGTGGCGAGCAGTGAGCCTTTGACCAGCGCCAGGAAAGCGCCGAGATCGGCGGGCAGCGTCATCGGATCGATCGGCTTCAGCGCCTCGATCGCGGCCGCCGGGCGGCCGTTCAGATAGTCGATAATGCCCTTGGCGATGGCCAGGCTTTGTGGGTCGGTCTTAGCGCGCGACATCGCCACCTCGACGGTGACGGGGTTGCCGCCGCTCATGCCATAGACCAGCAAGGCGCGAAAATTCTTCGGGTCGCTGAAGTCCTGCGCGTCCGCCGTGCGAAGCCTTGTGTCGGTCATTTCGAGTAGCTTGGCCTGCATCGGCAACGCGGCATGGTCGCCGGCGGCGATGCGGTCCTGCACCAGCTGCAGCGAGCGCACCAGCTGATAGGGCTGCAAGCCGTCCTCGGCTAAAGCCGCCGGCGAATGGACAGCGCTCAACAGCAGCAAGCCGACGGCGCGGCCGATGATGGCGCCGCATCTCATCCGTCGGTCGCCATCAGGATCTCGATGCGTCGGTTCGGGGCAGCCATCGGGTCGGCTGCAACCTTCGGCTCGCGGTCGGCGAAGCCGGCGACCTCGGTGATACGACGCTCGTCGACGCCACCGCGCACCAGCATGTAATAGGCGGAATGGGCGCGCGCCGTGGACAGCCGCCAATTGTCGTAAGTGTCGCTGCGGAACGGCCGCGCATCGGTGTGGCCGTTGATGCTGATCGCGCCTTTCTGCTCGTTGACGATGCGGCCGATCTTTTCCATCGCCAGCACCAGTTCACGGCGCGGCACTGCCGAGCCGATCTCGAACATGCCGAAATCGAACTGGTCGGTGATCGAGATGACGACGCCCTTGTCGGTGGCCTCGACGGAGACGCCGTCGTGCAATCTGTCGCCAGGCTTGAAGGCCTCGGCGAGTTCCTGCTTGACCTGAGCCGCGGCCTTGACGGCGGCGGCACTCGGCGTCTTTTCCGCGGCTTCGGGCTTGGGTGCGGTTTGAGCTTCGGCGGCTTCCGCCTGTGCAATCTCCGCCTTTTCAGCTGCAGCCTTTGCGGCTTCAGCCTTGGCCTCTGCCTTGGTCAGTGGCTTGTTGGATGCGGGCTTTGCCAGCGGCTCGAGCGGCGCTGCCGTCACCGGCGGCGCCGGCGGCACGGCCTTCACCTCAGCCACTTGGTCCTTCGCGGCCTTGTCGCCGGGCTTCAAAGGATCGCCTTCGATCTTGCTGCGCTCGGCGGTGGCTTCGGCGCCGGGTGCCGCCACCTGCTGCGACCAGAAATCCGGCGCGAACGGGTCGCGGTAGGATTGGCCGCCCGATGCACCGGTGGCGGGGCCGGACGCCTGCGCGCCGCCATCGCCCTTCTCGCTGACATTCTGCATGACGCCGGTGTCGGTGGCGATTTCCGACAGCACCGCATAGGGGTCGGCAAACAGATGCTCGTCGGAAAGATCGGTCTTCGGCGCCGATTCCTTCGGCTGCTTCTTGTCCGAGGTGCCTGCGCCGCCGATGCCGTCCTGTCCGGCCTTGCTGGTCTTGTCCTTCGGGTCGTCGGCCGTCAGCCCGACCTTGCTCGGCCCGTCGCCGAGGTCTTCGAGGCCCTTGCGGCTGGCGTTGCGGTCGACCAGCTTGACCGGGTTGAAATAGCTGGCGACAGCGGCCTTGGTCTGCTCGTTGGCGGCATTGATCAGCCACATGACGAGGAAGAAGCACATCATGGCGGTCATGAAATCGGCGAAGGCGATCTTCCAGACGCCGCCATGGTGGGCGTCGTCGTGGTCGTCGTGACTGCGCCGTACGATGATGATCTCGTGCGGGTGTTTGGCGGCGTCAGCGGTACTCATGACAGGGCCTCGGACAAGGCAGAAGACCATTCGGCGATACGGGTCTCGAACACCGCCTCGTCGATGGCGACGGTGACGTCGAAGCCGGGCGCCTCGACGAAATCGAGATTGGCCGCGCGTGGGCCAAGCGACGCCTTCAGGGTCTCGAACAGTGACAGCGGCCCGCGCACGGCGATGCGAACCGCCTCGCTGTCGCCGACGGCTTCGCGGATCGTGCCGGCAAGGGCTTCCAGCGAACGCTTCTGCAGGTCGTCGCTGACGATGCCGCCGATGATGCGGGCGACGGTGGCGCCGACAAGCTCGCTGACCTTCGCCTCCATGGCGTCGATACGGGTAGCAACGGCTACGCCGACATCGCCGCCGAAGCTTTCCAGAAACGCCTTTGCTTCATCGGCGTTGGCCTGGTTCTGCGCCTCGAGCGCAGCCTGGTGGGCGAGGGCAAGACGGGCTTCGAGGGCCGCTTCGGCGTCGACGACCGCTTCGGCGATCAGCGCGCCGATGTCGGCCTGTGGCGCCGGCGTCTCCAGCCTTGGCTCGGCCTTGGTCGCAAGCGGTGGCTGGCCAGCACGCTGGGTGCGTGCGCCGAAATCCGGCAAAAGATCGAAAAGCGCTGCCGAGACCATGGTCTACACCGCTGCTTCCTGGGCCGCCCATTTGCGCAGGATCTGCGCGGTGCGCTCCTCGTTGAGATCGACCATGCGGGCCAGCCGTTCCTGCGGCGCCGGCCTGATCTTCTGGCGAAGATCGTCGAGCGGGGTCGGGCCGGGGCGACCGCTCGGCAATGCCGCCGGCGGGGGTTCGGCAGTGGCGGTGGTTTCAGGTGTCGGCAGCGAACGCTGAACATCGTCGAAGCTTGGGCCGGCAAGTGCGGGCGTCGGCCGCGCGGTCAGCGCGGTGGCCATCGGCCTCAGGCCGAAGAAGGCGACCAGGAACACCACGACGATGAAGGCGCCGGCATTGATCATCGTGCCGGCATGGGTTCCGATCGATGCCATTATGCCCGGCTGCTCGATCGGCTCGCCGTCCAGCCCGTCGATGAACTCGACCGCCGAGACATCGATGATATCGCCGCGCTTGTCATCAAAGCCGGTGGCTGAGGCCACCATCTTCTGGATGTCGGCGACGCGCTTGGCGATCTGCTCGGGGGTGGCGTCCTTGCCGAGGATGGTCATCAGCCGCTGCTGGTTGACGACGACGGCGATCGACATTTTGGTGACGGAATAACCGTTGGAGACGGTGGCGATCTTCTTGGAGTTGATCTCGTAATTGGTGATCTCCTCCTTGCGGTCGTTGGCCGATGTCGTCTGCGGGCCGTCGGTGCTGGTCGCCTGGGTCTCGGGCAGGTTCTGCTCGACGCTGGCCGGGGTCGAGGCCTGCCTCTGGTTGCTGTTTTCGTTGGCGCGCACCGACTGCACCGAACGCTCAACGCGCGACTCCGGATCGAAGATCGTCTCTTCAGTCTGGCGGGTGTCGGTGTTGACATCGGCCTTGACGCTGGCGCGGAAATTGTCTGGTCCGAGATAGGGTGTCAGCGCGCGGCGGATATTGTCGCCGATCTGCGCCTCGACGGTCTGCTCGACGCCGAGCGTGCGGGCGGCACTGGTGTTGGAGGGGTCGTCGCCGGCGGCGAGCAGATTGCCGTTGGAATCGAGAACGGTCACCTTGTCGGCCGACAGGCCGGGGACTGCGGCCGCAACGAGGTGGCGGATCGACATGGCGCTCTTTTCGGCGTCGATGCCGGAATAACGGATGACCACCGAGGCAGAGGGCTGCTGTTCGTCGCGGCGGAAATTGGCGCGCTCGGACATGACGATGTGGACGCGGGCAGCCTTGATGCCCGCGATCGACTGGATGGTGCGGGAGATCTCGCCCTCCAGCGCGCGCACCCGGGTGATCTGCTGCATGAAGGATGTCAGGCCCATCGCGCCGACATTGTCGAACAGTTCGTAGCCGGCATTGGCGCTGGTCGGCAGGCCTTTTTCGGCAAGCAGCATGCGCGCCTGCGCGGTGGTGCCGGCCGGCACCAGCACGGAGGTGCCGTCGGAGCCGACATCGAAGCCGATGCCGGCCTCGCCGAGCACCAGGCCGATCTGGTTCACGTCGGAGCGGTCGAGTCCGACATAGAGTGTCTCGTAGGCGGGGCGGTTGAGATAGACCGAGCCGATGCCGATGACGGCCATGACCAGCGCGGCGATGCCGGCCAGCATGGCGAGGCGCCTGACGCCAAATGCCCTGAGATTCGAGATGATGCTCTGGATCTGTTGCGGCACGATTCAAGCGCTCCCAGCATGATATTCCGTGGGAACACTAGACCGCGAAGCTTGTGCGAAGATGATAAAGCACGTCGCCCGACGTGTGCAGCGGTTCCGGGCCAACGACATGCTTCAAAACACGGCTACAAAGCGAAAGGGCCGCGCTGTTGGCGCGGCCCTTCAATTCGAAGGAAGAGAAAGCCGGGTCCGGCCTATTGCTTGAACAGCGCCAGGATCGACTGCGAGTTGCCGTTGGCGATCGACAGCGACTGGATGCCGAGCTGCTGCTGGACCTGGAGGGCCTGCAGCCGCGTCGATTCCTTGTTCATGTCGGCATCGACCAGAGCGCCGACGCCCTTGTCGATGGAGTCCGACAGGTTCGACAGGAAGCTCTTCTGGGTGTCGATGCGCGACTTGGCGGCGCCGAGATAGGCAGCGCCGGTCGAGAGTTTGGCAAGTGCGGTTTCAACGCTGTCCAGAGCTGTGTCGATGTTGGCGTCCGTGACGGCGGCGGCGCTCGGGTCGAAGAAGGTCGTTGCCAGCAGACCGCCGACGATGCCGCCGGTGCCGGGCAGGTCGAGCACCTGGGTGTCGGCAGCCTTGACGTCGATGGTGTCGATGGAGACGGTCGTGCCGGTGCGGTTGTAGGACGCGACGATCTTCAGGTCCGACGCCGGGAGGCCGTCGTTCTGCAAAAGGTTCGAGCCGGCATAGCTGGCGTTGGTGACCGAGGACTTGATCTGGTCCTGGATGGCCTTGATTTCGGTCGCGATCTTCTGCTGGTTGTCCTGGCTGGCGCCGCGGGCTGTGACGAGCTTGGCCTTGATCAAGTCGACCTGATCCTTGATGTCGGTGATAGCGGTATAGGCGGTGTCGACCTTGCCGGCGCCGAGGCCGAGCGCGTCCTGAACGGCCGAAAGCGCCTTGTTATCGGACTTCATCGTGGTGGCGATCGACCAATAGGCGGCGTTGTCGCTGGCGGTGGCGACGCGGTAGCCGGTCGAAATGCGCGACTGGGTCATTTCGAGCTGCTTGTTGGTGTTGTTCAGGCTCTGCAGCGCCGTCAGCGCCGAGGCGTTGGTCATGATGCTTGCCAAGATATTTACCCCTTCTCAAAAACTGGCGTGTCACACGCCGGATCAATTTCAACAGGGGGTAGGCATAAGCCCATCGACCGTCTGGTCTGCCCGCCATGGTATGGTTAACCATGACTAGCGGGATATGGTTAATGGCCTGTTAAAACAAGCCAATCCGGGCGCCGGCCAGAAGCAAAATCGGCCGCCATTCAAAGAGAAAATCAGCAGCCACAAAAAGAAATCGGGCCGCGCTGGTGGCGCGGCCCGATCGGATCTTGTCAGTCGTAAAGTCGAGAGATCAGCCGCGGAAGAGCGACAGGATCGACTGCGAGTTGCCGTTGGCGATCGACAGCGCCTGGATGCCGAGCTGCTGTTGGACCTGGAGGGCCTGCAGACGGGTCGATTCCTTGTTCATGTCGGCGTCGACCAGAGCGCCGACGCCCTTGTCGATCGAGTCCGACAGGTTCGACAGGAAGCTCTTCTGGGTGTCGATGCGCGACTTGGCAGCGCCGAGCGAGGCAGCGCCGGTGGACAGTGAGCTAAGCGCCGTTTCAACGCTGCCGAGTGCCGTGTCGATGGCGGTGTCGGCAACCGCGGCTGCACTCGGGTCGAAGAAGGTCGTGGCCAGCAGGCCGCCGACGATGCCGCCGGTGCCGGCGACGTCGAGAACCTGCGTGTCGGCAGCCGTGACATCGATCGTGTCGATGGTGACGGTCGCGCCGGTGCGGTTGTAGGAAGCGACGATCTTCAGGTCCGATGCGGCGGCGCCGTCGTTCTGCAGCAGGTTCGAGCCGGCGAAGTTGGCGTTGGTGACCGACGACTTGATCTGCGCCTGGATGGCATTGATTTCGGTCGCGATCTTCTGCTGGTCTTCCTGGCTGGCGCCACGGGCGGTGACCAGTTTGGACTTGATCAGGTCGACCTGGTCCTTGATGTCATTGATGGCGGTGTAGGCGGTGTCGACCTTGCCGGCGCCGAGGCCGAGCGAGTCCTGGACGGCCGAAAGCGCCTTGTTGTCGGATTTCATCGAGGTGGCGATCGACCAGTAGGCAGCGTTGTCGCTGGCGGTGGCGACGCGGTAGCCCGTGGAAATACGGGCCTGGGTCATTTCGAGCTGCTTGTTGGTGCTGTTGAGGCTCTGCAGCGCGGTCAGCGCCGAGGCGTTCGTCATGATACTGGACATGGCTACTCGTACCTTGATTTTTACAGGGTGTTTTTTTGCATACCGGCTTTTCCGGTATGACGGAGCGGCATCATGCCAATGATCGTGAGACCCGATCACCCGCCATCTGCGAGCAATATGCGGGCAAGTCCCTACCAAAGGGCTAAACGGGACGGTTAACCGGAAATATATTGCGTGAAGTTTTAGCCGGGCGCCACGCAGGGTCGCCGGCGGTCAGGTGAAGGAGCGCACCAGGCTGCCGACCAGCAGGTTCCAGCCGTCGATGAGGACGAAGAACAGGATCTTGAAGGGCAGCGACACGACGGTCGGCGGCAGCATCATCATGCCCATGGCCATGGTGATGGTGGCGACGATCAGGTCGATGACGAGGAACGGCAGCACGATCAGGAAACCGATCTCGAAGCCGCGGCGGATTTCGGAGATCATGAAGGCCGGCACCAGGATGCGCAGGTCGACGGTTTCCTTGGCAACCACCTGGCCGCGTTCGCGGGCGAGATCGGCGAACAGGTCGAAATCCTTGTCGCGGACATTGTGCAGCATGAAGGTGCGGAACGGGTCCGAAATCTTTTCGAACGCCTCGGTCTGGCTGATCTGGTTGTCCATCAGCGGCTTCACGCCGGTGTTCCAGGCCTGGTCGAAGGTCGGCGCCATGACATAGAAGGTCATGAACAGCGACAGCGAGATGAGGATGAGATTGGCCGGCGTCGACTGCAGGCCGATGCCGGCGCGCAGGATCGAGAAGGCGATGACGAAGCGGGTGAAGCTCGTCACCATGATCAACAGGCCCGGCGCCACCGACAGCACAGTGAGCAGGCCGAACATCTGAATGATATAGCCGACGGTGGCGCCGTCGGCCTTGCCGATACCGCCGAGATCCAGCTGCTGGGCAGCGGCAACAGAAGTGGCGGCGACGACGATCGCGGCGGCGAGGATGAGTTTTCTCATTCGAGCAGCAATGTCCTGATCAGAACCTGTTTGGCATGGCCACCGCTGCGGATCGCGGCGCGCTCCTCGAGGTCGGCTTTCAAATGCTGGTAGCCGCTGGCACCTTCGATCTGATGCATCTTCAGGGTGCGGACCATGGCCAGCAGGTCCTGGTGAATGCTCTCGGTCAGCTCCGGCGGTTGCGGGGCGTCGTAGACCACCGACGCCTCCAGCCTTATCCAGATATCGGCCGGCGCGGCCAGATTGGTGGTGATTGGCGCCAGCTGCACGAGCGTCGGCCCGGTGCCCGGCGCATGTTCTGCGGCCGGGCTCGGCTGCTCAGCGTTGGACTGGTTCTCGGGTGCAGCCGGCACCGGTACTGGTCCGCCGACGCCCTTCAGATAGCCGCCGGAAACCCAGCCCATACCGATGGCAGCGCCCGTCACCGCCAAAAGCATGGCGAGCTGAATGACAAGCGATGGGCCCTTTTTGGGCTGGACCTGTTCGACATTTGCCACCGCGCCGTTCTCCGGACCTAGAAGGGGAGGACTTGGTCGAGGATCTGCTGACCGTAAGCGGGCTGCTGGACTTCGCTGACGCGGCCGCGGCCGCCATAGGAGATGCGCGCCTCGGCGATGCGTTCGTAGGAAATGGTGTTTTCGGCGCCGATATCTGAGGGGCGCACCATGCCGGCAATGGTCAGCACCCTGAGCTCGTAGTTGACGCGCACTTCCTGCGAGCCGCGGATCATCAAATTGCCGTTGGGCAGGACTTCGGTGACGACGGCGGCGACATTGAGTTCGAGGTTTTCCGAGCGCTTGATTTCGCCGTCGGCGTTGGTTTCAGTGCTGGAGCTCAGGCCGGCGTCGCCCTTGCCGCTGGTGCTGGCATCTTCCCATCCAAGCTTGACGTCATAGCCCAGCTTGCGCGCGGCGGTGCGGCTGCGGTCGTTCTGGTTCTTGAAGTTGGCCTTGTCGTTGAGCTTGATTCTGACGGTCAGGATGTCGCCATCGCGCAGCGCGCGCGGATCGGTGAACAGCCGGCTCTGGCGATCGTCCCACAGCGAGAATTTCTTCACCGGCGCCCGCGGCTCTTCCGGGTATGAATAGGGCGCATTGACGCTGCCAGTGATACCGGTGCCGACCGGCGACATCACCGGCTCCCTGCCGATCTCCTTCGGGTCGATGGCACAGCCGGACAGCGAAGCGGCCGCGACCAGGACGAGCAACTGCAACTTCATGACGGATCTACCCTTCGGGCCGCGCTGGCCATGATGCCGGTGAGCGTGGCCGCCGCCTTCTGGTCCATTTCGTTGAGAATGACGCCGGCCTTGCGCGAATCGAGCTTCATCAGGATGGCTGCGGCGAGATCGGGGGTGACCATGGCCAGGCGCTCGGCCGCGGCGTCCGGCTTCATGCCGGCATAAATCTTGACGACGCCGTCCTCGGCGCGGGCCAGAAATACTTCGCGCCGCTTCAGCCATTGCTCGTATTCGGCGCGCTTCTCGTCCAGCGCCTTCATGCGCTGGTCGATGCCGGCCTGCAGCTGCTTCAGCTCTTCGGCCTGCAACGCGTAGCGGCGGTCGCGGGCGGCATCGGCGATGTTGGAGCAAAAGCGCTGGATTTCGCTTTCGTCCGGCGCTTTCTCGCGAACCAGTTGCTGGGCTGCCGCCGGCTGCTGCCCGCCGGGCAGAACCTGCCGCACCGCTTCTTCGGCGTTCGCCGGGAAAGCTGCGAGCAGCGCGGCGATGGCGCAGACCGCCAGGGCTGCGTTGCGGCGGTGTGTTGGAGAAAGGCGATCGATCATCTTCATGGCCTATTGAAGAACCAGATCGGCCTGCAAAGCGCCGGCCGACTTGATGCCTTGCAGGATGGCAATGATGCCGTCCGGCTTGACGCCGAGACGGTTGAGGCCGGACACCAGCGTTTCGAGGTTCGGTCCATCGAGCACGGCGACGCGCGCATCGGGCCGGGTGGCCTCAATGGTGGTGAAGGGTTCCTCCGCGGTCACGCCCTTGGAGAAGGGTTCGGGCTGGACGACCTTCGGCTGTTCGGTGATGCGCACAGTCAGCGTGCCGTGGCTGATCGCCACGCGCGAGATCTTGACCTCGTTGCCGATGACGATGGTGCCGGTGCGCTCGTCGATGACGACCCGCGCCGGCGTGTCGGATTCGACCACCAGGTTCTCGATCTCTGCATAGAAGCGCGCCGCCGAAACATTTTTCGGCCGCCTGATCTGCACGGTGCGTGCATCGCGCTCGGCCGCAACGCGCATGCCGAAGCGCTGCGAGGTGTAGCCGTTGATGGCGTCGGCGATGCGGACGGCGGTCGAGAAATCGGGATTGCGCAGCTGCAAGGTGAGCAGCGACTGGTCCTCGAACTCGGCGCGCACGGTGCGCTCGACAATGGCGCCGTTGGGCACGCGTCCGGCCGTCGGCACGCCCTGCGTCAGCTTTTCTGCGTCGCCCTGGGCGGTGAAGCCGGAAACGATCACCGAGCCCTGTCCGACAGCGTAGATTTCGCCGTCGGCCGCCTTCAGTGGCGTCATCACCAGCGTGCCGCCGGCGAGCGAGGTGGCGTCGCCCATGGAGGAGACGTCGATATCGATGCGGGCGCCGGACTGCACATAGGGCGGCATGTTGGCAGTGACGATGACGGCGGCGACGTTCTTGGCCCGCGCGCTGCCGCCTTCGGTGGCGATGCCGAGATTTTCCAGCATGGCGCGGATCGACTGTTCGGTGAAGGGCGAATTGCGCAGGCTGTCGCCCGATCCGGCGAGACCGATAACGAGGCCGTAGCCGACGAGCTGGTTGTCGCGCGAGGCCTGCAGTTGCGCGATGTCCTTGATGCGCGAAGCGACCTGGCCGGGCGGCAGCGAGCTTGGGCCGTTGGAGACCCTGAACATGCGGCTGGTGGTGGCCGGGTCATATTCGGGGTCGACAAAGGCGCCGCCATTCTGGCCGGCAAGATCGCGCTTTTGCTTGGGCGTAAGACCATCGGCCAGCGCCGGCTGCAGCCCAAGAATGGCCGCGAGCAGAAGGGCAGGTCCGCGCCTCATGAAGCGCTGACCCGGATGGTGCCGTCGGCCATCACCGTGCCGGAAAAGATCTTGCCGCTGTCGGTGTTGCGGACCTTGATCAGATCGCCCGCGGCGCCCGGCTGCAGCGACACCGCCGTGGCCGAAATGGTGAGGTCGCCGGCGATGAAATAGACCTGCACGGCAGCACCCTGTTCGACCAGCCAGGCATCGCGGATGGCGGCGACCGGAATGTAGCGGCCGGGCAGCAGCGTGCGCTTGGCGACCTTGCCCTGGAGTTCCTCGGCCTGCGTGGCGACCGCATCCGGCCTGTGCTTGCCAGGGAGCAGCGTCACAGGCTTCAAGGCGCCGGTATCGATCATCTCGCCGGGGTAGATGACCCGGCTCGGGATCAGCACGACTTCGCCGGCCGCCTGGTTGCTGGCGACCTGCGTTACCTGCTGGTCTGCATTCTCCTGGGCAAAAGCCGGCACGCCGCCGGCCACCAGCGCGAGGATCAGCGCGGTGCGGCAAAGCGCGGAGCGGGAGGCCGGAGAGACCATCAAACCTTACCTGATGTTCTTCGACACGACCGAGGCCATGTCATCGGCGGCCTGAATGACCTTGGAGTTCATCTCATAGGCGCGCTGCGCCGAGATCAGCTCGGTGATTTCCTTGACCGGATCAACGTTGGACGCCTCGAGATAGCCCTGCTCGACCGTGGCGAAGCCGGGATCGCCGGGCACGCCGACATTGGCCGGGCCGGAGGCCGGCGTTTCCTGGAACAGATTGTCGCCGAGCGGTGCGAGGCCCGCTTCGTTTGCGAAGTTGGCGAGCTGCAGCTGGCCGAGCAGCTGAAGATCGGTCTGGCCGTCGATACGGGCAAAGACCTGGCCGGTCTTGTTGACGACGACCTCGATGGCATCGACCGGCACGGTGATGGCCGGGATGACATTGGCGCCGTCTACGGTCACCAGCTGGCCGGTGGCGTTGGTGTTGAAAGCGCCGGCGCGGCTGTAGAGCGTGCCGCCGTCGGCGCCCTCGATCTGGAACCAGCCGCGGCCGGTCAGCGCCATGTCGAAACTGTTGCCGGTGGAGGTCAGCTCGCCCTGTGTATGGACGTTGCGCACCGCGGTCGTCTTGACGCCGAGGCCGATCGAGACGCCTTCCGGCACCAGCGAGGAATTGGAGCGGTTGGGCACGCCTTGCGTGCGGTCGACTTGGTAGAGCAGGTCGGAGAATTCGGCCCGCGCGCGCTTGTAGCCGGTGGTGTTGATGTTGGCGATGTTGTTGGCGATGACTTCCAGATTGGTCTGCTGGGCGTTCATGCCGGTCGCTGCAATGGCGAGTGCTTTCACGGCAAGTCTCCTCAGATGCCCATACGGCTGATTTCGAGATAGGCGGAGACGACCTTGTCGCGGATGGCGATCGTGGTCTGCAGGGCCTGCTGGGCGCTCATGACGGCGTCGACGACCTGGCGGGTATCGGCGTCGCCCTTGAGCGCCTGGATCGAGACCTGCTCGGCATTCTGCAAGGTGTTGACGGTCTTCGAAGCGGCCTGGCTCAGCGCCTCCGCGAAGGTGCCGCCGATTTCGCCGCCGGCCATTGGCGCCGTGGTGCCCTGAAACAGGTCGGTCGCGGCGTCGGTGCCGCCGATCTCCGGCTTGAGTGGAAGCGATCCGATACCGCCAATGCCGCTGATCATTACTGGTTCCTCATCAGGTCGATGGTCATGGAGATCAGATCACGCGCCTGCTTGATGACCTGAAGGTTGGCTTCGTAGGAGCGGTTGGCTTCGCTCATGTCGGCCATCTCGACCAGCACGTTGACGTTGGGCATCTTGACGTAGCCCTTGTCGTCGGCGGCCTCGTTGCCGGGCTGGAATTCGACGGGAAAGTCGCTGGGATCGCGGTCGATGGAGTTGACCTCCACCATCGTGCCGCCCGAGGCACGGTCGAGCTCGGAGACGAAACTGATGGTCTTGCGGCGATAGGGGTCGGCGCCCGGCGTGTTGCCGGTCGACTGCGCGTTGGCGAGGTTTTCCGAGACCACGCGCAAACGATCCGACTGGGCGCCGAGGCCGGATGCGGCGATCTTGAGGGCTGCGGTGAGCGCGTCCATGGTCAGGTCTTAACCGCCATCATCATCATCGAATGGAAGGCCTTGACGATCGCCGTGTTGAGCTCGAAGGAGCGGCGGACCTCGCCGGCCTTCATCAGCTCGTTCTCGACCACCACGGTGTTCTTCGACGGCATGATGGCGCCGGTCGTCTCTTCGGGCTTGACCGTGAAGCCGGCATTGGTGGCAGCGGTGCCGAGATGCCCGGCCTGCGTGGCCGTCAGCGACACCGCGGTGCGGTCAAGCACCTTCTCGAACGGCTCGACATCGCCGGCGGTGTAGCCCGGTGTGTTGACGTTGGCGATGTTACCGGCAATGGCGGACTGACGCACGGACAGCCATTGCGACTGCTTGGCTGCAAGATCGAAAAGATTGACGGGCTCCATGGGGATCTCCGGGCTGGTACGCACCAGACTAGGCCGCCAGTCTTGCGCGGACCTTGCGCGGACCCGGGGCGGTTCGCCCGTGCCGTGCCTAGCGATTACTTGGAGAGTTCGATCACCTGGTCAGTGCTGGTGACCATCACCCATTTGCCGCCGCGCTGCTCGATCGACGAGACGATGCTGGAGTCAGGCAGCTTCGAGCCACGCTGGACGATCCACAGGCCGGCGTCGTCCTCGATCATGGCGCGGCCATTGGCGACATGAACCATGCGGAATTTGGGATCCGCGGGAAAGGGCTGTTCGTCGACGCCGGGAGGCTGGGTCTTGTCGTCGGGGTCCTGCAGCGTGCCGGTGGCGAACAGGTCGACGTCGGGTACATCGTTTGCGGTCAGCGGCTGGCCGGAATTTTCCATCTGCGAGCCGCCGCTGACACGTCCGGCATTGGTGCCGCTGCCGCCGAACTTGATCGCCTGCACGCCGAACTGGTCCTGATTGAAGAAGATATACCAGGGAAACAGCGCGCAGATCAGGCCGAGCGTGATGCCAAGCGCGGCAAAGACGATATCGCTGCGACGGTCATCGTTCTTTTTCACCTTGGGAAACTGCGCCCTTGGCGGCTGCGGCCAGTCGACGTCGGGAAAGAGCCCGTCGAGAAGCGAGTCACGGCTAGCAGCGATCGCCTCCTTGAGTTCGGCATGCGGAGCCTTGGGCAGTGGGGGCTTGGCGAAAGTGGGAGGGGCAGGTCTGGCGATCTCGGGGAAGGCAGGCTTACCGACATCGCGCAGTGCAGGTTCGACTGTTCTGATCGATACGGGCTTGGTCTCGCCGGTTGGAGCAGGCTTGGCCATTTTGCGCGAGGCGGACTTGGCCGCTTTGCGCGCCGCGTTGGACGCGCTGCTCGATATGAGTTTCGCGCTGCCCCATGCAAGCCTGGACACCCCGCGCAAGGCGGCCTTCGGTGCACCGGCCAAGGCAAGCCTGAGCGCGCTAGGTGTGGATGGCTCGCCCATGCCGGGCAAGGCAAGGTTGGCTACGCTCGGCAAGGCAGCCCGGGGCGAGCCGAGCAAGGCAGGTTCGGGCACGCTGCGAGGCTGGACCAGTCTCGGCAAGGGTGGCTTGGCCGCCCTGGCCAATGCGGCCTCGGTTTTGGCTGCCTTGGCGCGATCAGCTTTCGCCTTGGCAGCCCTTGCTTCGTCAGCCCTGGCTTCCTCGGCGGCGGTGGCCTCGGCCAGCATCTCGCGCAAAAGCCGCTCGGTGTATTGGCGCTCAGTCTCCGGCATCGACACTTTGCTTGCCTTTCAGATGACGGGCGAGATCGGAGAATGCGTCGCTCGAGGCGCGGTCCTTCGGCGACTGCGTCAGCGCCTCATAGATCAGCGGCACCTGGCGCACCGCAATGTCGAGCTCGGCATCGGCGCCGCCCTGATAGGCACCGAGCAGACGGATGTCGCGCGTGTCCTCGAAGCGCGAGATCATCGACTTAAGCCTCGTCACCAGCATGCGCTGTTCGGGGCTCCATGCCTTGTCGGCAAGGCGTGAGATCGACGACAGTGGATTGACCGGCGGATAGCGGCCCTGTTCGGCTATCGCGCGGTCGAGCACGACATGGCCGTCGAGAATGCCACGCACCGAATCGGCGACCGGGTCGTTGTGGTCGTCGCCGTCGACCAGCACCGAGATGATGGCGGTGATGGAGCCCTGTCCTTTAATTCCTGGGCCTTCAGCGCCGGGTCCAGCGCGTTCGAGCAGCTTCGGCAGGTCGGTGAAAACGGAAGCGGGGTAGCCGCGCGCGACCGGTGGTTCGCCAGTGCCCGTGGCCACTTCGCGCAGCGCATGGGCAAAGCGGGTGATCGAATCCAGCACCAGGAGCACGCGGTGGCCCTGATCGCGAAAATGTTCGGCGACGCGCATGGCGGTGTCGGGCGCGCGTCGCCGCATCATGGCGCTCTCGTCGCTGGTGGCGACGACGGCGACCGTCTTGGCCATGCTTTGCGCGCCGATCGTGTCTTCGAGGAATTCGCGCACCTCGCGGCCGCGTTCGCCGATCAGCGCCACCACCACCGTATCGAAAGCATCGGCGCCGGCCAGCATGGCGAGCAGCGTTGACTTGCCGACGCCGGAACCGGCAAAGACGCCGAGGCGCTGGCCGAAGCAGAGCGGCGTGAAGATGTCGATGACCTTGACCCCGGTGGTGAAGGCGGTGCCGACACGCTGCCGCGCCATGGCGCCGGGCGTGGTGCCGTCGCCGCTTGCCGCCTCGCCGTTCCTGATCAGCGGCGGACCGCCGTCGATGGCGCGGGTCAGCGCGTCGATGGCGCGTCCGCGCCAGGAAGCGTGCGGCGTTACCACCAGCGGACCGCGGCGAAACACGGCGTCGCCGATGCCGGCATCGGCGCTGCGTTCGAAAGGCGCGATGACGACCTCGTTGCGGCCGATCCTGACGATCTCGCCGCGGCGCGTGCCGGCTTGGCCGCGCTGCTCGACGAGATCGCCCAGCCTGGCGACTTCAGACAGGCCGCGCACCTTGTAGTGCGTCGGCGAAACCTCGGAGACGCGGCCGCCGCGCCGCAGCAGTGTCTCGGTGTCATCGAACCGGCGCCAGATACGCTCCAGCGCAGCCAGCCGGTTTTCCGGTTCTGCTTCCGGCTGCCGTTCAAGCGCACGTATCGATGATTGCGAGCTCGACATGCGCTACGACTTGGAGCCGAGCGTCTTGATGGCGTCGTCGGTCGAGGCGTCGGTCTGGCGCATCAATGCTGCCGTGTTCTCGAAGGCGCGCTGGACCATGATCAGGCGCGTCATCTCCAGTACAGGATTGACGTTGGATTCCTCGACAAAGCCTTGCGCGACACCGAGATCGGAGCGGTCGGTGACAGGCTCCGGCGCGCGTGAGGGGACGATGCCCGAATTGCCGTAGCGCACGAAATTCGGGCCGGGGTCGAAATTGAACAGGCCGATGGCCCCGACGAGCTTGTCGCCCTGGCGCAGCGAGCCGTCGGCGCCCGCCTTGGGTGGGCCGTCGCGCGGGTCGAGCTGGATCGGCGCACCGCCGGCGTCGAGCACCGGATGGCCTTCGAGCGACATCAACTCGCCGTTCTCGTTCATCGAAAAACGTCCGTCGCGCGTCATCACGGTGCCGGCCGGAGTGTCGATGCCGAACCAGGCATCGCCCTGGACGGCGAAGTCGAACGGATTGCCGGTCTGCGTCATCGCGCCGTGCGCGCCGGACAAATAGGTCTTGCCGGAGGAGGCGAAGGATACGGAGTTGGGACCGCTGCCGGAGACGACATCCTCGAACTTCACGCCGGTGGCGCGAAAGCCGATGGTCGAGGCGTTGGCGACATTGTCGGCGATGGTGTCGAGACGGCGCTCGAGCGCGATCTGCGAGGAAAGGGCGACGTAAAGGCTGTCCTGCATGGTGCTCTCAGAATTTCAGTTTCTGCATGGCCATCATCAGATCGGTCGAGATGCCGACGGTGGTCGGTTGGGCAAACAGCACACCGACCGATGTCGATGCCGTCGAGGTCGGATGATTGATTTCCCACAGGCTGGTGAAGCGGGTCAGGAATTTGTCGAGCTTGGCCGGGTCGGTGAAATCGGTCAGGTCGAGCTTTGCCTCGAAGGCCTGCGCCTGCTTGTCGATATCGGCGGTGGCGAAGGAATCGGGCAGGCCGATCGCGGTGCGCACGACGCTGGCGAGCGCGGTGTCGGCCAACACGTCGTACCAATTGGTGATGGTCGGCGCCTTGCGCTCGAAATAGAGCGCCAGCCGCACGCCTTCATTGGTCTTGCCGGCATCCTCTTCCAGCGTCTGGCGCATGTATTTGTCGATCACCGGCTGTTGCGAGGCGACGCGGGTGGTCGCTGCCTCTCCGTAAGCCTCGAAATTCAACGACGTGGCGAGCCTGGCAAAGGCCTTGTTGGTGGCCTTGTTGGCGACGCTGTTCGGGTCACGGACGCCGCCTTCCAGGACCCGGCGGATCAGGTCTTTGCTGACGCTTGCCGGATCTATTCCGCTTGCCGACAGCGCATAATTGTAGAGCCGGCCGTCGGCCATCAGATCGTCGATCGATTTCACCTTGACGATGTTGGCGTTGTAGTAATTGGTTTCTGCCTGCACGGCATCGGCGTTCGGCGCGATGAGACCGAGGGTAGACAGACCGGTGTAGAGCTTCGGTGTGTCCTTCGTTACCGTGTCGCGCGTGGTTGTCTGGTCGCCATACTGGGCGAAATCGAAGGCGCGGACGAAGTTGGCATAGCTTTTGTCGGTCTGCAGGTTGGCCGGGCTGAACGGATCGGTGACGCCGCCATTGACCATGGTGCGGATCTGCTTCGGCGTCTGGGTTGACGCATCGATGCCATAAGCGGCCATGGCGAAGGTCAAGAGGCGCTTGTCCTTGATGAGATCGTCGATCGACTTCACCTTGGATATGTTTGCCGCGTAGTAGTCCGCTTCGCCCTTGATGTACTGGGCGGTCGGTTTCACCAGAACCAGCCCGGTCCCGGCCATCACCGCCTTGGGAATCGCCACTTGGACCGCGTCCCGCGATGTCGCCTGATCGCCATACTGGACGAAATCGAAGGCAGCGACAAAAGCCGCGTAACCCTTGTTGATCGACTTGTTCGCAGGACTGTCCGGATCGGTGACACCACCCTCGAGCATGGCCCGTACGGTCGCGGGTGGCTCGGCCTCGGCGTCAAGGCCGAATGCGGCCATGGCGTAGGTAAGCAACCGGTTGTCTCCCATCAGATCGTCGATCGATTTGACCTTGGAGATATTGCTGATGAAATTGGACGTTTCGCCTTTGTAGTAGCTGTAGCCGTTCTGGAACGAGCCGAGCCCCACCTGCGCTGCGTAATTCTTGGTCACGCCCTGCTGAGCGGGACTGTAGCTGGTGGCATCCGCACCCAAGGCTGCGAAATTGAAGGCCGAGACGAACTCGGCGTAGCGCTTGTCGGTCAATTTGTTGGCGAAGCTGTCGGGATCGGAGACACCTTCCTTCAGGGCTTTGACCATGAAGGCCTTGGCGTAGGCCATGTCGCCGAGGCCAAAGGCCTTCATGGCATAAGTGAACAGCCGGGTGTTCTTGACGAAATCGTCTATCGATTTCACGCTGCCGATGTTGGCGAGATAGTAGTCGGTGTCGCGCTTGTTGATCGGGTCCGCCTCGATGCGGTCGATCGCCTTGGGAATATCCCTGGCGATGAGCTGGTAGCTGGTAAAAGTGCTCAACACGACATGCCTCCGGTCGCAGCTTCAGACTCAGAGTATGCGGACTTGCTTGCGCGAGGCTGAATCGCCTCGCCCTGCATGATTCAAGCCTCACACAAGGCACGAGAGCTATCGGTTAGGCCTGACGTGATGTGGAAGGATCTGGCGTGGGCATTCTGATCGGACTTGTGGTGACGCTCGGCTGTGTTCTCGGCGGCTTCATGGCCATGGGCGGCCATCTGCATGTGCTGATGCAGCCCTGGGAAGCGGTGGTCATCTGCGGCGCCGCGCTCGGTACCTTCCTCGTCGCCAACCCCATGAAGACGGTCAAGGACACCGGCAAGGGCATTCTCGAAGCCTTCAAGCAGGCGGTGCCGAAGGAGCGCGACTATCTGGAGACGCTGGGCGTCCTGCACAGCCTGATGCGCGAACTGCGCTCGAAGTCCCGCAGCGAGGTCGAGGCGCATATCGACAACCCCGAGGAATCGGCGATCTTCCAGGCGTTCCCGACCGTGCTCAAGAATCACGATCTGACACATTTCATCTGCGACTATTGCCGCATCATCATCATCGGCAATGCGCGCTCGCATGAAATCGAGGCACTGATGGATGAGGAAATCCAGACCATCAAGTCCGACAAGATGAAGGCCTATCACGCGCTGGTGGCGGTGGGTGACGGTCTGCCGGCGCTCGGCATCGTCGCCGCCGTGCTCGGCGTGGTCAAGGCGATGGGCGCGCTCGACCAGTCGCCGGAAATCCTCGGCGGCCTGATCGGCGCCGCCCTTGTCGGGACCTTTCTCGGCATCTTCCTGTCCTATGCCGTGGTCGGGCCGGTCGCCACCAAGATCAAGACGGTGCGCGAGAAGAAGAACCGCCTCTACATCATCGTCAAGCAGACGCTGCTCGCCTACATGAACGGTGCCTTGCCGCAGGTGGCGATCGAGTTCGGCCGCAAGACCATCTCGTCCTATGAGCGGCCGACGATCGACGCCGTCGAGCAGAGCACGATGAACACAGCCTCCGCCGAGAAGAAAGCGGCCTGAGCCATGCATGACGACAGACAGGACCGCACGCCGTCATGACAAGTCCTGGCAGCCCCTCGCAAGCCCGCTCGCTGATCATCGAGCGTCTGGTCGGTGACAGCGGCGAAGCCGCTCATGTCATCGGCACCGGGCGCTCGATGGGCGAGCGCGCGCTGCCACTGTTGCAGAAGAGCCTGGCCGGCGAGCTCGGCGCTCCGGTGACCGTCGACCTGCGCGCGGTCGAGATCAGCCGTGTTCCTGATGCCCGCACGCATGCTGGCGATGCCTTTGCCATGACCATCATAGCATCGCCGACATCCTCGGATGCGATGACCCTGGTGGCTGATGCGCCGGCCATCGCGGTGATGGTCTGCGCGCTGTTTGGCGGAGATCCGGATCAGCCGGTTTCGCCGATCGAGCGCGCTCTGTCGCAGATCGAAACCGATGTGGCGACCACGGTGTTCCAGGAGGTTGCGCAGGCGCTGAACGGATCGGGCCGCCGCTCGCTCGAACTGCGACTGCCGGTGCCGCGGGCGCTTTCGGGCAGCGAAGCCAAGCGCCGCGTGCTGCGCGATGGCGCTGCGGTGCGCATCGTCTTCGGCATCTCGACGCCAACTGACAGCGGCACGGTCACGGTGATGATCCCGCAGCGCATCCTGCTGGCGACCCGCGGTATAGCCGATGTCCACGACAGCGAAGGCACGACCTCCGACTGGCGGGCACGCTTTTCGGAAGAGGTGATGCGCTCGACGGTGACACTCGAAGCGACCATGCCGCTCGCTCGCCTGACGCTCGGCGACCTCGCCGGCTTCGAGCCGGGCCAGGTCATCGAATTCGAGGAGGCGGCACAGTCGCACGCAAAGCTGAGCGCGCGCGACAAGACGCTGTTTGTGTGCGAGTTCGGCAAACTCGGGCAGAATTACACCGTCCGGATCAGGCATCCTTATGATGCCGGTCAGGATTTTATCGATGGGCTTATGCCGGGCTGACACCGGGCAAACCCAAGCATTTGGAGACGACGTATGGCCAAGACCAAGGTGGAAGCCGATATCGACCAGCCGGACGAACAGCTCGACCGCGCCATCGAGGAATTGCGCGGCGTCCTCCAGGAGGAGGAAAAGCGCCCCGACGCCGCCTTGCGGGCCGCCATGTCCGGCAGCAATTCGAACATCATCATGAGCATCCCGGTCGACGTCCAGATCATCCTCGGCAGCACCGAGATGCCGGTATCGGACCTGATGGCGCTGCAGAAGGGCTCGACGGTGGCGCTGAACCGGCGCATCGGCGAACCGGTCGATGTGGTGGTCAACGGCCGCAAGATCGCGCGCGGTGAAATCACCGTGCTGGAAAGCGATCCGTCGCGCTTCGGCATCAGGCTGACCGAAATCATCGCCGCTACCAAGAGCGCATAGAGTATTTGTTTTTACGCAATTCCGGACGGAAAACCGCACACACTTTTCCTGGAATTGCTTCAAAGGAATAGACGACATGCGGCCTCAGCAGCGATCGGAGCATATGCCATGACGACGCCGGTGACGCTCACCCGTCCGCAAAAGGCCGCCGCCATCTTGGTGGCGATGGGCAAGCCGTCGGCCAGCCGGCTTTTGAAGTTCTTCAAGCAGGAAGAGCTGAAGGCGCTGATCGAAGGGGCGCGTCTGTTGCGCACCATTCCGCAGAGCGATCTCGAACGCATCGTCGCCGAATTCGAGGCCGAATTCACCGAGGGCGCCGGCCTGCTCGATTCCGCAGACCGGATGGACACCATCCTCAACGAATCGCTGTCGCCCGAAGAGATGAGCGCCATCATGGGCGACAAGCGCTTCGAGGTCGCGCCGGAGGGGCCGCCGCCGATCTGGCCGGAGCTGGAAAAGCTCGAACCGACGCGGCTCGGCACCTTCCTTGCCGCCGAACATCCGCAGACCGCCGCCATGGTGCTGTCGAAGCTTGCGCCGCAGGCCGCCGCCAACATCCTGCTGACCATGGAAAAGCCGATGCGCAGCGAGATCATCAAGCGCATGGTGACGATGGCCACCATTCCCGACGCGGCCACCAGGATCATCGAGAACCAGCTGCGCGCCAGCGTGCTGGCGCAGACCGCGACCAAGGACATATCGGCGGGACAGGCGCGCGTCGCCAGCGTGCTCAACGAGATGGACAAGCCGCAGTTGGAAGAGGTCATGCAGGATCTGGAAGCGGCCGGCACGCCGGACCTCGGCGGCGTCCGCTCCAGGCTGTTTGCCTTCGACGATCTGCCGCTGCTGACGCAGAAGGCGAGGGTGCTTCTGTTCGACGGCCTGTCGACCGAACTGATCACGCTGGCGCTGCGTGGTGCGCCGCCCGCATTGACGGAATCGGTGCTGTCGGCAATCGGCGCCCGGTCGCGGCGCATGATCGAGTCCGAGCTCGGACAGGGCTCGGAAGGCATCCAGCTTGTCGACATCATGGCGGCGCGCAAGAACATTGCAGTGGCGACAATCCGGCTTTCGCGCGAGGGGGCTTTCGAACTCCCCTCGTCGCAGCAGAGCGAAGCGGCTTAACGCTCGATCTCTTTTTTCACGCAATTCCGGACGGAAAACCGCTCACACTTTTCCTGGAATTGCTCAAGGCGGCTGACACCAAATGGCTGAAGCGGCGGACAAAGACTCCAAAACCGAAGACGCGACGGAAAAGAAGATCCGCGACACCATCGAACAGGGCAAGCTGCCGCATTCGCGGGAAGCCGCACTGCTGGCGTCCTTCATCGCCATATTGGTGTTCACCGTCTTCTACGTCAAGGACGCCGTCGTTGATCTCGGCATGTTCCTGTCCATGTTCCTGGAAAAGCCAGAGGCGTGGCCGATGGACACCGAGACCGACGTCATCGCGCTCTACAAGACCGTGATGATGGAGATCGGCCGTGCCGTTGTCAGCCTGCTGGTGCTGCTGGTGGTGGCCGGCATCGGCGCCTCGGTGCTGCAGAACATGCCGCAATTCGTCGGCGAGCGGATCCGGCCGCAACTGTCGCGCATCTCGATAGCCAAGGGCTGGACCAGGACGTTCGGTATTCAGGGCTGGGTCGAATTTTTGAAATCGCTGGGCAAGCTCGGCTTCGCCAGCATCGTGCTCTACTTCACGCTATCGCAGGACTACCGCCAGCTCCTGGCCGGCATGATCACCAACCCCGTCGCTTTCGGCCTCGTCATCAAAAGCATCACCGTCGACATCTTGGTGGCGATCGTCTTCGTCATGGGGCTGATTGCAGCCGTCGACGTCGTTTGGTCGCGCTTCCACTGGAAGCAGGATCTGCGCATGACCAAGCAGGAGGTCAAGGACGAGTTCAAGCAGTCCGAGGGCGACCCGATCATCAAGTCGCGGCTGCGCTCGCTGGCGCGCGACCGGGCGCGCAAGCGGATGATGACGGCGGTGCCGCGCGCGACGCTGATCATCGCCAATCCGACGCACTTCTCCATCGCGCTCAAATATGTCCGCGACGAGGATTCAGCACCGCTGGTGCTGGCCAAGGGCCAGGACCTGGTGGCGCTCAAGATTCGCGAGATCGCCAAGGAGCACAATATCCCGATCTTCGAGGACGTGGCGCTCGCCCGCTCCATGTACAAGCAAGTTTCGGTTGATAGCGTGATCCCGTCGCAATTCTACCAGGCCGTCGCCGAACTGGTGCGGATCGTCTACTCGAAAAAGGCTGAGCGGAGACAAATTTCATGAACCGCCAACCGCACGCGAAATCCCGCGAACTCATCGTCGCCAAGGCTATCGAGCAGGTGGTGGACGAGTTGCGCCTGATCGATGTCGCCGACTACATCGCCTTCATCCGGCTGGAGCATTTCGCTTGCCTGTCGGATCTCGTGGATTCGGCGGTGGAACTTTATTTCCTGCCCGGCACGCTGCGGCTCGGCCACGGCGGCGAAGCGCATGTCGACTGGAGCGGCAGCCCGCGCATCGTGCTTGATCTCGAGCTCAGGCCGCCGGGTGTGACCGTCTATTTCCAGCTGACGCTGAGCGAGGAGAGGTCTTCGGTCGCCGTCAACTATGTGTCGTTCGAGAAGCCCGGTGAAGACCCCGAGCACAACACCGCCTTGCTGGAAACGGTGATCGAAGAGGCGCGCATCCGCCGGACCGAGCCGCTCGCCTATCGCTGATTTTGTCCGTTATCCCAATCGTCTGAGCACGCCAGCCTGAAGGCAGGCCTTGATCACTCGATCAGTCCCAGCCGCAATGCCTTGGCCACCGCCTGGTTGCGGTTGACCGCATTGAGCTTCTGCGTCGACTGGGTGAGATACTGGTTGGCGGTGTGCACCGACAGCTTCAATAGCCTGGCGATCTCTTCGCTGGTGTTGCCGTTGGCGGTCAGCTTGAGGCATTCCAGCTCGCGCTTGGAGATCGACCGCATCCGGCTGGCATCGTTGGGACGAATGCGGGCAACGGCGGCGAACAGCGAAAAGCAGCGGGCGTGGATTTCGTAGAGCGTGTCCTCCGGCAGAGCGATCGTCGAGCCGAGGAACACCACCAGCCCGCAATGGCCGCGATCGGCATGGACGGGAAAGGCAATGCCGTTGGTGCCCGGCGCCAGGGGGGCTGCGCGCTCTGCCCAGGCGAGATTCAGGAACACGGCGTCCGAGCCGGCGATGCCGTCATCGGCCCACCAGCGCGGTGCCGTGGAAGTGCCGCTGTGGCGCACCATCTCCTCGCCATTGGCGCCGGCGATGAACTTGGTCGCGACAGCGGTGGCCGGATAGTCGGAATCGAAACTCGGCACCAGGCGCGCCCGCTCCGGCGAAGGGCTGACGAAATAGAGGCCGAAGGCCGACGCGTTGATGTCGACGGCGATCCAGCGGCAGCGGCGCACCGCATCCGGGATGGTGACGGCATGATGCGTTTCGGAACCGATGGAGAAGGCGCCGAACGGGTTGCGCTGCTCGTTGAAAAGGGCTTCGGCAGCCGCCTTGATATCAGCGTGTTTCAAATGATGCCGCTCCTGATCGCCGTGGCGATGGCCATCGCGCGGTTCGAGGCCGCGAATTTCTGGATGGCGTGAGTGATGTAGCTGTTGACGGTGTTCGAGGAGACCCCGAGGATCACCGCGACCTCGTCGGTGGTCTTCCCTTCCGACACCCAGAACAGGCATTCGCGCTCGCGGTCGGACAGCGGGTCCTGCATGGCGGCGGCGGCGACCAGTTGCGGAATGGTGGACAGCGCATAGCAGCACTTCAGCTGCGCTTTCATCAGTGCCGGCTGGTCGATCTTGCCGGCCTCGGCCGCCGAGAACAAGGCAAACAGCCGCTGGCGGCCGACATTGAGCCGCAGCGAATAGACTTCGGCATGGCCAAGCACGTCGAGCAGGCGCGCCTCTTCGCCGGTGAGCAGCCCGCCGGCATTGGGCGCTTCGGCGGCCACCAACGGCTTCGGGCGGATGCCCGGTGCTACGGTCAGCGGCCCCTGAGCGAGGCCGGCGATCAGCCGCTTGCCGATCAGTTCGATGGCGTCGAAAATCCAGTTTGAGGAGACGATGCGGGCGTCGTTGCGGTCCTGGTCGTGGACGATGGCGACGAGCATATAGCTGTCGGCGCCGATCTCGGCGGCAAGCTGCATGAAAAAGGAGGTGAGATCGCCGCGGGACGCGAGGCGCGAGCCTAGACTATCGGATTGGAGAAGCGCGGCGGAGCTGCTCATTGGATGCTTTGGTTGTATGTCATGGCCGGAATCTTTTCTTGAGCCCGGATGCTGGGGTCACCAGCGGCCGAACTTGAAGACGCATCACGTTTACGAAGCACTCACGCGGGCGCGGCGGTCGCGCCGATCGCCGAATCCATCAGGGAACGCGAAGCCGTCCGCGTCTGGTGCCGGTCAGAGGCCGGAACTTGAGACTTTGGGTGGTCGCCGCGCCCCCCAAGGACCGGCTGATTCGGGTCTAATCTACCCGCAGATGAATCCGACATCAAACGCGATTTGACAAAAACGTTTTTTTTGGACTCAGGCGACTCAGAGGCGGACTCCGAGGCGCTTTTCCGCCTCAAGCGAACCGAAACGCCGACACGAAAAAGCCTGAGGGTGTTGCGACACTGCCGTATCGAGAGCGGATCGATTCCGATAGGTTTCTCGGCGGCTGACTGGGCTGGGCATCCCTTTGGTCGTAGACGGCGGATTTGGCGGCGCTTGCTTCGCGGCCATCAGCATCGGGGGTAATCATGAAGCAGGTTTTCCTGGCGTTCACGGTGGTGCTTGCGGTTTTTGCCGATGCGGCAGCGCCAGCCAAGGCCGAGCCGATCGTCACCTATGCGCTCGACAACGGGGCTGCAGGTGGTGCTGGTGCCGGACCATCGTGCGCCGAAGGTGGTGATGAACCTGCGCTATGGCGTCGGGTCGATCGTGGTGGCGGGCGATCCTGATGTGGTGATGCCGCAGCTTGCCGCGATCGGCCTTAGAGATGTGCAGGTTGTCAAGCGTGAGGAGACGGAAGAGCAGACGGCGATGCGGGCGCTTGATCTTCTCGGCAACAAGCGGCAGGCGTCACTGTCGGCTTCTCCGTGGCGGGTCGGCGATGGCGGCACGACACGGGCGGTGCACTCCTGCGCCGGCGACAGGGATTGCGGCGCGCAGATCCACGCCGATTGATGGGTTAAACGCGCGGCCGCCGGCCGCGTTGAAATCTTGGGGTAACTTTGTTTCGGGGGAAACGATGAGCGATTCATTTAGGGAAGTCACATCCGTCTCGTGGTTCGGGCGGATCAAGCGTGCGGTCGGCGGGGTCATCTTCGGCCTCATCCTGATCGTGCTGATGGTGATCGGGCTGTTCTGGAACGAGGGCCGCGCCGTGCAAACGGCGCGCTCGCTGGCCGAAGGGTCGGGCGCGGTGGTCTCGGTCGGCGCCGACAGCGTCGATGCTGCCAATGAAGGCAAGCTGGTCCATGTCAGCGGCCCAGTGACAGCGGACAGCGGCCTGGCGGATCCGGATTTCGGCATTGCGGCGCAAGGGCTGCGGCTGTCGCGCAGCGTCGAGATGTATCAGTGGAAGGAAGAGTCCAAGTCGGAGACGACGAAGAAGCTCGGCGGCGGCGAAGAGACGGTGACGACCTACAGTTATTCGAAAGTGTGGGACGACAGTCAGATCGACTCGTCGGACTTCAAGAAGCCGGACGGCCATCAGAATCCGTCAATGGCGATCTACGGCCGCAGTTTCCAGATCCCGCAGGGCAAGCTTGTCGCCTTCGATCTGGATACGCCGGTGCTGGATCGCATCGAGGGCGACAAGGACTATTCGCTATCTGCCGATCAGTCGGCGGCGATAAAGGCTGCCTATACCGGCACGAAACCGCTCAGCATCGTCGACGGCAAGATCTATCTGGGCGCGGACAACACAACGCCCGCCTTGGGCGACTATCGCATCGGCTACGAGCTGGCGCCGCTTGGCGTGGTCAGCATCGTCGCGCGCCAGGCCGGCAGCCGTTTCGAACCCTACCAGACGCAAGCGGGCGATGCGCTGCTGATCGTCGATACCGACAACGTGCCGGCCGAGAAGATGTTTGCCGACGCGGTGAGCGCCAACACGCTGATCACCTGGCTGCTGCGCGGCGCCGGCCTGCTTTTGCTGACCATCGGCTTTGCGCTGTTCCTCAGCCCGATCGGGGTGATCCTCGACGTCATACCCTTCCTCGGCAGCATGGCGCGGATGGGCACCGGCATCATCGCCTTCGTCCTGGCGATCCTGGTCGGCACGACGACGATCGCCATCGCCTGGTTCTGGTACCGTCCGGTGCTGGCGGTCGGGATCCTGGCGGCAGGTGTGATCGCGGCGGTGATAGTCTACAGGATCGGCCGGTCGCGAAAGCCGGTCGTTCCGGTGGTCGCACCGAACCCGGGCGTTGCTGCCTAGTTGGAACTGTGGGGCGGCCGGAGCCGCCCAATAGGGGCTACTTGTCTTCGAAGCCGGTCAGCACGCCGACGGCGTTGATTCCGATCTCCTCGACGGCATAACCGCCTTCCATGACGAACAATGTCGGCAGGTCGAGCTTGGCGATGCGGCGGCCGATCTTCGGATAGTCCGGGCTTTTCAGCTTGAACTGGCTGATCGGGTCCTTCTCGAACGTGTCGACACCAAGCGAGACGATGACAATGTCGGGTGCATAAGCGGCGAGTTTCGCGCATGCGTCCTCCAGCGAGGTGTTCCAGCTCTCCCAGTCGGTGCCGAAAGGCATGGGGTAGTTGATGTTGAAGCCTTCGCCGGCGCCGGCGCCGCGCTCATCGGCATGGCCGAGGAAGAAGGGGTACTCGACCATCGGATCGCCGTGCAGATTGAGAACCTGCACGTCGGCGCGGTCATAGAAGATCTCCTGCGTGCCGTTGCCGTGGTGGTAGTCGACATCGAGGATCGAAACGCGTGTGGCGCCCTGGTCGAGGAACCACTGGGCGGCAACGGCCGCGTTGTTGATGTAGCAATAGCCGCCCATGAAGCCGGCGCCGGCGTGATGGCCCGGCGGGCGGCAAAGCGCGAAGGCCGACCGCTCGCCGCCCTTGACCAAGGCTGCCGCGGTCAGCGCCACATCATAGGACGATTTGATCGCGGTCCAGGTGCCTTCGACGAAGGTGGCGCCGGCGTCGAAGGAATAGTAGCCGAGCAAGGCATCGACGCGCTTCGGCGGCACGTCGCCGCGCAGGCCGCGCGTCGGCCAGGTGAAGGGCATGGCCGTACCGCTCAGGCCGGCGGCCTTCCACTCCGGCCAGACGGTGGGCAGGAAGTCGATGTAGTCGGCTTTGTGGATGCGCTTGGCGGCGGTGAGATCATGCTCGACCGGTCCGATGATCGGCCCCAGCTTCTCGCTCTCGACCCGCGCCTTGATGAACTCGGCCCGCGACGGCTTTTCGAAGCCCGGCACGATGGCAGATGTGACCAATTCCATCTGGCCGGCATGGCCGGCGTGAAGCGGCGAATAGACAGTCTTCATAAAATTCCTCTCGAAGTGCGAAATCAGTCAAGGTTGAGATAGGGGGTCACCAAAGCGAGCCACATTCTTTCCACATCGTCCTCGATGAGGTCGTATGTCTTGCGGTCGCGTTTCAGCCCCACAAGTCGGCAGGCGTGTCCGACATCCATCATAAGCACGCCGAGCCGGCTGGCGATCTTGTCTTCAAGGGCCGGGTTCACATGCTGCAGCCATGCGGCGTAGAGCGCGATGATCTGTTCGTCATATTCGTCCTGGATCGGCCTGAGGTCGGCATTGCCGGATATCGCCTCGATCACCGGCATCAGGGTGGCGTTCTCGAGATATATTTTGGAGGTATCGATGAAGAGCTTGCGCACTTCCTGGCGAAACTCGTCGCGGTTTGTGGGCGGCGTCACCTCGATGCGCCTGGCGATCACCTCGGGAAAGGATGACAGCCAGCGCCGGGCGAGATCGAGCAGAATGGCTTCCTTGTTGGGGAAGTACTGGTAGACCGAACCGACCGACAGGCCCGCGCGCTGCGCAATGGCCAGCGTCGTCGGTGTCTTGGTTCCTTGCTCGCGCGTCAGCGTCAGCGCCGCGTCGAGAATCCGGTCGACCACCTTGCTCGACCGTTCCTGCCGCGGCTGCTTGCGCGGTTCGAGCGCCATCCTGGTTTCACGGCTGAGATTGCGCTTCACGTCCCGATGCCCTCGTTCGCCCGTCCCAAGCGCCGGATGTTGTCCACAATACATTCGAAATTCGGCACGTTGACAAACGCGAATAATTAGTCGCATTCTTTTATCCACGCTGTTTTCGGAGATCACAAGGGGAATTTCAAAACAGCGCACTGGCATCAGTTTTCGTCCGATAGCGCCGCTCCAGCGGAGTGGAGGCTTGTCGGACAAGAGGGTTGTCGGTCTCAGTCAGTCGTCAAAAGCGCGGAGTCGCGATGTCTGTCACGGGTGCGGGTGCTGATCTGATCGTCATCAATGGTCGCGTGCAGACCATGGACGATGACAATCCCGCCGCCGAGGCCATTGCCGTTAGGGACGGCGCCATCATCGCCATTGGCAGCCGCGCCGCCATCGAAGAGCTCAAGGGATCGGCCACCAAGGTTATCGACGCCAAGGGCGGCTCGGTCCTGCCCGGTTTTATTGAAGCCCACATGCATCTGTTCTCAGGCGGGGCCGAGCTCGCGCATCTTCAGCTTGGCGGTATCCACGGCTTCGAGGCGCTGCAAAAGGCGATCCGCGACTATGCGTCGACACGGCCCGAGGCGAACATGCTGGTCGGGCAGGGCGTCGACTACACCGTGCTCGGCGACGAGCGGGTGACGCGCCACCATCTCGACGCCATCTTGCCGGACCGTCCCTTCTGCATGGCGGCGCCCGATCACCACACGATGTGGGCAAACACCAAAGCGCTGGAGATGGCCGGCATTCTGCAGGGCCGCATGCTTGGTCCGGGCAACGAGATCGTCATGGGCGACGATGGCTTGGCTGCCGGTGAATTGCGCGAGGGCGAGGCGTTCGGTCCGGTGCTCGATCTTGCCGGCGAAAGCCGGGTGCGGCTGGGGCTGTCGACCGGCGGCGAGCCCGACCCGATGCCGTCGGCCGCGGAACGGGCCGCCGACCGTGACATCATGCGGCGCGGCCTTGCCTGGTGCGCGCGCCACGGCATCACCTCGATCCAGAACATGGACGGCAATCTCTACCAGCTCGAATTGCTGGCCGAGATCGGTGCCGAGGAGGGCTTGCCCTGCCGCGTCAAGATCCCGTTCCACTACAAGAATTTCATGACGCTCGACATGCTGGAGAAGGCCTCCGTCATGGCCGAGCGCTACGACAGCGAATGGCTGTCATCGGGCATGGTCAAGGTGTTCTATGATGGCGTGCTCGATTCCTGGACGGCGGTCATGGTCGAGCCCTATGCCGACCGGCCCGACTGGGTCGGCGAGCCGCTGTTTACGCCGCAGCAATTCATCGATCTCGCCACCGCAATTGACAAACGCGGGCTGCAAATCGCCGTGCACTCGATCGGCGACGGTGCGGTACGTGCGGTGCTCGACGGCTACCAGGCGGCGCAAAAGGCCAATGGTAAGCGCGACAGCCGGCACAGGGTCGAGCATATCGAGGTCACCACCGCCGCCGATGTGCCGCGTTTCGCCGAACTCGGCGTCATCGCGTCCATGCAGCCGTCGCATCCGCCCGGAGCCATGGATTTTCCGCTTGAGCCGACCGTATCGCGCATCGGGCGGGACCGCTGGCCGCTGAGCTATGCCTGGCGCACCTTGAAGGAAGCTGGCGCCCATGTCGTGTTCGCTTCCGACTGGCCGGTGGCGGCGATCGACCCGATCCTGAGCATCCAGGCGGCATTGCTGCGCAAACCATGGGCAGACGGCGATCCCGACCAGGGTTTCTCGCTGCAGGAAGCGGTCGCCGCCTACACGGTCGAGGGCGCTTACGCCGAATTCGCCGAGCAGCGCAAAGGCGTTCTGAAGCCCGGCTACATGGCGGATCTGGTGGTTTTGTCGGCGGATATCGAGAAGACGGCGCCGGCCGAATTGCACAAGGTTCGCCCGGTGACGACGGTCTGCGGTGGCAAGGTCACCTACCAGGCCTGACAATGGCATGCGGCTTGCAAAGCCTGCGGCTTGCAAGACGAATCGACGGACTGAACTGTGATTCAATGCCGGACTTGCCAACCTACCGGCCGTGTGGTCACATCGAACAGGGGAAAAACTCCGCCGACAAGAGCGGGGTCAACAGTGAGGCGTATCGTGCCGGAAAAACCGGATCGGAATGCAATTGAAGTCGTAAACGTCAGTAAAATTTTCGGATCAGGGGAAGGGCAGGTCGCGGCCCTCGACACGGTCTCGGTATCCATCCGCGAGAACGAGTTCTTCACCCTGCTGGGCCCATCCGGTTGCGGCAAGACCACGTTGCTGCGGCTGATTGCCGGCTTCGACTTTCCAACCGCCGGCGAAATCCTGCTTTACGGCCAGGACATTGCGCCGCTGCCGCCATTCAAGCGGCCGGTCAACACCGTCTTCCAGTCCTACGCGCTGTTCCCGCACATGACCGTCGCCGACAATATCGGCTTCGGCCTCGAAATGCTGGGCAAGCCGAAGGCCGAGATCAAGGCGCGCGTCGCCGAGATGCTGAAACTGGTCAAGATGGAGGCGCTGGCAGGCCGGCGCACCAGCCAGATCTCCGGTGGCCAGCAGCAGCGCGTGGCACTGGCCCGTGCGCTGGCGCCGCAGCCCAAGGTGCTGTTGCTCGACGAACCGCTCTCGGCGCTCGACTACAAGCTGCGCAAGGAGATGCAGATCGAGTTGAAGCGGCTGCAGCACGAGACCGGCATCACCTTCATCTTCGTCACCCATGACCAGGAAGAAGCGCTGACCATGTCGGACCGCATCGCGGTGATGTCGTCGGGCAAGATCCTGCAGGTCGGCTCGCCGCGCGATATCTACGACCGGCCGGCCGAGCGCTTCGTCGCCGACTTCATCGGCGAGTCCAACTTCCTCAAGGCCGATGTAGTCGGCGTTACCAGTGGCCGGGCGACGGTGAAGTTGTCCTCTGGCACGGAAATCCCGGCCTCGCTGCCGGACGGTTTCAGCCCCAGCGGCAAGGTCACCATTGTGGTGCGTCCCGAACATGCGCAGCTGGGTGCGGCCAGCCCCGGCGCGTCGCTGTCGGGCACCGTCGAGAACATCGTCTATCTCGGCACCGACACGCACTTCCATCTGCGCCTTGCCGGTGGCGAACCGTTCATCGTACGCCGCCAGAACAGCCGCGGCGCCGGTGACGGCATCGTGCAGGGTGGCCAGGTCGGCATCATGATCGGCAACGACGCCGCGCAAGTGCTGAAGGACTGATCATGGCGACCGCGGAAGAAGTCGCCAAGGCAGCGGAGCGGCGTGACGTGCGCGACCGCTGGCTGCTGTCAGCGCCAGCTTTGCTGGTGATTTTCCTCGCCGCGACCGGCCCCTTGCTGATCGTGCTGATCTACTCGTTCCTGACGCCCGGCCCCTATGGCGACGTCAAGTGGCAGTTTTCGCCCGATGCCTGGTTGTCGGTGTTCATGGAACGCGACATTTTCGACGATACGCTTTCGCTTGCGGCGGCGCATGTCACCATTTTCTGGCGCTCGATCAAGCTTGCGGTGGTAACGACGATCGCCACGTTGGCGCTCGGGTTTCCTACCGCCTATTTCATGGCGACGCGCAGCGAGAAGACCAGGGATCTCTGGCTGTTCCTGATCACCATTCCGTTCTGGACCAACCTGCTGATCCGCACCTTCGCCGTGCTCCAGATCATCCGCAACGAAGGCATCATCAACACCATCCTCATCAAGCTCGGCATCGTCTCGGCGCCGGTGCAGATCCTCTACACCGACACGGCGATCCTGATCGGCATGGCCTATGTCTATCTGCCGCTGATGGTGCTGCCGATCTATGCCAGCATGGAGAAGCTCGATTTCCGGCTGGTCGAGGCAGGCTACGATCTCTACGCGACACGCTTCAAGGTGCTGCGGAAGATCATCTTTCCGCTGGTCAAGCCCGGCGTCATCGCCGGCTCCATCCTGGTCTTCATTCCGGCGCTCGGCGCCTATGTGACGCCGAGCGTGCTTGGCGGCGGCAAGAACATGATGCTGTCCAATCTGATCGAATTGCAGTTCGGGCAGGGCCGCAACTGGCCGCTCGGCTCGGCGCTGTCGATCACGGTGATGATCATCGTCATGGTGGCGCTGCTTGCCTATGTGCGCAACGCCGGCAAGTCGGGGGTTCGACATGGCTAGCAACTTTTCCATCAAGCACCAGACCGGCTTCACGGCGATCGCCGCGACCTGTTTCATCGTGCTCTATCTGCCGATCATCGTGCTGGTCGCCTATGCCTTCAATGCGGCGAACTCGACGTCCGAATGGGGCGGCTTTTCGATGCGCTGGTTCCAGTCGGCGTGGCAGAACGTGCAAGTCATCGACGCAACGCTGCGCTCGTTCCAGATCGGCGCCACCGCGGCGGTGCTGTCGACCATCTTTGCCACCATGGCCGCGCTCGCCACCACGCGCACGGCGCCCTATCCGGGCCTTACCTTCAAATATGCGGCGATCAACCAGCCGCTGATGGTGCCCGAGATCGTCACCGGCGTGGCGCTGCTGATCTTCTTCTCGCGCATAAAAATCTTCACCGGCTATTCCGGCCTCGGCTATCTGATCGCCGCGCATACGGCTTTCTGCATTCCGTTCGCCTATTTGCCGATCCGGGCGCGGCTGGAGAACATGGATCTGACGCTGGAGCGCGCCGCAGCCGATCTCTACGCGACGCCGTGGAAGACTTTCCGCCGCATCACGCTGCCGCTTTTGTGGCCCGGCATCCTGGCCGGACTGATGCTGGCCTTCGTCATCTCGCTCGATGACGTCGTCATCACCGAGTTCGTCAAATCCGGCGGGCAGGACACGCTGCCCACCTACATGCTCGGCCAGATCCGCCGCGGCATCACGCCTGAGATCAACGCGATATCGACCGCCTTCCTGCTGCTTTCGGTCGCGATCGTCACGTTGTTTTTCTTCGTCAGCAGGAAACGAGACTGAACCGACAATAATGGGAGTTAAAACCATGAACTGGAAGACAACGACGGCCGCCATGGGGTTGGCGCTGCTCGCAACGACGAGCCTGGCCCGCGCCGATGGCGAGCTGAACATCTACAATTGGGGCAACTACACCAGCCCCGACGTGATCAAGAAGTTCGAAGCCAAATACAACATCAAGGTGACCATCACCGACTACGATTCCAACGATACGGCGCTCGCCAAAGTGCGCCAGGGCGGCACCGGCTTCGACATTGCCGTGCCGTCGCAGACCTACGTGCCGATCTGGATCAAGGAAGGCCTCGTCCAGGAAACCGACCCGGGCAAGATGGAAAACTTCAAGAACGTCGCGCCGGAATGGGCCAATCCCGACTTCGACCCCGGCCGCAAATATTCCGTGCCGTGGGCGCTGGGCACTGTCGGTGTCGTCGTCAACACCGATGCCTACAAGGGACCAGCCGACTCGTGGGGCATCATCTTCAACACGCCGGATGAGCTGAAGGGCAAGACCAATGTCGTTCCCGAGATGAATGACGTTATCTTCGCGGCGATCAAATATGTCGGCGGCCAGCAATGCACCGATGACAAGACGGTGCTGAAGAAGGTGCGCGATACGCTTGTCGCAGCCAAGCCGAACTGGATCGCCATGGAGTACAACACCATCGAGAAGATGGGCGCCGGCGACTTCAAGGCGACCAGCGACTGGAACGGTTCGGCGCTGCGCCAGCGGCTGGCCAATCCGGCCATCCACTACAATTATCCGAAGGAAGGCTACGGCCTGTGGAGCGACAACGTCGTCGTTCTGAAGGAAGCCAAGAACGTCGAGAACGCCAAGCTGTTCCAGAACTTCATCATGGATCCGGAAAACGCGGCCGGCCTCTCGGCCTTCCACCGCTACGCCAATGCCATCACGGGCTCGGACAAGTACATGCCGGCCGACATGAAGGACGCGCCGGAGGTTGTCATTCCGGAGGCTGCGAAGGCACAGGGCGAATTCCAGAAGATGTGCGCGCCGGAGATCCAGGACATCTACACCAAGATCTGGACCGAACTGCAGAAGTAACCGCTTCTTGAGAGACCCGGCGGTCTTTGTCGCCGGGTCTCTTCTTTTCCGGAATGGCTTTCATGGACTCCTATCGCAACAGCGATCCACGGCCGCCGATCATGCAAGGGTCGCCGCCGCAAATGGTGCCGCCAAAGCTCGACTGGGACCGGCCGCCATGGAACCGCTGGGCGTTCCAGCATATCCGCGAATTCCTGCCGACCATCGAGGTCTGGCGCGGCAATGGCCATCGCCATCGTCTCGAACGGGCAGAGATCGATCTCGATGCGCTGCCGGTGGAGGACAGTGCGGGTCGCCCGACAACGCTCGCCGGCCTGCTCGACGAGACCTATGCGGACGGCTTCCTGGTGCTGAAGAACGGCAAGATTGCCTATGAGCGCTACTTCAACGGCATGGACGAGCGCACGCTGCACCTGTCGCAGTCGATGGCGAAGTCGGTCACCGGCACTGTGTTCGGCATTCTGGTCGGGCGCGGCCTGATCGATCCTGCCAAACCGGTGACCGCCTATCTGCCGGAACTCGGCGAGACCGGCTGGGCCGGCGCCAGCGTGCAGCATGTGCTCGACATGACCACCGGCGTGCGCTTTTCCGAGGAATACACCGACCGCTATTCCGACATCGGCCAGGTCGATGTCGCCACCGGCTGGAAGCCGGTGCCGCCGGGCAGCGATCCGGCCTTCCAATGGCCGTCGCATCTGTTCGAACTGATCCTGCGGTTGAAGGACAAGGTGCGGCCGCACGGCGCCGCGTTCGAGTACCGCTCGATCGAAACCGATGTGCTGGCCTTCATCATGGAACGGGTGACCGGAAAGCGGCTGGCGCAGCTGGTCTCGGAGGAACTCTGGCAAAAGCTTGGCGCCGACGAGAGCGCCTGCTTCACCGTCGACAGCGCCGGCTATGCGCTGGCCGATGGCGGTTTCAACGCGACGCTGCGCGACTACGCCCGCTTCGGCCAGCTGATCCTCGACAATGGCCGCGGCATCGTGCCGGCCGACTGGATCAAGGCGACGCGCAATGGCAGGCATGGGCCGGACTTCAATCCGAGCCTGCCGGAAGGCAGCTACCGCAACCAGTTCTGGATCGAGAATCCGCGCTCGCGTGCGCTGATGTGCCGGGGCGTGTTCGGGCAAATGATCCATATCGACTGGGACACCAGCATGGTCGTGGTCAAGCTTTCGACCTATCCGGATTTCAGCAATGTTGCCTATTCGGTGGCGACGCTGAACGCGGTGCACGCCATCGCCAAGGCGCTTGGCTGAAACCACACAAACCATCCCTTTGAGGAAACGTTCATGACCGGCAAGACCGCGTTCGAGACCCGCTACGGCTTTGCCCGTAACGAGGTGCTGCTTTCCAACTGGCGCGAAAACCCGTTCAACCGGTGGTCGTTCCAGAACCTAGGTGAACTGGTGCCGACCGCTCCCGTGGCGGCGACGCCGGGAAGCGTCGAAGCGCCGGCGCGGGACATGGGCAGCCTGCTCGGCGAAAAGGTCTCCGTCGCCGGCGCGCCGGAGACGGTGGCCGAATTCCTGGCGCGCTCGAGCAGCGATGCACTCACGGTGATGAAGGGCGGCAAGATCATTGGCGACTGGTTCGCGCCCAATATGGATTTCGGTGCGCGCCACATCATCTTTTCGATCAGCAAGTCGGTCACCGCCATTGTCGCCGGCATATTGGAAGGCGAGGGCGTGTTCGATCCGGAAGCGCCTGTGACGCGGTACATTCCGGAGGCCATTGGCTCGGCCTATGCCGATGCGAGCTGCCGGCATGTGCTCGACATGAGCGTCAGCCTCGATTTCGAAGAGGCCTATCTCGATCCCGAAAGCGCCTTTGCCCGTTATCGCCGCGCGACGCTGTGGAATCCGGGCGGCGGCACGGAAAGCCTGCGCGAATTCATCCTGACGCTGCAGCGGCTTGCCGAGCCGCATGGCGAAACCTTCCGCTACCGTTCGCCCAATTCCGATCTGCTCGGCATCCTGCTGGAGCGCGCTTCGGGACAGCGCTTCCCGGACCTGATGCGCGAAAAACTGTGGCTGCCGCTTGGCGCCGTCAGCGAGGCCTCGATCGGCGTCGACATGGAAGGCACGGCACGCACCGCCGGCGGCATTTCGGTGACGCCGCGCGATCTCGCACGCATCGGTGAGATGATGCGGCAGGGCGGAACGGCCAATGGCCGGCGCATCGTACCGGAAGCCTGGGTGCGCGATACAGTCGTTACCGGCGGCAGTGCGGAAGCCTGGCAGCGCGGGACCATGGTGCATCTGTTCCCGAAGGGCCGGTATCGCAACAAATGGTACCAGACGGGGCACGAAAACGGCGCCTATTGCGGCATTGGCATCCACGGCCAATGGCTCTACGTCGACCCGAAGACGGAAGTTGTGATTGCAAAAATGGGGTCGCAGCCGGTGCCCGAGGACCATGCGCTCGAACGCGAGATCGTTGCCTTCTTTGAAGCGCTGAGCCGTATGGTCTGACGGGCAATCTTATCCGATTGTCGAAGTCTGCGCTGCCCCTCATCCGCCTGCCGGCACCTTCTCCCCGTATAGTGACGGGGAGAAGGGCTTGCCCGCAGCCTTGGCGTTCTTCCTGCAACGTGCGTAGTCGGCGAACCCGTCGATGACAGCGCCCCTCTCCCCGTCACTAAACGGGGAGAGGATGCCGGCAGGCAGGTGAGGGGCGGCGCCGACTTTCGGTAACAATCGTTCCGTGCAGTGGCCGGCCGAGTTGCAACGTGCTTTCCTGTGGACCTCTCGCGCCGGTGAAAAAGCGACAGTTGGCGGACTGGATGTCAGCGCCTATGGTCGCCGCTCTTTTTGAAGAGAGCAGGAACGACATGGCATCCGACATGAAGCGCATCGCAGCCATCATCGCGGCCGAGATCGGCGCGCGGCCCGAGCAGGCGGCTGCGGCTATCGGGCTGCTCGACGAGGGGGCGACGGTGCCGTTCGTGGCGCGTTACCGCAAGGAGGTCACCGGCGGACTCGACGACACGCAACTGCGCGACCTTGCCGAGCGGCTAGCCTATCTGCGCGAGCTCGATGCGCGGCGCGACACCATCCTCAGTTCCATCCGCGAGCAGGGAAAGCTGACCGAGGAGCTTGAAGCCAAGATCGTAGCTGCCGTCACCAAGGCGGAGCTCGAAGATATCTATCTGCCCTACAAGCCCAAGCGCCGCACCAAGGCGGAGATCGCCCGGGAGCGCGGGCTGGGGCCGCTGGCTGAGGCGATCCTCGCCAACCGTTCGTTGGTGCCCGCCGAGGCAGCGCTGGCCTATGTCACCGAGGAAGTGGCTGACACCAAGGCAGCACTCGAAGGTGCGCGCGACATACTGTCGGAGCAATTCGCGGAAAATGCCGATCTGGTCGGCAAGTTGCGGACCTACATGAAGGAGCGCGCCTTCATGCGTGCCCGTGTCGTCGACGGCAAGCAGGAGGCGGGGGCGAAATTCTCCGACTATTTCGACCATGTCGAACGCTGGGCCAATGTGCCTAGCCATCGCGCGCTGGCGATGCTGCGTGGCCGCAACGAAGAAGTGCTGTCGCTCGACATCGAGGTCGACGCCGACGATGCCTCGCCGGTGAAGCCGGTCGAACGGATGATCGCCAATGCCTATGCGATCGGCGCCAGCCTGCCGGGCGACCGTTGGCTGATGGAGGTCGCGGGCTGGACGTGGCGGATAAAACTGTCGCTGCATTTGACGCTCGACCTGATGCGCGATCTGCGCGAGCGGGCGGAGGAAGAGGCGATCCATGTCTTTGCCCGCAACCTGAAAGATCTGCTGCTGGCAGCGCCCGCCGGTTCGCGGCCGACCATGGGGCTCGATCCCGGCATCCGCACCGGCGTCAAGGTCGCGGTGGTCGACGGCACCGGCAAGCTGGTGGCGACGACGACGGTCTATCCGTTCCCGCCGCGGAACGATGTGCGCGGCACGCAGGTCGAACTCGCCGCACTCATCCGCCAGCACAAGGTCGAGCTGATCTCGATCGGCAACGGCACCGGCAGCCGCGAGACGGAAAAACTGGTTGCCGATATGCTGTCCGATATGCCGGCCGGTGCAGGCCCGAAGCCGCTCAAGGTCATCGTCAGCGAGGCCGGCGCTTCGGTCTATTCGGCTTCGGCCACGGCGGCAGCGGAGTTCCCGGGCCTCGACGTGTCGTTGCGCGGCGCGGTGTCGATTGCCAGGCGCTTGCAGGATCCGCTCGCCGAACTGGTCAAGATCGAGCCGAAGTCCATCGGCGTCGGCCAATACCAGCACGATGTCGACCAATACCGTCTCGGCCGTTCGCTGGAAGCGGTGGTGGAGGACGCGGTCAATGCCGTCGGCGTCGATCTCAACACCGCCTCGGCGCCGCTTTTGGCCCGCGTGTCAGGGCTTGGCGCATCGCTAGCCGATGCCATCGTCGCGCATCGCGATGCGACCGGACCGTTCGCCAGCCGCAAGGACCTGCTCAAGGTAGCGCGGCTCGGGCCGCGCGCGTTCGAACAGTCCGCCGGCTTCCTGCGCATTGCCAATGGCAGCGAGCCGCTCGACGCTTCGTCCGTGCATCCGGAAGCCTATGGCGTGGCCAAGAAGATCGTCGCCGCCTGTGGCCGCGATGTGCGCGCGCTGATGGGCGACAGTGCAGCCCTCAAGGCGCTCGACCCACGCGTCTTCGTCGACGAACGCTTCGGTCTGCCGACCGTGCGCGACATCATTGCCGAGCTGGAAAAGCCCGGCCGCGACCCACGTCCCGGTTTCAAGACGGCGACCTTCGCCGACGGAGTCGATGACATCAAGGATCTGAAGCCCGGCATGCTACTCGAAGGCACCGTCACCAACGTCGCCGCCTTCGGCGCCTTCGTCGATATCGGCGTGCACCAGGACGGACTGGTGCATGTCTCGCAACTGGCCGATCGCTTCATTAAGGATGCGCATGAGGTGGTGAAGGCCGGCGATGTGGTGAAGGTGCGCGTGGTCGATGTCGACATCAAGCGCAAGCGCATTGCGCTCTCCATGCGCAAGGATGGCGGCGAGGGCGGTGCCTCGAAAGGGCCGCGCGACAATGGCGGCGGGAAGCCGGCGCCACGTTCGCCAGCTCCGCAGCGCCAGCCCGCACGGCCTGCGCAACAAGGCGCGTTCGGCGCAGCGTTGGCCGATGCGATGAAGCGGAAGTAACTACCACGCCAGAACAGCCGGCTCCTTGTCGACCCGACCCAGCAGCCAGTCGCGAAAGCTGGCGACCGGCGGGTGGCCGCGCTTGTCGTGCGGAACGACGAGATAGTAGGCACTGCGGCTCTGCATCGGCTGTCCCGGTGTCGGCACGAGCTGGCCGCGCTGCAACTCTCCCGCAATCAGGACCTGCGGCAGGAGCGCGACGCCAAGTCCGGCCATGCAGGCCTGGGCGACGGTGCCGAATTGCTCGAACTGCATGCCGGGGCCGGTCGGCGCGCTGAGGCCTTGCTCTTCGAACCATTCGCTCCAGGCGCCTGGACGTGTCGCCATGTGCAGCAGCGGCAGGCGGCTGATATCGGCCGCAGTGGTGATGGCGCGGCTGGCCAGAAATTCGGGCGAGACCACCGGCATCACGGTTTCGCGCATCAGAAGCGTGGAGTCGGCGTCCGGCCAGTCAGGCTGGCCATGATGGATGGCGGCGTCGAGCCGCTCGCGGGCGAAATCGAAACGGCCGATGCGGGTGACGAAATTGATGGTGATGTCGGGGTTCTTGGCGACAAAATCCGGGATCAACGGCATCAGCCAGCGCGTGCCGAAGGTTGGCAATATGGCAAGGTTCAGCATGCCACTATGCCGATTGCTCATCAATCCCAGCGCTGCATCGCGCAACTGGCCAAGTGCTGCGCGCACCGCCTCGGCGTAGATTTCACCCGCCGTGGAAAGCCTGACATTGCGGCTGTCGCGCTCGAAGAGCCTGCGGCCGAACTGCTCTTCCAACATGCTGATTTGCCGGCTGACAGCGCCCTGGGTCAGGTCAAGTTCCTGGGCGGCGGCGGTGAAAGAACCAAGACGGGCCACCGCCTCGAAGGCGGCAAGGGCGCTGGTGCTCGGCAAAAGGCGGCGCTGGACGTTCATAACCCATTACTAAACCTCATTGATCGGTGATGCAATTTCGTTTGATTTTTGCGAGGCAGAGGCGGATAAGCCCGGGCAATCAAGATTTTCGCTGGGAGAGACCGAGCCATGGCCGCCGACAAAAACGCGTTCGTCTGGGAAGACCCTTTCCTGATCGAGAACCAGCTTTCGGAGGACGAGCGCATGGTGCGCGATGGCGCTGCGGCGTTCGCGGCCGACAAGCTGGCGCCGCGCATCGAGGAGGCCTATCTTGAGGAAAAGACCGATGCCGGCATTTTTCGCGAGATGGGCGAGGCCGGCCTGCTCGGCATCACCATCCCCGAGGAATATGGCGGGCTCGGCGCCAACTATGTGACCTACGGGCTGGTGGCGCGCGAGGTCGAGCGTGTCGATTCCGGCTATCGCTCGATGATGTCAGTGCAGTCGTCGCTGGTGATGTATCCGATCCATACCTATGGCTCCGAGGCGCAGCGCAAGAAATACCTGCCGAAGCTCGCTTCGGGCGAATGGATCGGCTGCTTCGGCCTGACCGAGCCGGATGCCGGTTCCGATCCCGGCGGCATGAAGACCCGGGCCGAGAAGACGGCGAACGGCTACAAACTTTCCGGCTCCAAAATGTGGATCTCCAACGCGCCGATCGCCGACGTGTTCGTCGTTTGGGCGAAGCTCAAGGGCGAGAACGGCAAGGACGAAATCCATGGCTTCGTGCTGGAAAAGGGCATGAAGGGGCTGTCGGCGCCCAAGATCGGGGGCAAGCTGTCGCTGCGGGCTTCGATCACTGGCGAGGTGGTGATGGAAGGCGTCGAGGTCGGCGAAGATGCGCTGCTGCCCAACGCCAGGGGGCTTGGCGGCCCATTCGGCTGCCTCAACCGCGCCCGCTATGGTATTTCCTGGGGCGCGATGGGCGCCGCCGAGGATTGCTGGCACCGCGCGCGGCAGTATGGCCTCGACCGCAAGCAATTCGGCAAGCCGCTCGCTGGCACGCAGCTCTTCCAGAAGAAGCTCGCCGACATGCAGACCGAGATCGCTCTAGGCCTGCAGGGTTCTCTGCGCGTCGGCCGGCTGATGGACGAAGGCAAGATGGCGCCGGAGATGATCTCGATCGTCAAGCGCAACAATTGCGGCAAGGCGCTCGACATCGCCCGCCAGGCCCGCGACATGCATGGCGGCAACGGCATCCAGATCGGCTATCACGTCATGCGCCACGCGCAGAATCTGGAGACGGTCAACACCTATGAAGGCACGCACGACGTGCACGCGTTGATCCTCGGCCGGGCGCAGACGGGCATCCAGGCGTTCTTCTGAGCCGGCTTCGGCTGCTTAAATTAGGTGCACCGCAACATCTGTGCTTGGAGAATGCCCGGCAGATGTGTCAGGGTTCGGCGAATTTGTTTGAAACGCCGATCTCCGGGGCCCCATGGCAATTCTGGCAGCCGTCTACCACCTGACCCACTATAAATACGACCGGCCTGTGGTTCTCGGGCCCCAGGTCATCAGGCTGCAGCCGGCGCCGCATTCCCGCACCAAGGTGCTCAGCCATTCGCTGAAGGTCGGGCCGGCAAATCACTTCGTCAATCTGCAGCAGGACCCTTACGGCAATTTCCTTGCCCGGTTCGTCTTTCCCGAACCGGTGACGGAGCTGAAGATCGAGGTCGATCTGGTTGCCGACATGACGGTCTACAATCCATTCGATTTCTTCGTCGAGCCGGCGGCCGAGACCTTCCCGTTCGACTATCCGGAAGAGATCAGGGACGATCTCGCCATCTACCGCACGCCGGAATCGGCGGGGCCGCTGCTGTCCGCCTTTCTGAAAACCATTGACCGCAGCCCGACCAACACCGTCAATTTCGTTGTCGACCTCAATGCGCGGCTGCAGCGCGAGATCGCTTATATCGTGCGAATGGAAACCGGTGTCTTCTCGCCGGAGGAGACGCTGGCCGCGAAAAAAGGCTCGTGCCGGGATTCGAGCTGGCTGCTGGTGCAGATCCTGCGCAACCTCGGCATCGCCGCGCGTTTCGTCTCCGGCTATCTGATCCAGCTGAAGCCCGATCTGGTCGCGCTCGATGGCCCGGCCGGAACCGCCGTGGACTTCACCGATCTGCACGCCTGGTGCGAGGTCTATATTCCGGGCGCCGGCTGGATCGGCTTCGACCCGACCTCGGGCCTGCTCACCGGCGAAAGCCATGTGCCGCTGGCGGCAACGCCGCATTTCCGCAATGCGGCGCCGATTTCCGGCATGGCGAGCTTTGCCAATGTCGAGTTCGGCTTCGATATGCGGGTCGACCGCATCGCCGAACATCCGCGCATTACCAAGCCATTCTCCGATGAAAGCTGGCAGGCGCTGGATGCGCTGGGCAATAAGGTCGATGCAGCGCTCCAGGCAGGCGATGTCAGGCTGACCATGGGCGGCGAGCCGACCTTCGTCTCCATCGACGATTTCGAGTCGGCCGAGTGGAACACCGCCGCCGTCGGCCCGACCAAGCGCGAAAAGGCCGATGCGCTGATCCGCAGATTGCGCGAACGTTTCGCGCCGGGCGGCTTCCTCCATTACGGCCAGGGCAAATGGTATCCGGGCGAGAGCCTGCCGCGCTGGACCTTCTCGCTTTACTGGCGCACCGACGGTCAGCCGGTGTGGAGCGACCCGTCGCTGATCGCGCGCGAAAAGAGCGACGCGAAGGTCGGACCGCAGCAGGCCGAAAGCCTGCTGACGGCAATCGCCGGTGAACTTGGCATCGACAAGGCGATGGTCAGCGAAGCCTATGAGGACCCGGCCGAATGGCTGCTCAAGGAAGGCAAACTGCCCGACAATGTCGACCCGTCCAACTCCAAGCTGGAAGATCCGGAAGAGCGCAGCCGCATGGCGAAAGTCTTCGAGCGCGGGCTGACCAAACCGTCGGGCTATGTGCTGCCGGTGCAGCGCTGGAACAGCCAGGCATCCGGCCAGCGCTGGCGTTCGGAGAAATGGAAGACCAGGCGCGGGCGGCTGTTCCTGGTGCCGGGCGATTCGCCGGTCGGCTATCGCTTGCCGCTGGGAACGCTGCCTTACGTGCCGCCAGCACAGTTCCCCTATATCGTGCCGGTGGATCCGTCACTGCCGCGTGGACCGCTGCCGGCGCGGGAAGCGATCCTGCCTTCCGCCGCTCCGGCCGAACTGGAAGGCGCCGACGAAATGGCACGGCGCCAGCAGGCGATTTCGTTCACCGCGACGACCGGTCAGCAGGATCGGGTCGAGCAGGAGATCACCGAGATCGGCGGCGCGGTGCGCACGGCACTGTCGGTCGAACCGCGCGACGGGCGGCTCTGCGTGTTCATGCCGCCGGTCGAGGCGCTGGAAGACTATCTCGAACTGGTCGCAGCCGCCGAAAACGCGGCCAAGGCGATCGGCTTGCCCGTGCATATCGAAGGTTACGGGCCGCCGCACGATCCGCGCCTCAATGTCATCCGCGTGGCGCCCGATCCCGGTGTCATCGAGGTCAACATCCACCCGGCCGCAAACTGGCAGGATTGCGTGGCGACGACGACGGCGATCTATGAGGAGGCGCGGCAGACGCGGCTTGGCGCCGACAAGTTCATGATCGACGGCCGCCACACCGGCACCGGCGGCGGCAACCATGTGGTCGTCGGCGGCGCAACGCCCAATGACAGTCCGTTCCTGCGCCGGCCCGATCTCTTGAAGAGCCTGGTGCTGCAATGGCAGCGGCGTCCCTCGCTATCCTATCTGTTTTCCGGACTGTTCATCGGCCCGACGAGCCAGGCGCCGCGCTTTGACGAGGCGCGTCACGATTCGCTCTACGAGCTCGAAATCGCGATGGCGCAGGTGCCGCACCCGGACCAGGGCAATGCACCCTTGCCATGGCTGGTCGACCGGCTGTTTCGCAATCTGCTCACCGACGTCACCGGCAACACGCACCGCTCCGAAATCTGCATCGACAAACTGTTTTCGCCGGATGGGCCGACCGGGCGGCTTGGCCTGGTCGAGTTCCGCGGTTTCGAGATGCCGCCCAATGCGCGCATGTCGCTGGCTCAGCAATTGCTGGTGCGTGCGATCATCGCCCGCGCCTGGAAAAACCCGCTCGACGGCCGCTTCGTGCGCTGGGGTACCTCGCTGCATGATCGTTTCATGCTGCCGCATTATGTCTGGGCGGATTTCCTCGACGTGCTCGACGACCTCAAGCTCAACGGCTTCGAGTTCCGTCCCGAATGGTTCGACGCCCAGCTCGAATTCCGCTTTCCGTTCTGCGGCGAGGTCCAGCATGCCGGCATCAAGCTGGAACTGCGGCAGGCACTGGAGCCGTGGCATGTCATGGGCGAGCAAGGCGCCATAGGCGGCACCGTGCGCTTCGTCGATTCCTCGGTCGAACGGCTGCAGGTCAGGACCGAAGGCCTCAACCCGGAACGCCACGCGATTGTCTGCAACGGCCGCGTCGTGCCGATGAAGGTGACCGACAACCGCGAGGTCGCGGTGGCGGGTGTTCGCTTCAAGGCGTGGCAGCCGGCGTCGGGCCTGCATCCGGCGCTGCCGGTCAACACGCCGCTGGTCTTCGACATCTACGACCGCTGGTCGGGACGGGCGGTCGGCGGCTGCGTCTACCATGTCGCGCATCCCGGCGGGCGCAGCTACGACACCTTCCCGGTCAACGGCAATGAGGCCGAGGCGCGGCGTCTTGCCCGCTTCGAGCCGCGCGGCCACACGCCGTCGGCCTATGTGCTGCGCAACGAAGAACCCTCTGAAGACTTCCCGATGACCCTTGACCTCAGGCGGCCACCCAGACTCTGATCAGCAATGGCAAAGGGGAATCAGAAAAAGATACGCGGCAAGCCGCTGAGGCACAGTCTGCTGGAGCACTACCAGCCGATTGACGGCGTCGTCGACGAGATGGTCGATGCCTCAGGCAATCCGCGTCCGGCCTGGGCCCCTTTCATCGAGGCGCTGGAGGAACTAGGCCCCGAAAAGCTCGGCCAGCGCTTCGCCCGCGCCGACCAGTATCTGCGCGACGCCGGCGTCTATTACCGCGTCTACGACAAGGCCGGCGCCAATGAGCGGGAATGGCCGCTGGCGCATATCCCGCTTCTGATCGAGGACAAGGAATGGGCCGAAATCAGTGCCGGCCTCGTGCAGCGGGCCGACCTGTTCGAGGAGATAGTCGCTGATATCTATGGGCCGAACCGGCTGATCGAGAAGGGCATCCTGCCGGCGGGATTGATTGCGGCGAGCCCTGAATATTTGCGGCCGGTCGCCGGCACAATGCCGGCCAGCGGTCATTTCCTGCATTTTTGCGCCTTCGAGCTCGGCCGTGGTCCGGACGGAAGCTGGTGGGTGCTGGGCGACCGAACGCAGGCGCCGTCGGGCGCCGGCTTTGCGCTGGAAAACCGCGTCGCCACCACGCGCGCGCTGTCCGACATCTATGGCGAGATGCATGTGCATCGCCTGGCCGGCTTCTTCCGCCGCTTTCGCGATGCGCTGATCGGCATGGCCAAGGAGAATGACGGCCGCGTCGCCATCCTGACGCCGGGGCCGCTCAACGAGACCTATTACGAGCATGCCTATATCGCCCGCTATCTCGGCATCATGCTGCTCGAGGGCGAGGACCTGACCGTCTCCGGCGGCAAGCTGATGGTGCGCACGGTTTCCGGTCTGATGCCGATCAGCGTGCTGTGGCGGCGGCTCGATGCCGCCTTCGCCGATCCGCTGGAACTCAGACCAGACTCGCAGATCGGCACGCCAGGACTGGTCGAGGCGATCCGCCGCGGCGCTGTTTCGACGGTCAATGCGCTGGGTTCGGGTCTGATGGAAACCCGGGCGCTGCTCGCCTTCCTGCCCAAGATTTCGCGCGCATTGCGCGGCGAGGAGCTTCTCTTGCCCAGCGTCGCCACCTGGTGGTGCGGGCAAGACAGCGAACGCCGGCATGTGCTTGCCAATCTCGACCGCATGGTGGTCGGCCCGGCACTGTCGACGCGGCTTGCCTTCGAAGACGACGACCAGACCAGGCTCGGTTCGGCGCTGACGCCGGAAGAACGCACCGCACTGATTGCGCGCATCGAGAGCGACGGCGGCGGCTTCGTCGGCCAGGAAGCGGTGACGCTGTCGACGACGCCGGTCTATGTCGGCGGCTGGCTGGAACCACGGCCGGCGAGCCTGCGCGTCTATCTGGCGCGCACGCCGGAGGGCTGGACGGTGATGCCGGGTGGTTTCGCCCGCGTCGGCCTGTCGCTCGACCCAACGGCCATTGCCATGCAGCGCGGCGGCCAGGCGGCCGACGTCTGGGTGGTCAGCGACCGGCCGGTGGAACGCGAAACGCTGCTGCCGCAGGAGCATGACAGTTTTGCCCGCACCATGCCGGGCAGCCTGCCCAGCCGGGCTGCGGAAAACCTGACCTGGCTCGGCCGCTATATCGAGCGCTCTGAAGACACGGTGCGCATTCTGCGCGCCTATCATGTGCGGCTGGCCGAGACGTCCGATCCGGACATGCCGCTGCTCGTCGATGTCAGGGATTATGTAGAACCGTTCGGCATTGATCTCGAATCGGCCATTCCACCCGGATTGATCGGCACGCTCGACAGCGCCGTCTACAGCGCCGGACAGATCAGAGACCGCTTTTCGCCCGACGGCTGGCTGGCGCTCAAGGACCTGTCGAAGACAATCCACCAATTCGCAACGACGGTGGCGCCGGGCGATGATGCGACACGGGCGATGACGGTGATGCTGCGCAAGCTCGCCGGCTTTTCCGGCCTGCTGCATGAGAACATGTACCGTTTCACCGGCTGGCGTTTCCTCGAGATAGGCCGGCGCATCGAGCGCGGCATCCAGATTGCCCGCACACTTGCCCGTCTCACCCGCTCCGGCGCGCCGGACGGCTCGCTCGACATGATGCTGGAGATCGGCGACAGCGTCATGACCCATCGCCGGCAGTATCCGGTGCGGGCCGGGCGGCGCACGGTGATCGACCTTTTGGCGCTCGACCCGCTCAACCCGCGCTCGATCCTGTTCCAGCTCGAGAGGCTGAAGGCCGAGATCGGCCTGTTGCCGTCGGTTGGCCCGGAGGGGCACATGTCGGTGGCGGCCAAGGAAATCCTGCAGCTCAACACGGCAATTGCCGTCATGGAACCATCGGAGATGTCGGCGGAGGTGCTGGACGATCTCGCCACCGAGATCGGCAACCTCTACAACAGCCTCGCCAAAGCGTACTTCGGTTAACATGCTGTACGATATCAGGCTTCATCTCAGCTACGATTATGACGCCGCGGCCGGTGGCAGCCGGCATCAGGTGCGTGTTTTGCCGCAGACCATTGCCGGCATGCAGCGTGTGGTCGCAGCCTCGCTTTCGTTTGTGCCGACCCCGTCGGAGCGCACCGATTTTACCGATTTCTTCGGTAACAATGTTACCGCGATCGCCTTTCGCGATGTCCATGACGGGCTCGATATCAGAATGAGCGCGCGCGTGTCGGTGTCGCGGCCGGAGCCTGGGCTCGACGTGTCGCCCGACTTGCAGCGCCTGAGGGAAGAACTCGGCGCGGTGCGGTCACTGGCGCCCGACGCACCGCATCACTTTCTCACGGCCAGCGATCATGCCGGCATCGATGCGGCGATCACCGCCTATGCACGCGGCAGCGCCAGCGGCTCGACGGTCGGCACGGCCATCGATCTGTGCAACCGCATCCACCGCGACTTCACCTATGATGGGGAAGCGACCACCGTTCATACCAGGGCCAGCGACGCCTTCCGTTTGAAGCGTGGCGTCTGCCAGGATTTCTCCCACATCATGATCGCCGGCTTGCGCGGGTTGGGCATTCCGGCCGGCTATGTCAGCGGCTTCCTGCGCACCATTCCGCCGAAGGGCAAGCCGCGGCTCGAAGGCGCCGACGCCATGCATGCTTGGGTCAAGGTGTGGTGCGGGCGCGATGCCGGCTGGCAGGAGTTCGACCCGACCAATGGCATGCGGGCCAGCAACGACCACATCACCGTCGGCTACGGCCGCGACTATTCCGACGTGGCGCCGATCGTCGGCGTGCTGAAAACCACCGGCGGACAGGTCGGCGACCAGGCCGTCGACGTCATTCCGGTTGCGCTGGAAAAGGTCTGACGGCGGAACCAGTGGCTTGTCCGGCGCTTATCTACGAGAAAATCTCGTGGAGCGGGCATGCTGGACAAATCCGGGGCGCCACCGGGCCGATCTGTTGCCGGACAGGGCGACGATGACACGCCGAGGAATGGCGCGCAGGCCTCTGCCGATCAGGCCTCGCTTACCTATGTCAGCGACAGTGAGCCGGGCATTCGCCGCCTGAAGGCGGGCGAGGGATTTTCGTACAAAGGCGTGAAGGGGCAGGCCGTGAGCGCGGGGGCCATCGCCCGCATCAAGGCGCTGGCCATTCCGCCAGCCTGGACGGATGTGTGGATCTCGCCCGATCCCGCCGGCCATATCCAGGCGACCGGCCGCGACCAGCGCGGGCGCAAGCAATACCGCTACCATCCGCTGTGGGCCGCGGAGCGTGACGGCGCCAAATATTCGAGCCTTGTCGCTTTTGCCGAAAGCCTGCCGGAGCTGCGCCGCCGCATCGATGCCGATCTGCGCCGCCAGGGCCTGCCGGCAGAGCGCGTCGTGGCGGCAGTCGTCTGGCTACTCGACAACACGATGATCCGTGTCGGCAATGCAGCCTATGCCCGCGACAACAAGAGTTTTGGACTGACGACCCTGCGGGACCGCCATGTCGATATCCAGGGATCGAGCCTGCGCTTTGCCTTCAAGGGCAAATCGGGCAAGGAATGGAAGTTGAAGCTGGTCGACCGCCGCATCGCTCGGATCGTGCGTGGCGCGCAGGATATACCGGGCCAAAAGCTGTTCCAGTATCTGGACGAGGACGGGGCGAGGCATCCTGTACGCTCCGACGATGTCAACCGCTACATCCGCGACGCTGTCGGCGCTGATTTCAGCTCCAAGCATTTCCGCACCTGGGGCGGTACCATTCATGCCGCGTCGCTGTTTGCGCAGACGGAACTTCCCGAAAGCCAGGCCGGGGTGAAGCGGGTGATGAATACCGTCATCGACAAGGTGGCCGAGCGATTGGGCAACACGCGCGCCGTCTGCCGCAAATGCTACATTCATCCGCAAGTCTTCAAAGCCTGGGTGGAAGGGCGGCTGCTTAGCGAAATGACCGAAGCCAACAAACGCAAACGATCCATAGACGGTCTCGACGACGAGGAGGCGCTGGTGCTGCGATGGCTGAAGGCAGGCGAAGGCTGAAAAATTGCCCTAACTTTTTTGTCGACGCCATGTCGGCATAGGCCCTACTGTTTCGTCCTTTGATGAGAGAAAAGGACGTCCCATGCTCTACGCTATCCTCTGTTATGCCTCCGAAGATGTCGTCTCCTCCTGGAGCAAGGCACAGGATGACGAGGTGATGGCGAAACTCCTGACTGTACAGGAAAAATACGCCAAGGCCGGCCGGCTTGGCCCGGTGGCACGGCTTCTGCCCACCACCGCCGCAACAACGCTGCGCCAGGTCAAGGGCGAATCGGTGGTCATCGACGGGCCGTTTGCCGAGACCAAGGAACAGTTCCTCGGCTTCTACACGCTGGAATGCGCCGATCTTGACGAGGCCGTCGACTTTGCGCGCGAGCTGTCCGAGGTCAATCCGAGCGGCGGATCCTATGAGATCCGGCCGGTTTCCGTGTTCGACCCAACCCGAGTTTTGAAATGACCGACCTTTCCTGGATCAGCTCCGCGATCTCAGCCGCCCGCCCGCAGGCGATGGGTGCGCTGCTGCGCTATTTCCGCGATCTCGATACGGCGGAGGAGGCTTTCCAGGACGCGTGTCTCAGGGCACTCAAGAACTGGCCGCAGAACGGGCCGCCGCGCGATCCGACGGCCTGGCTGATCTTTGTCGGCCGCAACACCGGTATCGATGCGGTGCGCAAGCGCGCCAAGCAGGCGCCGATGCCGGAAGAAGACCAGATCTCGGACCTGGAAGATGCCGAGAGCGATATTGCCGAGCGGCTGGACGGCGCGCATTACCGCGACGACATATTGCGGCTCTTGTTCATCTGCTGCCATCCGGACCTGCCGGCGACGCAGCAGATTGCGGTGGCGCTGCGCATCGTCTCCGGGCTAACCGTCAAGCAGATCGCGCGCGCCTTCCTGGTTGGCGAAAGCGCCATGGAGCAGCGCATCACCCGGGCCAAGGCGCGCATTGCCGACGCCGGCGTGCCGTTCGAGACGCCGGGCGCGGTCGAGCGCTCAGAGCGGCTCGCAGCCGTTGCGGCCATGGTCTATCTGATCTTCAACGAGGGCTATTCGACCAACAGCGGCGAAGCGCCGGCGCGCGCGCCGCTCTGCGAGGAGGCGATCCGGCTGGCGCGGCTGTTGCTCAGGCTGTTCCAGACCGAACCGGAGATCATGGGGCTGACGGCGCTGCTTCTACTCCAGCATGCGCGTGCGCCGGCCCGTTTCGATGAGAATGGCGAGATCGTGCTGCTAGACGACCAGGACCGCTCGCTGTGGAGCCGCAAGATGATCGACGAGGGGCTGGCGCTGGTCGACAAGGCGCTGCGCCACCAGAAGCCCGGGCCTTATCAGGTGCAGGCGGCGATCGCGGCACTGCATGCGCGGGCGGCAACGTCCGAAGAGACCGACTGGACCGAGATCGACCTGCTCTACAGCCTGCTAGAAAGGATGCAGCCATCGCCGGTGGTGACGCTGAACCGCGCGGTTGCGGTCGCCAAGGTGCGCGGCCCGGAAGCTGCCCTTGCCATGATCGAGCCGCTCGGCGAGCGGCTGTCCGGCTATTTCCACTTCTTCGGCCTCAAGGGCGGCTTGCTGATGCAGCTCGACCGCGGCGAGGAGGCGCGCGTCGCCTTCGACCGTGCGATTGCTTTGGCCAATACGGCGGCGGAAGCCGCCCATATCCGCATGCACATCGACCGGTTGATGAAAGACGGCGCCGTGAAGGCCCCCGCGAAGACAGCGCACTGAAGACTGCTGGCTCAATCGTGCAATCCCGGCTTGGACCATGCCGGGGTGGCGATTTTCCCCTGAAACGAGTAATGCCACGCCATGACAGCGCCCGACGTGCCTGCGGCACGCAGGCGACGTGGCGCGAAGGCTCGACCGCCGCCACCTGATGGCGAGCGGATCTGAAAGGGATAAAAATGACGATAGCGAAGGAAACGGCTGAACTTCTGGCGAAACTGGGCGTGGCCAAGGGCGCGCTTAGCGGCGGCGACCTCATCGTGCGCAGCCCGGTGACGGGCGAGCAGATCGCGGCGCTTAAGACGATTTCACCGGCTGAGGCGGCCAAGGTCATCGATGCCGCCCACAAGGCGTTCCAGGCCTGGCGGATGGTGCCGGGCCCCCGGCGCGGCGAACTGGTGCGGCTGCTCGGCGAGGAATTGCGCGCGCACAAGGCTGAGCTTGGCCGGCTGGTGTCGATCGAGGTCGGCAAGATTCCGTCCGAAGGCCTCGGCGAAGTCCAGGAAATGATCGACATCTGCGATTTCGCCGTCGGCCTGTCCCGCCAGCTCTACGGCCTGACCATCGCCACGGAGCGTCCGGGACACCGCATGATGGAGACTTGGCATCCGCTCGGTGTTGTCGGCGTCATTTCGGCCTTCAACTTCCCGGTCGCGGTGTGGTCGTGGAATGCAGCACTTGCGCTGGTCTGCGGCGATGCGGTGGTGTGGAAGCCGTCGGAAAAGACGCCGCTGACAGCGCTCGCCTGCGAGGCGATTTTTGCGCGCGCGGTCAAGCGCTTCGGCGCTGACGCGCCGCAGGGCTTGGCGCCGGTGCTGATCGGCGACCGCGCCGTCGGCGAGATCCTCGTCGATCATCCCAAGGTGCCGCTGGTTTCGGCCACCGGCTCGACGCGCATGGGCCGAGATGTCGGCCCAAGGCTGGCCAAGCGCTTTGCGCGCGCCGTGCTGGAACTCGGCGGCAACAATGCCGGCATCGTCTGCCCAACCGCCGATCTCGACATGGCGCTGCGCGCCATCGCCTTCGGCGCCATGGGCACCGCCGGCCAGCGCTGCACGACGCTCAGGCGTCTCTTCGTGCATGACAGCGTCTATGACGCGCTGCTGCCGCGGCTGAAGAAGGCCTATGAGAGTGTGTCCGTCGGCAACCCGCTGGAGACCTCCTCGCTGGTCGGTCCGCTGATCGATAAGGCGGCTTTCGACGCCATGCAGAAAGCGCTCAAGGAAGCCACCGCTCACGGCGGCAAGGTGACCGGCGGCACGCGGGTCGAGAACGGCCATCCCGACGCCTACTACGTGCATCCGGCGCTGGTCGAAATGCCGAAGCAGGTGTCTCCGGTCACCGAAGAGACCTTCGCGCCGATCCTCTATGTGATGAAATACTCCGATTTCGACGCCGTGCTCGACGAGCACAATGCGGTCGGCGCCGGTCTGTCGTCGTCGATCTTCACCCGCGACCTGCAGGAATCCGAGCGCTTCCTCGGCGTCGACGGTTCGGATTGCGGTATCGCCAACGTCAACATCGGGACATCGGGCGCCGAGATCGGCGGCGCCTTCGGTGGCGAGAAGGAGACCGGCGGCGGTCGCGAGAGCGGTTCGGACGCCTGGAAGGCCTATATGCGCCGCGCCACCAACACGGTGAACTATTCCAACGCGCTGCCGCTGGCACAGGGCGTGTCGTTCGACATCGATTGATGCGGTGCGCCGGCTTCCCTGACCCGTTGATCCATCCCGATTCAGTCGGGAAGGATCAACAGGTCGGCCCGGATCGTTCCGCTTGCGGATGATGGAAGCGATGCCGCGAAGGCGGCATCGCTGATGGCGAGCTTGACGGCCTGCGCGCTCATATATTCCTGGTAGAAGCTGTTCGGCTGCCAGGTCTTGGCAAGTGGTATGATTATCTGTCCGAAGAGCTGTGAGCGTGGAGGTTCAGCCAGCCTTTTGCATCGGGCGACAGGCCTCGAAAGCGGCATCGATGACCGCAAGTTTGGCGGCCTGGACGGTCATGTATTCCTGGTAGAAGCTGTTCGAGACCCACATCACCGAATGGCCGCGCCGGCCCATCCAGCCGACGCTGCCGAGCTTTTCGGCGTCGCGCAACTTGCGCGCCAGATGGGTGCGCGAGAGTTTCAACCAACTGGCGAATTCGCCGACCGAAACCACGCTGGTCGGGATCTGGTCGACGCCGGCATTGTCAGGGTCGATGCCGGACATCAGCCAATCCATGACGATGCCGCCATTGTTGAGCCAGATGAACAGCGAGAAGGTCTGCTTGGGCTCGCGCACCGGGCTGGATGAGAGCAGGCCTTCCGCCACCAGCGGCTGCAGCCTGGCAATCATGCCGGGCTGCTCGAGAAACACGGTGAGGCGGTTGCCGCCGTCGAGGCCGTCGAGTGTGCGCAGATGCGCAAACACCCAGCCATCGAATTCCTTCAGCGTCGCTGGCGTCACCTGAAACGGGTGAGCGCGTCCGTCACCGGTGTGCGGCAGGTATTCGATGATGTGATAGTGCAGCATCTCCTTGATGAAGGCCTCGGCCGTGTTGCGGCTGGCGACGGAATAGCGGAGCACGGCATCGATGAAGCGGGCAAGGGTAAGTTCCGTGCGGGGATCGCGCGGGTCGCGGGCGAAATGCAGGGCAAGGCCGGTGTGAGCCAACAGCCAACGCTGTTGCGTGGCGAATACGGCGGCCAGGCGCGGGCTCGTTTCATAGATGTGCAGCAGCGCCTTCGACTGCGCCTGGACACAACGATGCAGCGCCGGATGGCCGGCAATATATTCGAAATTCAGCGCCATCCTCCTCGTCCTCCGGCCAGCCCCCCGGCAGCGAAGACGCAATCACATTTCCAGCCTTAGCCGCCCGTGTCCAGCCATGCCAACCCGGACAAAAGGCCTAGAGCTGTCAATCGTTCACCGACACGTTGAACCGCTCCATCTCTTTGACTTTGAGACAATTGCGATGGGAAAGCCCCACGCGCTTTTCCCGGGAAAATCGTTTCACACTTTTCGCGGAACTGCTCTGGTCCGTTCGCGTCCGGCGGATGGCGCGGCCAGCATAGTCAAGCACAATGCCAAGGCCAACGGCGGCGCCGCTTCCGGTCTTCTTCACCGGTTTCGCTGTGAACGGGGATGTGCAGGCTTTGATAGAGGTCCGCGCCTGGGACCAGGCAGCGCTGTGCCGCAGCATGGCGACGGTTGCCACCGTCCGTGTCGTTGCGTCGGCAATAGGAAGCCCAGGCAACGAGACGCGCCACTGTTTCAGGGATTGCGGCCCGGGGCCCGCCCTGTGCGTGAAAATGAGGTGCGCAAGCGGTAGCGGTCGCCGGCGTAGCGGATGGTCGAGGACAGTAGCGGCCGGCCGGCGGCGTCGACGATGAGCTGGCGCATCACCAAGGTGGATTTGCCGACGTCGATGTCGAGATGCCGCGCCAGAACAGGATCGGCATCATGCGCCTCGATCGTGGTTTCGGCGCGCGCCAGGTCGACGCCGGCATCGATCAGCAGGCCGAACAGCGACGCGTTGCTAAAGTCGATGCGGCTGAGATCGGGAACGAGGTTCGCGGCAAAGAACGAGGTGTCGACAGCGACCGGGACCTGGTCGAGGCGGCGGATGCGCTCGAGGTGGAAAAGGGCAGCACCCGGCGCGATCGACAGCTCCTCGGCCTCGTCCAGCGAGGCCGGCGCATGCTCGGCGCGCAACACGTCGGAGGAGGGCGTCAGGCCGAGGCGTTTGGCGGTCTCGCTGAAGGATTCCAGCGTGTTGGGAAATTCCTTCGGCACCTTGGCCGAGACATACCAGCCGCGCCCGTGCGAGGGCGTCAGCACGCCTTCCTCGACGAGGCTCTGCAAGGCTCGGCGCAAGGTCACCCTCGATATCGACATGCGCGTGAACAGGTCGCGCTCGGCCGGCAGGCGCGCGCCAGACGCAAGCTTGCCGCTGGCGATCTCCTGCAAGATCGCGTCGGCCGCCTGCCGCCAGAGTGGTTCGGGTCCGTCCGATTGCAGTGGCGAGCCCTCCATAATGGTCACCCCTTGATCTTTTCCCATACGCCCGTTCGCATCGAACGGTAGCAGGCGTCAATTATGTGGTTGACGATAACGCCGTCCTCGAAGGTTTCCAGCGGCGTCGTTCCCGCCGCGAAATGGTCGACGAAATGGCGCATCTGTTGCGAGAAACCATAGGCGCGGGTCTCCTCGGGCACCGGATAGACCCACCCTGTCTCGGCATCGGCCTTCTCGACGAGATAGCCCACCGGCTTCTCGATGAAGCCCCACACCGGACCGACCGACGTGTCGGTGACGATGCGGCCGGCGGAGCCGACCAGTTCGTGGCGAAGCTGCATGCCGCCTTTCTCGATCCAAGACGATTCGATGGTGGCGAGCTGGCCACCGGCGAATTTCAAAAGCGCGATCGCCGTATCTTCCCCGGTTGTCTTATCACCGTGGACCAGTGTAGCGCCCCACGCCATCACCTCGGTGATCTCATTGTCCTTGCCGAAGAAATGGCGGGCGCTTTCGACGGTGTGGCAGCCCATGTCGAGCAAAGCGCCGCCGCCGGCGAGCTCGGCATTCCAGAAATGCGGCGCGTGCGGGCCGGAATGTGCTTCGCGGGCGCGCATGGTCAAGAGATTACCGATGCCGCCGGCCTGAATCATCTGATGGGCCTTGGCGATGTTGGGGGAAAACACCGCGCATTCGGCATAGCCGTGCCAGATGCCGGCGCGCTCGACGATGTCGAGGATTTCCTGCGCTTCCTTGCCGGTGCGCGCCAGCGGCTTGGTGCAGATGACCGCCTTGCTGTGTTTTGCCGCCGTTCTGACGGCTTCGAGATGGATTTCGTTGGGCAGCGCAATCACCACCAGCTCGATCTTCGGATCGGCGCACAGCGCGTCGATATCCCTATGAGCGGTGACCTTGGGACCCCATTTCTTGGCGAAGGCCGTGGCGCGCTCGAAACTGCGTGACGAGCAGGCCACCAGCTCGGCGTTGCGCACGTCGAGCAGCGAGTCCGCATAGGTCTCGGCAATGAAGCCCGAGCCCAGAATTCCAACTCCAATCATACAAGTCCTCCCAGATTTCTTGCCGTCAATCCGATGCCCCCTCAGCCCGACAGCGACCCCTTGACGAGAAAAGACAACACAATACCACTTGTCACAAGATGTATCAGTAGGTATGGTCAGAGGCAACAGTGCAAAATCGTGAATCCACACGAGGCACCATCTTGAGGGAGAGCAGGACAATGCGTTCCATACGTGTATCGATCCCGCTGGCGGCGACGCTTGGCGTGATGTTTTCAGGCGGTGTCGGCGCCGCCTTTGCCGACCCGGTGACCATCACCTTGAACAGCTGGCGCACTGAGGACATTGCGGTGTGGCAGGACACCATCTTGCCTGCCTTCGAGGCCAAGCACCCCGACATCAAGGTCGAGTTCGCGCCGATCAACACCAATGAATACAACGCCGCTATCCAGTCGCAGATCGAAGGCGGCGCCGGTGGCGACCTGATCACCTGCCGCCCGTTCGATGTGAACCGCGAATGGATCAAGCGCGGCTATTTCGAATCGCTGGAAGGCCTGCCGGGCCTGGAGAATTTCGACAAGACCTCGCGTGCGGCGTGGACCGGCGCCGACGACAAGACCTACTGCCTGCCGGTCGCCGCCGTGCTCGCCGGCTTCTACTACAACGCCGACATCTTCAAGGAGCTGGGCCTCAAGGTGCCGACCACCAGCGCCGAGTTCATCGACGTGCTCACGGCAATCAAGAAGGACGGCCGCTACACGCCGCTGGCCTATGGTTCGGCCGAATCCTGGCAGCTCGCCTATAACGGCCTCTACTCGATCGGCCCGGCCTACTGGAAAGGCGAGGAGGGCCGGCTCGGCCTGATCGACGGCAAGAAGAAGCTGACCGATCCGGAATTCGTCGACGCGATAGCCGCCTTCGAGGCCTGGAAGGCGTTCCTGCCCTCCGGCCAGGAGAGCCTGAACTATGCCGATATGACGCAGCTGTTCACGCTGGGCAAAGCGGCCATCCTTCCCGACGGTTCATGGGACATCAACCAGGCGACCTCGACCGGCCTCAATGTCGGCGTGTTCGGTCCGCCGGTGCCGAAGGCGGGCGACCAGCGCTATCTCCAGGAAATGCCCGACATGGGGATCGGCATCAACGCCAAGAGCGCGCACAAGGACGCCGCAAAAACCTTCCTCGACTGGGTCGCCGGGCCTGAGTTCCAGGAGCTCTATGTCAACGCCGCGCCCGGCTTCTTCGCCATGAGCTCGAAGCCGGTGACCTACAAGAACAAGCTGGCGCAGGACTTCGCCGACCTGAAGAAGGGCGCCGAGCTGACGCCGCGTCTGGCGCTGGATCGGCTGAGCGCCGGCACGCCGCCGCTCGACGACGAGACCTGGCGCCTGCTGCAGGTGATGTTCACCAAGTCGGACGTCACACCACAACAGGTTGCGACCGAACTCCAGGCCGGCCTCGCCTCCTGGTACGGACCGCAGAAGAAGTAATCCGGCACTCCCTGGCGCATGCCTTGCCACGAGGCAGGGCATGCGCAAGCCTGACGGCATGCCGGCGCATTCGTGCCGGCGTGAAGATGAGGTTTTTCCGTTGATATCTCCCGCTGCCGCTTATCGAAACCTGCTGCTGTTCGTGCTGCCGGCGCTGGCCGTCTATCTGGTCTTTGCCGTGCTGCCGCTGGCGACCTCGGTCGTCATGAGCTTCTTCCAGACCAGCGGCGCTTCAGGTGACGTCTTTGTCGGCTTCGCCAATTACGAGCGCCTGTTCACCCACCCGACCATCAGCGCCCGCTTCTGGAATGCGCTTCTCAACAACATGCAGTATTTCGCCATCCATCTGATCGTCGAAGTGCCGATGGGGCTGCTGCTGGCGGCGTTGCTGACGTCAGGCAAACTGGCGCGCTCGGAAGGCATCTACCGCACGCTGCTGTTCATCCCAGCCACACTGTCGGTGGTGATCGTCGGCTTCGTCTGGCGGCTGATCATCAACCCGCTCTGGGGCCTGGTCGGCTTCCCGCTGCTGGGCACGGAATCGACCGCGCTCACCACCATCTCGCTGATGTCGGTATGGCAGTATTTCGGCATCCCCATGGTGTTCCTCTACAGCGCTCTGCTGGCGGTACCCAACGAGCTGGTCGAGGCCGCCAATATCGACGGCGCCAACGGCTGGACGACTTTCTGGAAGATCAAGTTCCCGCTGATCGCGCCGCAATTCGGGCTGATCGCCATCCTCACCTATATCTGGACGTTCAACGGCTTCGACCTGGTGTTCGCGCTCAACGGATCGGCGCCCGGGCCGAACTACAGCACCGATATTCTCGGCACCTATTTCTACCGCACCTTCTTCGGCTCCAGCGGACAGCTTGCCGATCTCGATCTGGGTAGCGCGGTCGCGACGGTCATCTTCCTCACGGTGTTGCTGGTGACCGCAGCCTATTTCTGGCTGATCCAGCGCCGCCTGAAATCCTATTCGGTCTAGGAGCTGAGATGAGCGCCCAGGACCTTACAATACCAGCCGCCCGCCGCCGCCAGGACCGCGAACCCTGGACCATCGAGCGCATCATCGTGCATGCGCTGCTGATCGTTTTTGTGCTGCTCGCCATCGGACCGGTGCTGATCGTCATTATCAATTCGCTGAAGACGACGCCGGCGATTTTTGGTGGGCCGTTCGATCTGCCGACGGCCAAGACCTTCAGCCTTGAAGGCTATAAGCGGGTGTTCACGCGCGGCAATTTCATCGTCAATTACCGCAACAGCCTGATCGTCACGGTGACGACGATCGGGCTGACCGTGGTGCTGTCGACGCTCGCCGCCTTCGCGCTGGTCGAATACCGCGTGCGGCTGGCGTCGCTGCTTGGCGGCCTGTTCGTGCTCGGCATCATGCTGCCGATTCGGCTCGGCACCATCCCGCTGATCCAGATGATGCTGGCCTGGCGGCTGATGGACACGCTGGTGGCGCTCATCCTCGTCTACACCGCCATGAGCATCCCGATAGCGGTGACGCTGATGGTCACCTATTTCCGTACCGTGCCGACCGATCTCAAGGAAGCAGCGCGCATGGATGGTGCCAGCGAATTGCGCACTTTCTGGATCGTGTTGCCTTTGGTCCGACCGGGCCTCGCCGCGGTGGCCGCGCTCACCATGCTGCCGGTGTGGAACGACCTCTGGTTTCCGCTGATCCTGGCGCCCAGCCGGCAGAACCAGACGGTGACACTCGGCGTGCAGCAATTCGTCGGCCAGTTCATGAACGACTATCCGGCGCTGCTCGCGGCACTGACGCTTGGCGCCGTGCCTCTGGTCCTGCTGTTCACCCTGTTCTCGCGGCAATTCATCAGCGGCCTGAGCAAGGGCTACAGCAAGTAGATTTTCCACGCACACCTATTTCGAAATGATGGAACACTGACATGCAGATAGGCAAATACATCCGCCGGCAGCCCGCGACCCTCACCGGGCTTCCCGCCGCGATCGGTGCCGAGCTAGACGGTTTCGCCAGCCTGCGCCAGACGCCGGAGCGGATTGTGCTGCTCGGCACCGGCTCGTCGATGAACGCGCTTCTGGCCGGCGCCGAGGCACTGGAAGAGGGCACCGGTGCCTCGGTGATCGCCAAGGAGCCGGAGGCTTTCCTGCGCCTGCCGCCCAAAGCCTCCAACCAGCGCACGCTGGTCCTGGCGGCGTCGCAGTCCGGTATGAGTATCACCACGATCGAAGCTGTGCGCCTGTCGGTGGAGATGGGCTTTCCGACGCTTGTCATCACCGGCGAGGCCGACAGCATGATTACTCAGGCAGGCGCAGAAGTGATCGTCATGCCGATCGGTCCGGAGACGGTTGGTCCGAAGACCATGGGCTACACCGCCACCGTCATCTCGGTGCTCGCGGTTGCGGCGAAGCTTGCCAACCGGACGATCGATGTATCCGGTCTGCTCGCCCAGCTGGAGCAGACGGCGCAGACCGGTCTTGCTGCCGCAAAAGACCTGGTCGCCCGCTTCGGCGTTCCCGATTACATTCTGGTCGCAGGTCAGGCGACGCATCTCGGCACCGCGCTCGAAGCATCGCTCAAGATCGCCGAGATCAGCGGCGTGCCGACCTCTGCTTTCGACACCGAAGAGGCCTTGCACGGCCACGTCTACGGCACGACGGACAAGAGCCTGGTAATCGCCGTCGCGCAGACCGAGACCGAAGCCAAGGTCGCCGCCAATCTCGGCGAGGCGCTGGCCGAACTCGGACCGCGCACGGTCGTCCTCAACCTCTCCGGTCATCCGACGCGCTTCGACATCGATGTCAGCTGGCCGACCGCGCCGGAGCAGCAATGGCTTGCCGGAAGCTGGGCGCCGATGCCGCTGCAATGGTATGGCTGCGAGCTGGCGATCGCGCGCGGCATCGATCCGGACAAGATGATCTACCCCAACCTCGGACGGCGGCTCAACGTGCGCATCCGCAAGGAGGCGTGATGGTAACCGCTGTTGGAATCGACATTGGCGGCAGCCTGGTCAAGCTCGGCGTCGTCGACGGTTCAGGCAAGGTCTTGGCACGCGGTGCTGTGCCTGTGCATCGCGACATCGAGTTCGCCGATTTCGTTCATCTGGTCACCAACGCGACCGAGGAACTGCGGCAGGCGTTCCCCGACATTGCCGCCATCGGCATCGGCGTGCCGGGCACGCCCAACCCCGAGACTGGTATGCTCAACGGCCGCTGCCCGGCGATCCCCGCGCTGCTCAAGGGATCGCTGTCAAAACTGTTTTCCATCCGCTTCGGCGTGCCGGCCGTTGTCCGCAACGATGCCGTCAGCGCCACCCATGGCGAAATGCGCCATGGCGCCGGGCGTCCGTTCTCGCGCTTCGCGCTGCTGACGCTCGGCACCGGCATTGGCGGCTCCATGGTCATCGATCGCAAGGTCATTGACGGCCCGGACGGCCTGCCGCCGCAGTTCGGCTGCATCTCGCTCGACCCGGCTCGCACCGACATTGCCGACCCGGTGCCGGGCATGGTCGAGAACCTCGCCAGCGCACGTGCGCTGGTCAATCGCTATCGCCAGCTCAAGCCGGACACCGACGCCAAGGATGCCGAGACCGTCGTCGATCTCGCCAAGCAAGGTGACGCGATCGCCCTGCAGGTGGTCGACGAGGTGGCGCGCTGGCTCGGCCAGATGATCGGCATCATGTCGAACATGCTCAACATCGAGGCGGCGATCATCGGCGGCGGCCTGTCGCTGGCCGGTCCCTTCTTCACCGATCGCATTGCCAAGAATGTCCGGGATTTCGTCTTGCTCAAGCCCGGCCGGCCGCCGGTCATCGTGGCGGCCGAGCACGGCAACGACGCGGGCGTGATCGGCACCGCGGCACTGGCGCTCGACATGTTCGCGCCCACGGCAAAGGAATAGCTCCATGGCCGAGGTCGAACTGCGCAAGATTTCGAAGAGGTATCAGAACCTGAAGGTCGTTCACGATATCGACCTTGACATTGCCGAGGGCGAATTCGTCGTCCTCGTCGGACCCTCCGGCTGCGGCAAGTCGACGACGCTGCGCATGGTGGCGGGGTTGGACCGGCCAAGCGGCGGCGAGATCCTTATCGGCGGCAAGCTCGTCAACAACGTCCCGGCCCGCGATCGCGACATCGCCATGGTATTCCAGAGCTATGCGCTCTACCCGCAGATGACGGTGGCGCAGAACATGGCGTTCGGCCTGCGCATTCGCAAAGTACCTGACACCGAGGTGACGCAACGCATTGCGCGTGTCGCCGACATTCTCGATCTCAGCGAGCTTTTGCAGCGCAAGCCGCACCAGCTGTCGGGCGGCCAGCGCCAGCGCGTCGCTATGGGCCGCGCCATGGTGCGCCAACCGAAAGTGTTCCTGTTCGACGAGCCGCTTAGCAATCTCGACGCCAAGCTCAGGGTCAAGATGCGCGCCGAGATCAAGAAGCTGCACCAGATGGTCGCCACCACCACGGTCTACGTCACCCACGACCAGGTCGAGGCGATGACCCTGGCCGATCGCGTCGTGGTGATGAACAAGGGCCGCATCGAACAGATCGGCCCGCCAAACGACCTGTACCATGAGCCGGCAAGCCGCTTCGTCGCCGGCTTCATCGGCAGCCCCGGCATGAATTTCTTCAAGTGCCGCCTCGAAGCGCGCGGCGACAGGCTGGCAGTGGTGCTCGGCGATGGCACGGCGCTTGCTGTGCCGGCTGCCCGCAGTGCGCGCTATGGCGGCCATGTCGGACGCGAGCTCGAATTCGGCCTGCGTCCCGAGCACATCACCGAGCAGCGCGAGCGGCCCGATAGCGTCGACATCAAGGTGCCGGTCGAGGTGGTCGAACCGATGGGCATGGAGACGCTGCTGCATGTGCTGGTGGCCGGCGCGGAGGCGACGGCACGCATCGATCCGGCGGCGACGCCGAAGCCAGGGGAGATGGCGACGCTGTCGCTCGGAATGGGCCACATGCACCTGGTCGACCCGGAAAGCGGCAAGGTGCTCTGAAAGGCGAGGGCTCCGATACAGGTCAGAACGGGGTCCGCCACACATTCGCGTGTCGAAACGTAAAAACAATATATTATCCGTTGACAAATATAATTTTGGAGCGAATTTTTAGGTGCGGTGCTAGGTGTCCGTGATGGCCTTCTTGGCCATCTCAAATGCAGTCCAGGAATGTGCCGGTCATGATCGACATCCACAGCGTGTCAAAATCCTTCGTGACCAGGGACGCCGCCCCGGTCCACGCGCTGAACGAAGTCAGCTTGGAAATCTACGACAATGAGTTCTTCACGCTGCTGGGACCATCGGGCTGCGGCAAGACAACCTTGCTGCGCCTGATCGCCGGCTTCGAGGCGCCAAGTGCTGGCGCCATCCGCATTGCCGGCAGCGATGTCGCTGCCCTGCCGCCACAGAAGCGGCCGGTCAACACCGTGTTCCAGAGCTACGCGCTGTTTCCGCATATGAGCGTCGCCGAGAATGTCGCGTTCGGGCTGCAGATGCAGAACGCGCCGAAAGCGCTGATCGAGGAGCGCGTCAGGGAAGCGCTGGAGATGGTGCGGCTCGAAGGCTTCGCCACGCGTCGGCCCGCACAGCTATCGGGTGGCCAGCAGCAGCGCGTCGCGGTGGCGCGCGCGCTGGCGCCAAAACCCAGCGTGCTTCTGCTCGACGAGCCGCTGTCGGCGCTCGACCTCAAACTGCGCAAGGGGATGCAAAGCGAGTTGAAGCGGTTGCAACGCGAGACCGGCATCACCTTCGTGCTGGTCACGCACGACCAGGAGGAGGCGCTGGCCATGTCCGACCGGATCGCTGTCATGTGCAGCGGCGACGTGCTGCAGGTCGGCACGCCGAGGGACATCTACGACAATCCGCAGGACCGTTTCGTTGCCGACTTCATCGGCGAGTCCAATCTGCTGCCAGGCGCAGCACTTGGCCGCGATCCGGCAAAGACGATCGTCGTGCGGCCGGAGCACATCGTGGTGTCGCCGGCATCGGACGGCGCCAAGGGGCACGCCACGGGCGCGGTCTCCGCCATCACCTTCCTCGGCTCCGACACGCTCTACGAAGTCGTGCTGGAGGAAGGGGCAAAACTGCACTCGCGCTCGCGCGGTGGTGCAGCACTTTCGGCCGGCGACCGGGTCGTCGTCGACTGGGCACGGCACCTCGAACGCGAACTGGTCAACTGAGATGGGTCCGAACCGCACCTGGCTGCTGATTGCGCCGGCCATGCTGGTCATCGGCATCTTCATGGTGCTGCCGCTGTTCTTGGCGGTCGGCTATTCCTTCATGACCGCCAACCCCTATGGCGGCGTGACCGCGCCGGCGACCTTCGACGCCTATCTGCAGTTCCTCTACCAGCGCGACTTCGACGACAGCCTGGTGTTTTCACCGAGCTACGCCCTGATCATCCTGCGCTCGATCTACCTCGCCATTGCCACCACCATCATCTGCCTCGTGCTAGGCCTGCCGGTCGCCTGGTACATCGTCTGCCAGACGCCTGAGCGCCGGCGGGTGCTTCTGTTCGCGGTCACGCTGCCGTTCTGGATCAACACGTTGATCCGCACCTATTGCTGGATCCTGATCCTGCGCGACGAAGGGCTGGCGAATGGCGCGCTGCGCCATGCCGGCATCATCTCCGATCCGCTGCCGCTGCTCTATAATGACGGATCGATCCTGCTCGGCCTTGTCTACACCTTCCTGCCGTTCATGGTGCTGCCGATCTATTCGACGCTGGAACGCATCGATGCCCGGCTGATCGAGGCCGCGCACGACCTCTATGCCAGCCGCGCCGCTGTCTTCCGCCGTATCGTCTGGCCCCTGGCAAGGCCCGGTGCGCTGGCCGGCGCCTCGCTGGTGTTCGCGCCAGCGCTCGGTTCGTTCCTGGCGCCGGACCTGCTTGGCGGCGGCAAGAAGCTGCTCATCGGCAGCCTGATCCAGATGCAGTTCACCTCATCGCGCAACTGGCCGTTTGGCGCGGCGCTCTCGACCGTGGTGACGGTCGTCGTGCTGACGGTTTTCGTCATCCGTTCGCGCCGGGCGCAGGAGGAGCCGCGATGAACGGAGCAAAGCCCTTCGACTGGCGGCACACGCCCGGCCTGTCGGCCTACACCGCGCTCATCTTCGTGTTCTTCTACGCGCCGCTGCTGATCCTGGTGATCTATGCCTTCAATTCGAGCCGGCTGGTCACCGTCTGGGCCGGCTTCAGTTTCAAATGGTTTGTCGCGGTCGCCAACAATGGCGCGATCCGCGACGCCGCCTACAACAGCGTCATCATCGCCATCGTCGCCACCATAGCGTCGACGGCCATCGCCACGGCGGGCGCGATCGCATTGGAGCGCGGCCGGCTGCGCTTCGGGCGGGGCACGGCGACGGCGCTGATCGCGATGCCGCTGGTGGTGCCGGAGATCGTCGTGGCGATCACCACGCTGATCTTCTTCTCGGGTCTCGGCATGCATCATGGGCTGATCAACCTGATGATCGCCCACACCGTCTTTTGCATCCCGTTCGCGCTGCTACCGATCCAGGCACGGCTGCGCGACATGGGCGGTACGCTGGAGGAAGCGGGGCGCGATCTCTATGCCGATGAGTGGCGATTGTTTCGCCGTGTCACGCTGCCTTTGCTGCTGCCTGCGATCTCCGCCGGCGCCATCATGGCCTTCGTCGTTTCGCTCGACGATTTCCTGATCTCGATGATGGTGTCGAGCGCCGGCTCTACGACGCTGCCGGTCTACATCTACGGCATGATGCGGCTTGGCGTGACGCCGGAGGTCAACGCCATCTCCACAATCCTGCTTGCCGTTTCCATCGTCTTCGTCGCCGCGGCCCTGCTCGTCGGACGACGCAACAGATTTGCCTAGAAAATAAGAAAACAGACCAGAGGAGAATGACCGTGACCAAATGGAAGGAAGGACTTTCGGGACTAGCCTTGGCGGCCGCCATGCTCGGCGCGATCACCACCCATGCGCTGGCGGACGCCGGCGAACTGCACATCTACAACTGGACCGACTACACGTCGGACGAAATGATCAAGAAATTCGAGGCCGAGACCGGGATCAAGGTCACCATCGACACCTACGATTCCAACGAGACCGCGCTCGCCAAGCTGAGCTCGGGCGCCGCCGGCTATGACGTGATGATCATCAGCAACGATTTCGTGCCGATCTTCGTCAAGCAGAAGCTGTTCCAGGAAGTCGACGCAGGCGCGATGCCGAACTTCAAAAACGTCGATCCGGAATGGCAGCACCGGTCCTGGGATCCCGATGCAAAATACACTGTGCCATGGGTGTGGGGCACAACCTCCTATTCCGTCGACACCGCCGTCTACAAGGGACCGACTGACAGTCTAAAACCGCTGTTCGATCCGCCGGCTGAACTGAAGGGCAAGGTCGGCATGTTCGGCTCGCCGACCGAGGTGATGTCGCTGGCGCTGGTCTATCTCGGCAAGGACCAGTGCAACAGCAATCCGGCTGATCTCAAGGAGCTCAACGCCTTGCTCGAGGGGCAGAAACCCTTCGTGAAAGTCTACAATTCCGACGGCATCGTCGAGCGCCAGGTTGCCGGCGAAACGGTCATGCATGAGCAATGGTCGGGCAAGGCGCTGGCCACACGCCAGCAGAAGTCGACGGTCAAATACGTCTATCCCAAGGAAGGTGTCGTCGGCTGGATGGACAATGTCGCGGTGCCGACCAGCGCGCCCAATGTCGAGAACGCCAAGAAGTTCCTGAACTTCCTGATGGATCCGGAAAACATCGCGCTGCAGCAGAAATACACCGGCTACCAGAGTGCGATCGCCGGATCGAACAAGTTCCTGGCGCCCGACATTGGCGGCTCGCCGGAGTTCAATCCGCCGGCCGACCTGAAAATCACGTTCGCGCCGTCATGCGACGAGAAGGCGATCCGCGCCTATGACCGGATCTGGACCAATCTGCGCCAGTAGTTCGTGACGCAAAAACGCCGCCCTGCGAAGGGCGGCGTTTTGTTTCCCGGAGGAATTTGGAAATGAAACGCTACGCCCGCACCGTCGTCTTTGGCGCTGGAAGGTCGGAGGCCTCCGCCGCCAGCAGGATGTCGGTGGTGACAGCCAGATGCGCCGCCAGCAATTCGGCGGCCTTCTCGGCATTGCGGTCGAGCAACGCAGCGGCGAGGTCCTGATGTTCCTTGATGATGTTGCGAGCCTTTGGCGCCAGCGAGACCGAGCGGCGGCGGTAGCGCTCGCTCTGGTCGTAAAGCTGGTCGCGCAGGCGCAGCAGCCAGTGGCTGTCGCAGCCGGCCACCAGCGCCTTGTGGAAGGCCGCATGCGCGGTCGCCCATTCGTCGCTCGAATGCACCGGATCGTCCGGCGTGTGTTCGGGCGTGCGCGACAGCCGGTGAAGCGCGGCGACCAGCTGCGATTCCCAGGCGACGTCGCCGACCTCGATGGCGCGGCGGATGCACAGCGTCTCGATCTGGATGCGGGTCTTGGTGAGGTCGAGCAAGTCCTCGGCCGAGATCGGGGCGGCCCGAAAGCCGCGCTGCGGCTCCGCCACGACAAGACCTTCAGAGGTCAGCCGCGACAGCGCCTCGCGGATGGCGCCGAGACTGACGGACAGGCGGTCGCAGAGTTCCTGGACCTTGAGCCGGCTGCCCGGCGCGATCCGGCACGACAACAGGTCGGCGCGCAGATCTTCATACGCGCCCTGGGTGAGATTGATCGAGCCTTCCCTAGCCATTCGCTTGCCCGCGGCCGAATCCGTCCATTGAGGAGCCTTGATACATTATTCCAGCCCGAAATCAGAATGCAAAATAATATATTCTCTGTTGACAGATATATAATTTCTCAACAAAGTCCAGCCTTCACCAACGAGGACATAGCCAGTGCGATTTGCAGTCTATAAATCGCCGCGGGGACCTGGGCTGGCGATCGTCTTGCCGACAGGCGAGTTCCGCGGCATCGACGCCAGCGATGCGATGTTTCCGGGATGGTTGGACGAACTGATCGCCGAAGGTGGTCAAGCGCTGCACGCCGCCGGTGAGAAACTGGCCTGCGGTCGCAAGATCGATGCGAAGACGGTCGAATGGCTGCCGCCGATCGCGACGCCCGGCAAGATCATTTGCGTCGGCCTCAACTATGTCGACCACTCGATCGAAAGCGGTTTTACGCCGCCGGCCTATCCGACCCTGTTTGCCCGCTTTTCGAGCAGCCTGATCGGGCATGGCGCGGCGATCCGCCGCCCGGAAGCCTCGATCCAGCTCGACTATGAAGGCGAGATGGTAGCCGTCATCGGCAAGGCCGGCCGCCACATTCCGCTGGCGCAGGCGCTCAGCCATGTCGCCGGCTATTCCATCTTCAACGACGCCTCGATCCGCGACTTCCAGACCAAGTCGCCGCAATGGACTGTCGGCAAGAACTTTGACGGCACCGGCTCGTTCGGACCGATCTTCGTGACGGCGGACGAATTGCCGCCGGGCGGCAAGGGCCTGCGCATCCAGACGCGGCTTAACGGCGAGATCGTCCAGAACGCCTCGACCAACGACATGATCTTCGATGTCGCCTCGCTGATCTCGATCATCAGCGAAGCCATCACACTCGAGCCCGGCGACATTCTCGTCACCGGCACGCCGGCCGGCGTCGGCATGGCGCGCAAGCCGCAACTGTTCATGAAGCATGGCGATGTCTGCGAGATCGAACTCGAAGGCGTCGGCATCCTGTCCAATGTCGTGGCCGACGATGTCGCCGCCCGGCAAGCCGTCAATCAGTAACCCTCGCCAAACGCGAAAGGACGATGTCATGACAAGAGTGATGTTTCGAAATGCCATGATCTGGGACGGCACCGGCGCCGATGCCTTTCCGGCCGATCTGCTGGTCGACAATGGCCGCATCGTCACCATTGCGCGTACGCCCGGACAAATGTCGGGCGAGGGCGCAACGACCGTGGAATGCCGCGGCATGACGCTGATGCCGGGCCTCGTCGAAGGCCATGCTCACATCTCCTTCGGCGGCGCGATCAAGGATTCCGATCTCGGCCTGATCCCGCCCGAGGAGCATCTGCTGCTCACCATGCGCAACGCCAAGACCTTGCTCGACCACGGCTTCACCAGCGCCTACAGCGCCGCCACGTCGAAGCTCAGGCTCGACATCGTCATCCGCAACGAGATCAATGCCGGCCGCCTGCCCGGACCGCGCATGCGCGCCGGCAGCCCGGAGATCACCGTCACCGGCGGTCTCGGCGACGAGCGCCAGCAGCATATGTATCACGAGAGCTTCGGCATGATCGCCGACGGCGTCGAGGAGATCACCAAGGCGGTGCGGCTGTGCTGCCGCGAAGGCGCCGACAACATCAAGATCAACATCTCAGGCGACGATCTCAGCCCCGCGGCGCACGGCGGCCTGACCGTCATGAGCGAGGCCGAGGTGATGACGGCGGTGTCGGTGGCGCGCGACTTCGGCAAGAAGATCAACTGCCATGCCCGCGCCGCCGGTTCGGTGAAGCGCGCGGTGAAGTGCGGCGTCGACGTCATCTACCACTGCGAATCCGCTGACGAGGAAGCGCTCGACGCACTCGAATCGGCCAAGGACCGCATCTTCGTCGGCCCGGCCATCGGCATCATCTACGGCACGCTCTATGAGGGCGAGCCCTTCGGCTTTACCCATGAGATGGCGGTGAAGTTCGGCATGCAGCGCATCCTCGACGACAGCCGCAAGGTCTACACCGAACTGCGTAAGCGCGGCGTGCGCGCGCTGATCGGCGGCGACTATGGTTTCGCGCAGACGCCGCAAGGCACCAACGCGCGCGACCTGAAGCACTTCGTCGACCTGCTGGGCTATTCCCCCAGCGAAGCGCTGCAGTGCGGCACACGGCTCGGCGGCCAGGTGATGGGTCTTGGCGACGAGCTCGGCATGGTCAAGGAAGGCTTCATCGCCGACCTTCTGCTGGTCAATGGCGACCCTCTAAAAGACCTCGACATGATGGTGCATGAGAAGAACCTCATCGTCATCATGAAGGATGGCGAGCTCTACAAGGACCAGTCGGCGTCGGTCGCTTCGCAGCGGCAAGCGGCCTAGGCCAGAGCAGAATGCAGCCCGCGGTTCCGATCGATGTCGATGAGGCAAACGGCATCTGGCGGACCGACGGGCTGCCGATGGTCTATCTGCCCAGGCATTTCCTGGTGGACAATCATCTCGCGGTCGAGGCAGCCCTCGGCCGTGAGGCCTATCGCACCATCCTGCGCGCAGCGACGGCGAAATCCGCCATCGAATGGTGCGAGGCACAGGTGCGCGGCAAAGGCCTCGATCCCGAGGCAACCTTCCGCCACTATTTCCAGCGCCTGTCGCAACGCGGCTGGGGCCAGTTCTCGATCGATGTTCTGGATATCGCCGGGCGTCGCGGCAGCATCAGCCTGAGGAATTCGATCTTCGCGCTCGAAGCCGGGCACCAACGCGGACAGCGCGTCTGCTACATGTTCGAAGGTTTCGTCACCGGTGCCTTCTCGTTCCTGCTCGGCCTTGCGGATCCGACGGCGGTCGACTGCGAGGAGACCTACTGCGCCTGCGATGGCCGGCACGACCATTGCCGGTTCGACTTCGCGGCGTAACAGGCCGGTTGTCAGCCGATTGCACCGGTGCATAGAGTTTTGTCGACACGATGGAACACAGTGGCATTGCCACGAGTGGAACGACGGCCCTACAAACGCCTGACGACGAATTCTCGGGGATGGGGCAGGCGCTACTATGAGTGGCTGGTTGCATACTCTTCCACTCGCCTGGATGGCTCTCGTCGTGTTCGGGGCCACCTATATCGTCGCGTTCATCTTGCACCAAGTCATCGCCGCTCTGTCGGCGGGCTCCACGGCGCGGTCATTCAAGGCGCTTTCGCCTGGCATGTTGCCGCCGCTCGGTATCATCTTTGGCCTATTTGTGGCGTTCACCGCGGCTCAGGTCTGGAGCGACAACGATCACGCCAATGCGGCAGTCAATCGCGAGGCCAGTGCATTGCGGTCGGTCGTGGTTCTGGCGAGCAGCTTTCCCGGGGAGCCCGAGGCGCGCCTACGGATGCTAGTGCGCAGCTATATCGAGGAAACGACGAGCCAGGAGTGGCCGCTGATGGCCGAGGGCGCGGCGACCCTCACCATAATCCCGCCGGCGCTTAACGAGGCGCTGCGGACGACGCTGGCCTTGGCGCCAAGCAATCCCGGCCAGGAGATCGCGCAGCGCGAGATTACGAGGTGGCTTGAAGACGCCTTCGAGGCGCGTCGCCAACGGATTCTCGTCAGCTCGGCACAAGTCAACCCCACGAAGTGGGCCTGCCTGATCCTGCAAGCCTTCTGTGCTCTTCTCGCGATCGCGGTCGTTCATAGTGATAACCGAATGGCATCGGCGATCGCTCTTGGAAGTTTTGCGACCGGCGTGGCGGCATCCGTTCTGTTAATTCTCGCGCACGATCGGCCCTTCACGGGAGAGATCGCAGTATCACCGCAACCGTTGCTGCAAGTTATGCCGGAAGCCAATGCGGGCGGCGACGAATGATACAAGCAGGAGTGCAGAGACGGGTAAATTCCGTCGCGTTGTGAGACTCTGATTTGGTGACAAGCAAAACAGCAGCCCCCTACGAGTCGTCCCTCTCATCGCGCAGATTGGACACAACGCGGCGGTTCTGCGACCTGCAGGCGTTGTCGGGGCAGTCGCGGACGAGCCTGTCCTTGCCGTAGCCCTTGGCCCACATGCGGTTGCGGTCTATGCCGCCGGCGGCGAGGTAGTTCATCACTGCATCGGCGCGCTGCTGCGACAGCGCTGTTTCGCTTGCGCCGGGATCGTCGGCGAAACCCTGCAGCTTGAGCAGCCAGCGCGGATACTTTGACAACCAGGCGATCTGGGTGTCGAGGGTGGTCTTGGCGACAGAATCGAGCGCGGCCGAACCTTTCGTGAAATAGGTGCGCCGGCCGACATTGAGGATAAAATCCTCCTCGCTGCCCGGCTGCACGTTCTGGAAGCCGGCAATCTCGGCGTTGGTGACGTCGGGCGTGGGCGGGGTCAGCGTGTTGCTGGTCGAGCAGGATGCGGTCAGCACCAGCAGGCTGGCGGTGAGCAGCCGGCGCGTGTTTTCAATCATGCGGTTCATGATGCGCCCAATCATTCGACGGTGGTGGAAGGGGGCGCCTGGTCGGCGATGTGCGGCAGGACCTCCACCGCAGTGCCGATCGGGCACCGCTGGTAGAGGTCGATGATGTCTTCCGGGAACATGCGGATGCAGCCGCTGGAAGCGTCGGTGCCGATGCTCCATGGCTCCAGCGTGCCATGCAGGCGGTAGCCGATGTCGGCGCCGTCGCGGTAAAGATAGAGCGCGCGCGGCCCGAGCGGATTGTTGGGCGCGCCGCCTTCGATCATGGGCGGTAGCTCCGGCCTGCGCTTACGCATTTCGGGGGGCGGGACCCATTGCGGCCACAGCGCCCGGCGGTCGATCGTCGCGCGGCCGTACCATTTGAAGCCTTCCTTGCCGACGCCGACGCCGTAGCGGATGGCGGTCTTGTTTTCCATGATGAGGTAGAGGAAGTGGTGGCGGGTATCGACCACGACCGTGCCGACCGGCTCGGTGCTGAAATACTTGACGATCTGGCGATGCCATCTCTTGTCGATCTTGGCGAAGTTGGTCTTGCGATAGACAAAATTGTTGTCGCTGGCGGTACCGGCGAAAAAGGATTTTGCCGCCGCCGCGGCTTGAACAACAGTGCCGGTTGCACTGGCCGCGACCAGCGCCAGGCCACCGATCACGACACCCCTGCGTGACAAAACCATCGGCAATCCCCCATGCCTTCAGTCTGGTGGACCATAATTGAGAATTATTTCGCCTCAAAGTGGAAAATGCTGCAGTTGAGCCGAGAGCGGACCGGCAGCTTCGGGCCTTGGATAGTCAGAAGCGTCCGCAGCGACGGCGCGCCTTCGAGATGGTCTGGCGAATCCCCACCAGTTGCCGCGGATCGAACGCCTCGCGGACGCCACGGTGAACCAATGCTTCGCATAAGGTCGGCACATCAGAATTTTGATCCATAGACGGGCTCCAGCCGGCAACGTTGCGGTTCGGCGATGCTGCAAACACGAGCGGTACGGGATACAATTACCGGAGCGAATGCGTTCCCCGGATGGCTCAAAATGTCCTCCGCCGATTCTCTCGCCGCGAGATTATTGTCGGCGACATTGATGTTCGATCGTGCGTCGTTGCTGGCGCTCGAGGCTTTGGCTGCCGAATCCGACCGTCGGGTCCTAAGGCGCGGTGAGGTCCTGGTTCGCGAAGGCGATCCATCGGACAGGTTCTTCGTCGTACTGTCCGGTCGCTTTACGGTACACAAGGGAGATCGGATTGGCTCGGTCGCCGAGATCGCACAGGGCGAACTAGTCGGCGAAATTGGTTTCTTTGCAGGGCTGCCCCGTACGGCCACTGTTCTTGCAGCGCGCGATTCGATCGTCCTTGAAATCAGTCGTAATCATTTCGAGAAGGCGGCCGAGGCTCTGCCGAACCTGAGAGAGGCGGTCACAATATCTCTGGCGCGCCGGTTCGCCACGCAATCTGCGGTTTTGTCACGTCTCCAGAAACCTGCCAAAATCCGAACGCTTGCCATCATTGCAGCCGGCGGAAGTCGCATCTCACCGGTTTTCATCGGGCACCTACAGCAAGAGTTCGGCGCGGTCACGCGCGCTCAGTTCGTTTCCCGGCTTGACGTCCACGCGAAGTTCGCAGGTCGTCCGATCGACGACCAGCCGGTCCTTAACTGGTTGAACGAACTGGAGGCGCAAGCTGAATTCGTTGTCTACGTCGCGGATGAAGAACCTAATGAATGGACACGAGTCTGCATTCGCCAGGCCGATGCCGTCCTGCTGCTAGCGAACGCGTCCTCCTCGCCTCGCTTGAACACGTCCGAGCAATTGGCGCTATCGGTCCATCCACCATCGACCGGTCGGCTTGTGTTAATTCACGACAATCGCTCGGCTGCGGTCTCCGGCACCTCTGCGTGGCTCGATGAGCGCCCCCATGTCGGCCAGCATCATCATGTTGCGCTGGAGGACGCGTCTGATATCCAGCGCCTGGTCCGATTTATTTCCTGCAAGGCACGTGGCTTCGTGGCGGCGGGGGGTGGGTCCCTGGGCAGCGCCCATCTGGGCGTTTACAAGGCCTTCGTCGAGGCGGGCGGGCGCTTCGACTATCTCGGCGGGACGAGTTCCGGAGCGGCGATGATGGCCGGCTTCGCAAGAGGGTTGGACGCCGAGCAGATCGACCGCGGCACGCACAACATATTTGTCAAGAGTCGGGCGTTTCGGCGCCCCACCTGGCCGCGTTTCGCGCTTCTAGATCACAAAGCCTTCGATCGAGCCCTTCGGGAGGAATACGGCGACGTTCTGATCGAAGATCTTTGGGTTCCGTTCTTTGCGCTTTCGACCAATCTGAGCAGCCGTCAGCCCCATGTCCACCGTCGTGGAAAACTCTGGCAAGCCGTTCGGGCATCCGGCTCGCTCCCGGGTGTCCTGCCGCCGTTCTTTACGGCTGACGGCGATATGCTGGTGGACGGCGCCATCATGAACAATTTGCCGCTGGAACAGATGAGGGAACTCAAGACCGGCCCCAATGTCATCGTGAGCTTTGGGTCCAGTGGACCGCAAAAATACCACATCGACTATGACCGCATCCCCGGAAGATCGGAACTGGCGATCGCCCTGCTGAACCCTTTCGGCCGTGCCCGCCTGCCGCAGGTTCCGAGCATGCTTCAGGTTATTGCCGCGAGTATCCTGGCACACGGGCCGCAGGACATTGCCGTCGGCGACGAGGATGTCTTGGTCTGTCCGCAGGTTTCGAGCACTTTCATGGATTGGAGTCGGCATTCCGAGTTGTTTTCGGACGCCTACGACCGCACGGCGCAATGGATCGAGGAACGTCTCCGCCAGAACGACTCAGGGCTCCGGGCGGTGCTCGGTTGAACAGATCGGCGAGCGCATCGAGTTGATCGGCTGCAGGAACGACGACCGGCTGTCGGATTGCGAGAGCGGCGGCGCCGAGAAAAGGCGCCTCGTAATTCTGAATCGCCACGTCGCCAGGGATGACGACCACCGCCACACCGCGCCGCCGCCCCGTGGATCATCGCCGACTTTATCTCATCGACATCAGATCCGTCATGAGGCCGACCCTGACGAAGAACTTTGGCGCAGGGGACTCGGAATAGCCGATGTCCTTCAACTGATCAGGGGTCAGGTCTTTTATCGCCCTGCGCGCTGCAATGGTTCGCCGCCACGCGATGAAGGCGGCGACCGCCGTTGCCACGCTTTTCGAGGTTACGCCAGGCAGCTGACGTTTCGATGTGCGGGTCTCGGCGCGAGCTTGCGTGTGAGTCATCTTGCTCTCCCGTTTCAGATTGCGATCGAAGCTTGTCACACTGGCGCTTTGCGGCTGTTCAGCCGGGCGTGAACCACGGAGGAAAGCCCGGCGGGCCGCCGTTAAATCCGCGTTAAATCGGCTGCCGAAGATGTTATTCTGCTGCTAGCGTATTCGAAATCTGGAGAGGGCTTGTGCGCATCCGGTTGCTTGGCGGTCTTGAAGTGACTTCCGGAGGGGGCCAGCCCGTCCGCTTCGCAACGCGCAAATCCGCACTTCTTTTTGCCGCCCTGGTCCTGGCGGGTCGTCGCGGCCGCCATCGCGAGCAACTTTCCGAAGGGCTTTGGCCAGGAAGAGGCGACGCGCAGGCGCGCAACAGTCTGCGCCAGGCCCTGGCCGACATCAGGCGATGGTTTCCCGCCGGCGGCGACGCGGCCATTTATATCGAGGGGGATCAGGAGACGGTGGCGCTGACGGCCGGTCCGGACGAGGCGGATATTTGGCTCTTTGAGCGGAAGCTCGCCGAAAGCGGTACGGCGGACCTCGCCGTCGCCGCCGACCTCTACCGTGGTGATGTCCTGTCGGGTGAGGCCATTCCGGACGGTCTAGATGAATGGTTCAGCCCGTATCAGATCAGATACCGACAGAAAGCGATGCAGTTGGTGGAACACCTGAGCTTGGCGCAGTCCGAAGCCGGATCCGCGGACGAAGCGGCTTGTGAGCGGCTCGCGGAAAGGCTGCTCGCTTCGGATCCGACCGCGGAGGCAGCGCATCGAGCGCTGATGCGCATCCACGCTGTGAGGGGCCAGGAGAACGCGGCCTTGCGACAGTTCGCGTCCTGCCGTGCGCTGCTGAAGAAGCATCTGGGCGTAGAACCCGAGGCACAGACGCAGTCACTGGCGGTGTTGCTACAATCGCGGGCTGGAAATCGCCAGACCGCGGCGGTGCACGACACTGAGCCGTCTCAGATTGTGTCTGCCAGATCGCATGACCAGCCGTCGGTGGCGGTGATGCCCTTCGACAATCTCGGTGGAGCGGACGACGAGTATTTTGCCGACGGCGTTGTCGAGGAGATCACTGCTGCGCTTTCCCGCATCCGGGACTTTTTCGTAATCGCACGTCAATCCGCCTTTACCTACAAGGGACGCTTCGTCGACGTGCGCGAGGTCGGCAGAGAACTCGGCGTCGCTTACATGGTCGAAGGCACTGTTCGGCGGGGCGGCGACCGGCTGCGCATTTCCGTGCAACTGGTCGATGCCGAGACGCGGGCGCAACTGTGGTCCGAGCGCTACGAGGGTGCGACCGAGGACGTTTTCGAGTTCCAGGACAGGATCGCGGCGCAGGTGGCCGGCGCCATCCATCCGGCCATCCGTGGCGCCGAGATCGAGCTGGCCAAGCGCAAGCCGCCGACCAGCCTGCGGGCCTATGATCTCGTCATGCGCGCCTATCCGAACCTTTGGGGCCGCCGCAAGGACACCAACAACCAGGCGATAGAGATGCTGCAAAAGGCGATCACGATCGATCCGGCCTATGGTCGCGCGCATGCGCTTTTGGCATGGTGCCACGCCTCGAAGGCCGCGTATCTTTGGACCGACCAGCCGGAGAGGGAGCTGGAAAAGGCGCGCGCGGCGGTTGAGGCTGCGGGTTCGATCAGCGATGATCCAACCGCGTTGACCGCCGCCGGCTCAGCCTTGAGCATGTGCGGCGACCAGGAGCGTGCCACCACCTTTATCGAGAAGGCTCTCAAGCTTGATCCAAACAATGCGTGGGCATGGGCCCGCCATGGCTGGATCGCGATCTACAAGGGCGAAGTCGCTCGCTCGCTCGAACGATTCCAGCAGGCGATGACACTGAGCCCAATGGATCCGCTCACATTCAACATGAGGCTGGGCATGGCCACCGCCATGGCCAAGACAGGTTCTCTTTCCCAGGCGGTCGCGATCGCCCGCGAGGTCATCAGCGCTCATCCAGACATCATCATGTCCTATCGATACCTCGCCGCCTGGTCGGCAATGGACGGAGACCTGGAGACCGCCCGCTGGGCCGCTCGGAAGCTCCTGGCTGCCCAGCCGGGCTTCACGATCGACCAATATCGGTCGCTGCCCTTCTTTAGACACATGCCGGAATGGGCAGATCAGGTGGCCGAAGCTCTGAGGCTGGCGGGATTGCCCGAACGCTGACCAATGCAGATCGCGAGGTTCGCTTTCGCATAGTGTGCTCCTGGTGCACGACGACCTCCAGCGCGGCCGCTTACGCCGTCAGTTTTCAGGAAGCCGCAAAGCTGGCTTATACGGCCGCGATGAGGCGCGAAGCGGACATTCGGGTCCCCTCAGGGCGCCCAGTCGCGCCTGCGGCGAAAGCCATTGACGGCGGACAGGTGGAGGGCAGGCCGGCATCGGAGCTGCCCCCGCAACTAAAATCTCAACACCCAGGCGTCCACTTTTCCCTTGCCTTTGACTTCGATAGCGCCGCGCGGCTCGAAGACGAATTGGTCCTTGAGCTGTTCGTAGACGGGGCGCGTCACCTGAACAGAGTCAGGAACTCCACCAGACTCCATGCGGCTCGCCAGGTTCACTGTGTCGCCCCATAAATCATAGATGTACTTACTCTTGCCAATGACGCCGGCGACCACTGGACCGCTGTTGACGCCAACCCTGAGCTTCATCGAGACGTTGTGTTCCATCGCGTGCTCGCGGGTAATGTGGACCATGCGGATGGCCATGCGGACCATGCGCTCGGCGTGGTTGGCCACCGGCACGGGTAGGCCGCACACCGCCATATAGGAGTCGCCCACCGTCTTGATCTTCTCGATGCCGAGATCATTGGCGGCAACGTCGAAGCGCGTGAAGAGTCCGTTGAGAAACATCACGACATCGTGCGGCGGCATTTCCGATGTCAGTGCCGTGAACCCGACCAGATCTGCGAAGGCGACCGTGACCTCGGCGAAGCCGTCGGCGATCTTCTCCTCGCCAGCGCGCAGCCGATTGGCGATCGGTGCCGGCAGGACGTTGAGCAGCAACTGCTCGTTCTCGCGGTTCTTGTTCTCGATCACGACATTCTTCTGGTGCAGATCCTCAACCATGCCATTGAACGCCGAGCAGAGCTCGCCAATCTCGTCGCGCGTGCGGACCGGCACGCTGGTCGCATAGTCGCCAGCGGAGAAGCGTTTCACTCCGGCAGTGAGATCGCGGAGCGGTCCGAGCAGCGCGCGCGAAAGCCAGGCGGCGATGGCGGCGACCACGAGCATCGCCAGTCCGCCGACGAGCAACAGATCCCGGTGGAGTTCGGCGATCGGTGCGAAGGCCTCGGCGCTGTCGATCTTGGCGACGAGAGCCCACTTGACATCGGAAATCGCAAGCGGTCCCCATGAAGCGAGCGTCGGGACGCCACGGTATCCGATGATCTCGCCCGTGCCCTCGACACCGGCGAGCGCGGCACGGGAGGCCTTGGTGTCGATGCGCTGATGCAGCACTGGTGTCCCGTAACGCTGAATGACGGCGATCTCCTCTTCCGAGGCGCCGACGGATTTGAGGTCGGCGAAGAAGCTATCCCGGTTCTCGTAGAACGCCCGCGGGCCAGAACGCGCCAGATAATCGGGTCCGACGAGATAGGCCCCACCCGTGTCGCCGAACCCTTCCTGCCGCCAGCGGCGGTTACCGGTGACGACGTTGTCGATCTCATCATTCGACAGTTTCGCGACCAGCACGCCGATGACGACGCCCTGGGCAATCACCGGTGCTGCCATGAAGGCGACCGGTGCGCCGCCTGATGGCGCATAAGAGGCGAAATCCTCCAGGCAGATGGCTGACGGGCCTGCGATCTGCGAGCAGCGGGCGACGGCGGCCGCGACGTTGGTGCTGCGGTACGGACCCGACTGAAGGGACGTGGTGAAATCCACCTCCTTCTCGACCGTATAGATCAGGCGACCTGATTTGGGATCGGCAATCATGAGATCGAAAAAGCCGACCGTGGTAGCCGCAGCGCGCATCAATGGATGATATATGGCGTGCAGCCTGGAGTATTCGCTTCCGTCGCCGGCGTCGTCGAGAAGCTTGCGCCGCTCCGCGGGGTTGGGATTTTCCACAATGTAGTGATACTGCAGATAGTAGGGGGCACCATCGACCGGCAGGTAGTCCGACAGGGCCGGTTCCCTGCCAAGGGTGCGCGTCATGCCGGGGATGAAGCTCTCAGCATACCAATCGCCGACCTTCTGCCGCAGTTCAGGCGGAGCGCCTGCCCGGTCGAGTTGGTCGACCGCGGTCCGGAACTCGCGTGTCGCATCGACCACCATTTTGGAGGCGGCAAGCAGGCGCAGTTCGGCCTGGATTGTGCGGAAGTAGGTTTCGACCTGGCGCGTCTTGGTCTGACGGGCGGCCGTGAGTTGGTCGAAGACTGCTTTTTCGAGAGCGTCGCGGGCGCGGAAGTAGCCGAGCGCCCCGGAGACCATGACTGCGATCGCGCCAAGAAGGACGAGGGTTGTAAACAGCTTTGCAGCCAATCCCCAGCCCGCGGGGCTGGATGAGCCGGTCACATCTGAAGAAGACATGAGATCTTACTTTGCTTTTGCATCAGGTCTTCGGAAACAGGAGCGTCGACGTCGCGCCGGACGGCAAGCCAGGATCGTGTTTCATCTGTTTCCCCCTCTCCCTCGCATATGCATACCAAATTTACCGCGAGACGTGTGCGGGAATGCGTTGTCGGTTTCCCCGTGGGACCGCACGGCAGAGGCGGCCATGGAGAATGGTCTGAGGTTTTGCTTGCTTCTCGTGAATTGCGCTTTGGATTCTACCCACCCAAAGCCCGAGGCGGGGCGCTTGAACCTGGATAGCAGGTACCGCGGTTCGACCGGGTATGCGCCAGCGACGCCGCCCGGGTTGATCCGACATCGCATTTCTCGCTACGCGCGTGGGCGGACTTGCCGACACACCATCCTGCCCCGGATGAGTAAATCGACGGGTTGGTCTACTGCTGTCCGATCGCTATCCATTCTGGCCAGCCGGTGCGTGTAGGCGACAGACATCGCCTCAGATCCGGATCGCGGTATCCGACGATTCAACTATTCAATCGATCCCGCTGATCGCCAGCGCGAGTGGACCAAATGCTTATGCCTGTCGAACAGAGCCAGTTTGTCGAAATAACCTAGCCGAAGCCCAGCCCCGCAGCCGTCACAGGTGAAGCGAGAAATCGACTTAAACCATGAGCCATTTCGAATGATTGGATGTTTGCAGACCGGGCACTCAAACTGGAGCGCCACGTCGAGCAGATCGTTAGCTATAGGCATGGTCACGCCCCAAACTGCAGATACCTTCCATTAATCCCGGAAGATGACGGGCGTATGTGACTTCAGTCTCAGAGGGGAATTGCGGGCGATTGCATCGGGATTCAACTGCCCCGGACGAGGCAGGCCTGACGCGGACATATCGGCCGTGCACCGATCGCGAACGGGGCTCAGTTGCTTCTGGTGAGCGCGCGAAACGGTTGACGCCCCCGGAGCAGGTCCAAGGGTTGGGAACGCCAGCTCGGCGAGATCCGCCGATCTCGCAAGGTGAAGGCATGGTCAGACAGCAAGGCCCAACGGCGTAGTCGGTGCGCTATAGTCTGTAACGGGTTGTTCCATCTCGGGATTTCGCCGATGATGGTCGGCTTTGTAGGTTGCGCATAGTCAGCGCCGAGGCCCCTGCCTGCAGTGGCCTCTGCCTATAGAGACAACGTCTCAGGCGCGTGGGTTCCTCATGAACCATACGCCCGGCAGGAAGCCCCGCGCAATTGCCCTCGCGCTGCTTCGTTCATCACGAAAGCAGGCGCGAGGGCAGTTGACGTTCTCAGACCACCACGAATGAACTTGACGTGATCGCGAGATGTGGAGCAAGCGTGGCGAATTGCGTTTGAGCGGCGCCACCAGCTCCGTCACTGTCGAAATAGAGCGCTCCGGTCGTGCTGTTGTAGACAATATGGTCGGTACTGTCGTGTGCTGCCGTCCCGCCATGGAAAGCAGCACTGGCGAGCGTTCCAGTCTTCAGTCCTTTGAAGATAGCATCATCAAGGTAGATCTTGTCCTGCGACGGGTTGAAGTCAGTGATCCTGTCGACATTGCTGGCGCCGAGCAAGGAGCTGAAGACGAAAACATCCTTGCCGCCAAAGCCGGTCAATGTGTCGGAGCTACGGCCGCCGTTGATGATGTTGTTGCCGGCATTGCCCTGGATGGTCTGGGCGAACTCGTTGCCGGAGAGGTTGATTGCCGTGGTGGCGGACTCGTTCGTGGTGCCAAGGACTTCAATCGACGAGCCGGCCGAGAGAAAATGGCTTACAGAGGTCCATATCCTGTCCTGACCCTGGCCAGCGGTCTCGATCACCTTGTCGCCGGCATTGTCTACCCAGTAATCGTCGTTCCCGGCGTGGCCAATCATGGTGTCGGCTCCACCGCCGCCTTTAAAAATGTTGTTGCCGGCATTGCCCTCGAGCGTCTGGCCGAATTCGTTGCCGGTCAGGTTGATTGCCGCTGTGCCGGCCACATTGGTGGTGGCGAGATGCTCGATCGATGAGCCGGCGGAAAGCGCATAACTCACTGAGGTGAGCACCTTGTCTGTCCCGCCGCCGGAAGCCTCGACAACCCGATCACTAGCGCTGTCAACATAATATGTGTCGTTGCCGCCATAACCGGTCATCGTGTGCGCGCCGACTGCCTGAAGAACATCGGCGCCGCTGGTACCGACGACTTTGTCCGTGGTCGGAGTAGGATCGACAGGGGGAGGAGTGGTTGGGGTGGTTGGCGTGGTTGGCGGCGGGGTCGTTGTCCCGGTATGGCTGTTGTGATCCTGGAAAAAAGCCTGCATTGACGGCGTGTTGCCGAGCGATGTCTCGCCGTTCTGCGAAGACCATTTGTAGACCATGTCAAAGGCAGGTGAAGGAACGAGCTTTGCCCAATGGTCCAACATGGTCTGCTCTTGGGCGGTCGTAGGCATCACATACGAACCGCCCGTATTGGTCGCCCAGCCACCGCCGCCGAACGCCTGATACACCGGAACGATTGCACTCAATGGTATGCCCGCTTTCAGCGCGGCTGCTACGGCTCGATCGATGTAGTTGAAGTCCACCACGGTCGAGCGCACCGGATAGGGATCTATTCCGTAGTAGTCGATGCCGGTGTTGGCCGGATTATAGGTGTTGGTGTAGTCGGAATTTGTGAATGACCCCATGTCCATCAGAGTGATGAAAGTCTTGGCCCCCGGGAAATGGGAGTGAATCCAGTCTGATTCGGCCTTCAGATTCGCAGCGCTGACCTGGGTATGATATTTACCAGTGGGATCAGGTTCATCGGTCAGATAAAATCCAAAAACCTTCGGATTGTTGAGGAGAGGCGTCACCTTGTCTATGAAGGAGGCGGTTACGCCGTTGCTTTCATCCAGCCAAATCAAGGCCTTGGAGCCATCCGGCAGGGCGTTGACCGATGAGGCGTACTGGAGATCGACTAGGTTGAAGCCGTAGGCTGCAGCAGCTGCGGCAGGGGCGCCGTAGGCGTAGTGCATCGTAGCCATGCGAAGGTTCTCTCTTCTGACTGGTAGCGCCCCACCCCCTGCCTAGCCGAGAGTCTACATTAGCGCCAAATCAAATACGGAAATGCGTTGATAGAAACATTGATCTGGGCCTTGAGCACCTCGGCAACCTCAAGCCAAAGAGGCCCAACACCACGCTTGCCTTGCCTAATCAGCGGCGTTGTCGGTACCAAATCAAAACCGATACTCGCTGACAATCACTGATTACTGGTGTGGTTACTGAGAGCTCAAACATCGGCGTTCAACCTGAAATTTTTTGGAAGAAACCCGGTTTTTCTGGGATGCTTTCTTGAGTCGATCATCTCTCATGCGATGGGTCGAAACCTTCGGATCTTAATATCCGGCAATTCGTCTTACTGAAGGCAGTCGACAGGCGGCGGAAAAGGAACCGCTTTCTGCGCGACATGTGTCTGCCTGCGAACTTCTGTACTGGTGTTGAGCCAGGTCACGGTGTCTTGCGACCCGGTCGCTTCATCGGGGAGATGGCCGGTGGGTAAACGAACCAGGCCAAACCGCCGGCGAGGGAAGGCCACCATAAGCGCGCCTTCAGGCGCTTGCCGGGAGACGACGCGCATCATTTCGGTCCAAACCGGAGACCCTGCGCGCACGAGTGGAACTCGCTCATTCAAACGGACGAGGACAGTCGGCAAGCCTGACCGTACCGTGGAGCTTGGCATTACAAGTTCCAGGCAGCGGAACCAAGGACAATGAAAGCAGGACCAAAAGCCGGCCAGTGCGCGCGATCGGAGTTATGCGCACGGTCAGGAGACGCGGAATGAACCCGCATCTCGTGTGTGTGGGGGGCGAAGATCACGCCTTTAGAATTCCGTTCCTGCTGTCGATGCGCGAAAGGGGCTTTCGGGTCACTGCAGTCTCCACCGGCGATGAGTCCGCGTTCTCGCGGCATGGCATTACGCATCGTTGTTATGGCTTCGACCGGTTTTCCAGCGGCAGTAGCGGCGCCATCAAAACGATTCGAAAACTGATTTCGGAGCTCCGTCCGGATATTGTCCAAAGCTTTGACACGAAGCCCAATCTATTAACACCACTGGCGGTGCGCGGGACGGTTCCGGTCGTCCGTACAATCAATGGGCTGGGCTGGACGTTTTCATCTCTGGAGCCAAGGGCTCTGGCCCTTCGTCCAGTCTTTTGCGCACTGCAGTGGCTTTCGTCATTCTGGACGGCTGCGACAGTATTCCAAAATCGGGACGATCACGCTTTCTTTGAGCGCTACCGACTGATCGGACGCGGCAGCGGAAGAGTGATCCGCAGTTCTGGAATCGATGTTGATGCATTCGCTGCCGCAACCCATCTCACATCGTCGCCAGAGAAATTGCGCCAAGAGCTTGGGCTCCAGTCCGCTGAAGTTGTAATTTTTGTCGGCCGGCTCACTCGTCAAAAAGGCATCCCGACACTGCTTGAGGCTGTCCCCCGCGTCCTGGCCAAGAGGCCCGATGCGCGTTTTGTGCTGGTCGGCCCATGGGAATCCGAGGGTCCGTTTGCCGTCGCCAAATCGGACATCGATCGGTATTCCCCTCAAGTCATCGCCTTGGGTCCACGACAGGACGTTGCCGCCCTCCTTGGCATGGCCGATCTGTTCGCCTTTCCAACGCAATATCGAGAAGGAGTTCCGCGTGTCCTGCTTGAGGCGGGACTGGCGGGATTGCCGATCGTCGCCTCTAATATGCCTGGTTGCAATGAGGTGGTCGAAGACGGTTGGAATGGATATCTGGTCCCAGCCCATGATGCAGATGGTCTTGCGTCAAGAATAATAGAAATCTTGTCCGACCGCGGCAGCGGAAGGACCATGGGTCATCGGTCCATCGAATTCGTCAAGACGCATTTCGCGCTGCCGATGGTGATCGATCAGTATTGCGACCTCTACAATCAGGTCCTTGGCGCCAGATCCTTCGGCGGAGTCGCCCGACCGGCGGCTCAGATACTGCTTGAAGGCGATGTCGCAACCCGTGGACTGGGCGGAGCGCGCCGATGATCCGGGAACCGTTGCTGGCCGGCGGCATTGCGATGGCCTACGCGTCGCAGCTTGAGATTCCGGGGGCGCCCTTCGGATACAGCGAATTGTTCCTGGCGCTCTGGATCATGCTGTCGATCGGGCGCGTACTGGCCGGCGGTCATTTGAAGGCTACGCCGGCCCTCTCAATTCTCGCGACCTTCTGGCTGGTCCTGACATTCGCTCTTGGGGTGGGTCTGATCGTCGGCTTGCTGACGATCGTGCGGTATCTGGCGGCACCGGTTCACGACATGATTGCCTATATGCTGCTGGCCTCGGTCACCTGCCTGCTCGCGGCCGATCCCAATGTAGACCGCCATCTGCGCCGCACATCCTGGTGGGTGATCGCGATAGCCAATGCGTGCTTTGTCTTTCAACTCGGGCTTGGTTTTGGCTTCATCCACCAATCTGGGGTCAATCCCTGGTTCTGGGATCGCTTTACCGGCTGGTCCGACAATCCAAACCAGTTGGCACTCTACTGCGCGATGTTTGGTCCTTTGGCCTTGCATCTGGCGATCACGACAAGCAATCCGTTGGCACGGCTATACGCGCTCGCCAGCCTTGTCCTGACGATCTATGTTGGACGGCTGACAAAGAGCGATACCTATCTTTTAACCATCGTGCTGACCGGCCTGATATTCATCGGGCTACGCGTTCGCACATGGCTCACGACCGGTAAAAAGGTCGGCATTGCGCGGCAAGTCGTTCTGCTGTTGATGGTTGGCTTGCTGCCGCTGGCGATTTCGGTTTCGCCCTATGTGCTTGCCGAAACAACCACCGTTGAGAACTTCGCCAAGAGCCTCACCAAAGGGGAGGGCGGCGAGGCGACCGCCGAAACCGCTTCGCTTCGCATCAACTTGTGGGACGATGCGCTTCAAAAGGGCCTGGAGTCTGCGTCACTTGGCCTTGGTCCCGGCCCGCATGCCGATAGGTCCATTATCTATACGACGGAATTTGGCGACCTACCTTTCGAGGCTCACAGCACGCCTCTCGATCTGTACACTCAAGGCGGTTTGGTTGCGGTTCTGGCTCTGCTGTGGATCGTTGGCTGTGCGGCGATCTCGGCGTGGCGTGCGCAGCGCGACGCCCTGCTGGCACTGCTGGTGTCGATCGTCATTTTCGGATTTCCACACCTTATCATCCGCCATCCCATCGTGTGGTTTTCGCTGACGCTTTGCCTTGTGGCTGCAACGCCCAAAGTGATTTCGCGTCCATCCATGGCCATGAGACGATAGCATGTGCGGGATAGCCGGAATCCTACTCGCCCCTGATGCAGCCAATACGAGGCCGCTGCGGGCAATATCGCAAATGACGGCTGCCCTTCGTCACCGTGGCCCTGATGGCGAAGGCTTCTGGAGCGACGGTGAAGCCGGTATCGCCTTCGGCCACAATCGGTTGGCCATCGTCGACTTGTCCGAGGCAGGATATCAGCCGATGCGTTCGGCGAGTGGCCGATATGTCATTACTTTCAACGGTGAAATATACAATTTCCGCGATCTGCGCCGGGAACTCGAGAGCGCAGGCCATCAGTTCCGCGGAGCATGCGATACAGAGGTTATACTCTGCGCGATCGAAAATTGGGGGCTTGATGCCTCACTCAAGCGTTTTGCCGGCATGTTCGCGTTTGGACTGTGGGATCTACAGACCAGGACCCTTCACCTGGCTCGCGACCGAATGGGCAAAAAACCAATCTATGTCGCCCCGACACGCCATGCACTTGTTTTTGGCTCCGAGTTGAAAGCCATCAGGTGTTTCCCGGGTTTCAATCCGGAACTTAATCTCAATGCTGCCAGGGCCATGCTGTCGCGAGGATGGGTGCCGGATCACAATTGCATCTGGCGAGGGGTGTTCAAACTACCCCCTGGTTCGGTCCTGTCCTTGACGGCCGAAGACTTCGCCAAGGCGCGTCGCACCGGCTCCGTCCGACATCGTGTGCGAGCTTGGTGGTCACTGGCCGAAGTGGCCACAAAGGGCCGACAGGCCCCTATGGTCGGCAGCGACGAAGAACTGACGAGTGAACTCGATGGGCTACTGCGGCTTGCCGTCAGGGAGCGCATGAATGCGGATGTGCCGCTCGGCGCCTTTCTGTCCGGCGGTATTGACAGCTCAACCGTTGTAGCCCTGATGCAGGCTCAATCGCAAAAGTCCGTACGCACATTCACCATAGCGTTCGGAGAGCGCGGATTTGATGAGGCTCCCCATGCCGCCGCGGTTGCGCGGCATCTGGGCACAGACCATACTGAACTCCACCTTTCGCCGGCCTCGGCGCGTGACATCATTCCAGAACTGCCTCAGACTTGGGATGAGCCGTTCGCCGATGAATCGCAAATACCGACGCTGCTGGTGGCGCGGCTCGCTCGCCAGCACGTTACGGTCGCGTTGACGGGCGACGGTGGCGACGAGTGTTTTGCCGGCTACGCCCGCCACCTTATGGCGGCGCGGGCCAATCGACAGCATGGTATGCCCTCGCCGCTGCGCGAGACCCTTGCGGCGGCCATTGCGCTGATGGCTCGCGCAACCCGTCACAATATTTTCAGCAAGCTGCCGCTTTCAGGGCTTACTCGGCACGCGTTGCGCAGCGATCGTCTGGATCGGCTGGCTCGCCTCCTTTCCGCGGCTGATCAGGAGGAGCTATATCAGCGGCTGACAGGGTCATCGACAGCAAATCTATGCCGCCCCGGGCCACGCACATCACTTCGGCGCGCGCCTCAGCTTGATGACCTGCTGTCTCGGCTTCTGTACAACGATATGGCTGACTATCTGCCCGGCGACATCCTGGTGAAACTTGACCGGGCCAGCATGGCCAACAGCCTTGAGGGCCGGTGCCCACTTCTTGACCACCGCGTTGTCGAATTCGCCTGGCGGATGCCGGCGAATGCAATGGTCCGCCACGGACAAGGCAAGTGGCTCCTTCGCCAGTTGCTGCGCCGCTACGTTCCTCAGCGGCTGATAAACCGGCCGAAGCAGGGCTTCGACGTTCCGATAGCCCTCTGGCTGAGAGGGCCGTTGCGCGGCTGGGCGAGCGATCTTCTTGCCGATATGCGCCACTCCGGAGACGGCCTTTTCGACGCAGCAAAAGTACAGACGTGCTGGCGCGATCACCTCGATGGAAAACGGGATCATTCTCATGATCTGTGGGCGACGTTGATGTTCCTTGCATGGCGCAACGACGCCGATCGCCCATCGGCGGCAGCAACGGCCCTGCCTCGCGTGCCTGAATTGACGGGAGTCTGAGATGGAAGGTTCAATAGTCAGTCGCATTCAGCTTCCGCGCACCACAGAGATGCGGGTAGCAGTGCGTGAGACCAATCCACACATGCGGCGGCCGTTGCGTGAACCGAACGACGCCCAGACGCCTTTCGGCCAACTGATCGTTACCATCGCGAGGCGGAAATGGTTCCTGCTTGCCATGGTCGTTCTTGGCGGCGCCATGGCAGGCCTTGTTGGCATTTCCCGCCCGGCCGTGTTCGAAGCGACCACACAGCTCATCGTCGATGGCCCGATGAGGACTGCGCCTGACGGCGCCGGTGCTCAGGACATGTTGGATACCAGCATCGACAACCATTTGACCATGCTCCTATCGCAGGGACACCTGCGCCGTGTTGTTGCGGCACTGCGAAAGGCGGAGGCGGATCAACAGGCTGATGTCGGTGGTGCTGCCGCGCAGGGATCGGCTCCTGACGCGCCAACGGAAAAGCGCTCTTTTGCAGCCAATTTCTTGGATGGAATCTTACCGCATGGCAGTGACGCGAGCCCGCAAGCTGCGGATGCCGCAGAACTGAAAACGCTACGGCGTGGGCTAAGGGTTGGCCAGGAACTGCGATCGCGCGTCATCACCGTCGGGTTTGCGGATAATGATCCTGTGCGGGCGGCCTTGGTGGCCAATACATTCGCCCAAGTTTATGTCGATGACCTCGCACGAAACAGTCAGACCGCCGACAAGGCAGAGCTCGCGTCCATCATCGCCGCTCTGCCCACGGTCCAAAGTGATCTGGCGGAAGCCACCGACAGTCTGGAGGAATATCGGCTAAGTCATGGCACTGTCGATCAGGGTGCTGCCGACAACGCCGCCAGGGAAACTGCCGATCTCAACCAACAGCTTGCCTTGTCGAAGGCCGATCTCTCCACGACAGAGGCCCGCCTTCAACAAATCCAGGACCTGCAGAAGTCGGGCGCCTCGCCGGCCGCGCTTGCGGACGTCATTGGATCGCCGGCGCTCGCCGACCTTCTGGCTCATCCGGCAGACAATACGGCAGGAAACGATCCCGCAGGTGCGATTAACCGTGAGATCGAACAGGGTATCGCACGTATCGCTGCGGAGGCGAGTACGTACCGTGCCCAGATCGCGGCGCTAGAGACGCGCAAGAATGTCCTCGAAGCCGTAGTAGCCGACACTGCGGGCCGACTTTCAGGGATGCGCGCACTCGAACCAAAGGTTACCATCCTGACGCAGCGCTACAATGAGCTCCTGACCAGACAACAGGATCTGAACCGGCGCATTGCAAACCCTTCGTCGGGAGTTTCGATAACTTCGGCGGCATGGCCGCCGACGAACCCCAAGAGCCTCTCACCGATCTACCTTATTCCACCGGGCATGGTCGTGTTTGGTCTCATTGGCGGCATCCTTGTCCTTCTCGGCAATCGTCTCGATCAGACTTTGCGCGGGGAGGCGGAGACTGAAGCAGCCCTCGGCTTTCCCTGCCTGGGATTGCTCCCGAAGGTCTCAGGACCAAGTGCCAGGCGCCTGCAACAGCTGGTTCTTGGGCAGCAGCAATCAATGTACAGCCGGGCTGCAATGTCCGTGCTGGTCAATGCGGCACCGCTTCAGGCAAGGGGCCGCTCGTCTCAGGTTGTCCTTGTTACGTCCAGTGACCAAAGCGATGGGAAGACCGAGCTCGCATGGAGCCTGGCTCTCGCGGCAACGCGCCTGGGCGGCCGTGTCCTTTTCATCGATTTGGATCGACACGATGCGCGGCTTACGAACGATTTCGTGAGCGAGTTTAGTATTTTGAAACCGCACAGATCCTTTGGAGACTATGCGAAGGGGCGCTGTGATCTGGAGGGTGTAATTTCGAGCATGCCTGAGATCGGCGTCGATTTCATGGCTGCGCCGGCGCTCTCGGATGACCTCCTGAAGTTGCTATTCACGATGGACGCACCGCGACAATTTATGGATAGGCTGGGCTCAGTCTACAGCCTCGTCGTCCTGAACGGACCACCGGGCCTGGGGGGACCCGAATCCCGGCTGCTGGCGGGTTGGGCGGATTCCGTTCTGTTTGCGGTGCGCTGGGCAAAGACACCGCGCAATGTCGCACGCGGTGTCCTGGAATTGCTGCAGCCCGAGGAGCCCGGATCTGTTCCCGTCGGAACCGTGCTCACGCAGGTCAACCTCAAACAGCACGCAGCGTATCGCTTTGGGGACAGCGGCGACCTGCTGCTCGTGGGGGCATGACAAAGGACGGTTGCGGAAAATGATCATCGAGCTCTTCGGACCGCCCGGATCAGGCAAGGCAGCCTTTGCTGGAGCGCTTGCAGCGCACTTGCGTGGACAGGGCTACCGCACCAGGGTTGTCCACAGTCGTCAGCGCCGGAGGAGGGGAGGTAGCGTCGACCTTGGACTCTTTCTGTTTCTTTTCAGGGTCGGAGCGGCAATATTTTCGGCCTTTAGAATACTGGTTTCCCCAAGAGGCTTGGCGAAATATCTTGCGATCTCGATTTCCATGGTAAGAATTATTCCACCAAAAAAACTGATATGGCGGGCTTGGATTTGGCAACATATATTGAAAATTTCTCATTCCTGGGATGAAGCGGAGCAGTCTGAAGAAATAATAATATTTGAGCAAGGGTATGTTCAGGCGGTTGCATCTCTGGCCATTTTCAATGACGCCGCCGATAATATTGCAATTGCACGGGCACTCAAGCTCACACCGGTGGCTGATTTCACTCTCAGAGTTGTTCTCCCGCGTTCCATCGTGGAGACGCGCTTGTGCGAACGGATGAAGCAGGAGGCGCCGGCGGAGCGACTTCTCGATGCGGATCTTGAAACGAGCATGCGAGCATTCGGGGCGTTTCAGGACATCAATGACATTCTGGTGGGCACCGAAAGGAATGTCGTTCCCGTTGAAACACTCAACGACCAATCGTCGTTGGAAGGCGTGCGGCGTGTCGGACGCAAGATCCTCTCAAAGATCCAGCACAAGTGCGTCAGACCGGCGTCCCATGGCGAAGCCGCCCAGCCAATGCTCGAAGCTTATGGTCAGAATGATGAATGTGGCGATACGAAAACTGCACGACATGTTGCACCTGCCGTGACGCATGTCGTCTTGCCGAACAAGGAAGATCTGAGCCGTAACCTAGGCTATGCAGCCATCTTTGCTCTTATGATCTACGTGGTTGGTGCAGGGCTGACCAGCTTGGCGCAGTTGCTGATTGCGCGCATCGTCGGCTCCACCAGTTATGGCATCTATTCCTATGTCCTGTCCTGGACTTCGGTTCTTGGCTATCTCGCAACGCTCGGCTTCAACGTATCCTTGTTGCGCTTCGTATCCGCCTATCGTGCCCAGGGTCGGCTCGACCTGGCGCACGGTGTAATCCGGTTTGCTGTGCAACGATCGCTGGGGGTGGCGACGCTGTTCGGTATCACCGGCGCCGCAATAATCGTTTGCTTTTCTGGTCCTTCCAACAAGGAACTTGAGATCAGCCAGCTTCTCGGCATGGCCGCCGTGCCTTTGGTCACCGCCTCCGCATTGGGGGCTGCACTTGTTCGTGCATTCGGGGGCGGCGTCTCAGCCCTTTTGCCTGAACGCATTGTGCGCGACGGGTTGTTGTTGACGTTGCTTGGAGTTGCTGCCTTGTCCGGCGCGTGGACCTTGAATGCGCCATTGGTGATGCAAGCAGTGCTGACAAGTTCGGGCGTGACGGTCGGACTGGTATTCATAATGGCCACAAGGTTCCAGCCTCCCGGTTTGCGGCACGCTGAACCTGCCGATGCATCGAAAGACTGGTGGGCGGTGGTTCCGCCTATTATGCTCATGGCCGGGCTCGATGTCTTCATCAACAGGGCCGGCGTCATGGTGCTGGGCTGGACAGGCCATATCCGTGACGCAGGCATTTTCGCCCTCGGTCTCAACGTAGCGCTGCTTGTCAGTCTTTCGCTGGTTGCGGTCTCCACGATGTTTTCGCCTACAGCGGCTACCCTTTATGCCCGAGGCGACCGCAAGGCCCTACAGGCGCTGTTTTCGCGAGCGACCTTGCTGTCGGCAGGTGCCGCCATAGCGATGGCGATCCCGCTGCTTGTGATTGTTCGACCTCTTTTGAGTTGGTTTGGCGAGGATTTCGGCACAGGAGCGCCTATCGCTCGTGTGCTGATGCTTGGATATGTCTTCGTCGCGCTATGCGGACCCCAGTTGAACCTCTTGACCATGACCGGAAATGAATGGCCCGCGGCCATAACCATGATGGTCGGCGCTGCGATTGGCGTCATAGGCTGTGCGGCGGGCATTGAAATCTACGGTTCACTGGGTGCGGCAGTGGGGCTCGCGCTTGCCCTTGTGGTCTGGAACGTGGCGATGGCGATTTATATCCGCAAGCGGCTAAAGATCATTCCCGGGCTGATCTTTGCCTTGATGTCACTCAAGGCGCGCCCGTTCGCAAGTCACCAACGGTACTGGTTCTTGCGCTGACCTGACGGCTTGGAACTGCGGTGCCAAAGCGTTCGCGGTCGCTCGAATTGAGAGCGACGCAAACGGCACGCGAACTATCCCGGACTCCGGGCGCTCTCGATATTTGTGAATCCTTCTCGGGTTGAGGTCGTGGAAGGCTGACCTCATCCAAACGCACGATGATGCGCCTCGATGCGGCAATCACTATTCGATGCGCGCTTGGCTTCTATGGCGCTGCGGCCATGACAGATCAGGCGGCCGATCAGCCCCCAAAGGCATGAGGCGACCTGGGAGATGGCAATGGAACAGGCGAGAAACACCAATTCATCGCGCCTGGCATCGTTAGACCTGTTGCGATTGGTTGCGGCGCTGGCGGTTGTGGCCTTTCACTATCTTTTCCGCGGGCCTATCGCCGGCGATGTCGACGTCGAATATGCAGCCGCTGCGCCATTTGCCATCTACGGCTATCTCGGCGTCAGTCTGTTTTTTCTGATCAGTGGGTTCGTCATCGCCTGGTCGGCCGAAGGTCGAACCTGGCAGGAGTTCGCCGTCGCGCGCTTCGTGCGGCTTTACCCTGGATTCCTCGTCTGCATGACCGTGACATTTGTCGTTCTCTCAGTCGCCAACGACCCTCGTTTTCCGACTAATGTTTCGACCTATGCAGCCAATCTTTCCATGTTTGCCCGAGCATTTCGCAGGCCATCCATGGACGGCGTCTACTGGTCGATCATGCTCGAGATCGTGTTCTATGGTTGGATTGCACTGCTCATCCTTGCCGGTGCGTTCCAACGCTGGAAATTAGCCATCGTCGCGATCTGGCTGGCAGTGTCGGCAGCCAATGAGTTTTTCCTCGGGAGCTCGGCGATACGAATTCTCCTTATCACCGGCTACGCGCCTTTTTTTGCCTTCGGTATTTTGTCCCAGCAGATCGTTGCAAAAGGTCGTTCGCCGATGGCGCTGATCCTTCTTGCGATGGCATTCCTGCTGTCTTGCCAGACGATCAGATTCGATCAGGGCTGGATGCAGGAGCATTACGGTGCGTCCATTCCCTATCTTGCTCTCTTTGTCGCCAATGGTCTGGTCTTTGGGATTTTCGCAGGCGCGATACTGATCCGCTCCGTGGTTGCGCCTTCAAAAATTGTCCTGATGCTCGGCGGATTGACCTATCCGCTTTATCTTTTGCACCAATATATCGGTTACATCTCGCTCAACGCCCTAACCCCGCTGGTCGGCAAGAACGCCGCGTTCTTTCTCGTAGTGGCGACTGCCCTCCTTGCCTCGTTCGTGATCTGGCGTTTCATCGAGAGCCCGATACGCAAACCGCTCATCCGCGCATTGCTGTCTGGGATGGATCGCATCTCCCCGATTGGATCGGCGAGCGCTCGAACCGATAGCCGCGTCGCGCCGACATAGAAGAAGCTCTGCGCGAAGCAGCCGGCAACAGGTCACGTCTTGAAAGGGGCATGGGAGGGGATGAGCTGGGCGGGGTGGGACCCGCGGTCAATGGTTTACACAGGCATGAGGTTTTGTTGTTCTGCCGAGGCCAAAGTATCGCCTCCATGAAAGTGTCGATACCATTCGACAAAACGCTGAACACCGTCCTCGAGGGCCGTAGAGGGACCGAAGTTTACGGCGCTGCGAAGATCGCTGACATCGGCGCGAGTCTCCAGGACGTCGCCGGGAGGCAAGGGCACATCTGTGCGAAGAGCCTGACGACCAAGGGCAGTCTCGATGATTGCAATCAGCCGGTTGATCTCCTCGGGCCGATCATTGCCGATATTGTACACACGATATGGCGCCGAGCTCGTAGCCGGATCCGCTGCGCAACCATCCCAATTCGGTTCGGCACGCGGCGGGGCGGCTAGCACTCGAACCACTCCCTCGACGATGTCGTCTATGTAGGTGAAATCTCGCCACACACGACCGGCGTTGGCCACTGCGATCGTTTTCCCTTGGGCGATTGCATGAGTGAACGCGTAGACCGCCATGTCGGGCCTTCCCCACGGCCCATAGACGGTGAAGAACCGCAATCCTGTCGTGGGCAAGCCGAACAGATGGCTGTACGAATGCGCCATGGCTTCATTTGCACGTTTGGTCGCGGCATAGAAGCTGAGGGGGTGGTTGGCGCCGTGGTGTTCGGAAAACGGTATGGTTTGATTGGCGCCGTAGACGGAACTCGACGAGGCGTAGACCAGGTGTTTGACGCCGGCGTGCCGGCAGCCTTCCAGGACATTGAGAAACGCCACGATGTTGGACTGTACATAGGCATGCGGATCGACCAGCGAATGACGCACGCCCGCCTGGGCAGCCAGGTGAACAAAATGCGATGGTCGAAAGTCGTAGAACAGCGACTGCACAGGTAACCGATCCGCCAAATCCAGACGCATCGGAGTAAACCCCGGCTCGGCGCACAGGCGCGCAAATCGCGCTTCCTTCAATCTTGGATCGTAATAGGGCGTGAAATTGTCCACCCCTACGACTTCCGCACCGGAGCGCAAAAGCCGCCAAGCGACATGAAATCCGATGAAGCCCGCTGCGCCGGTGACGACGATCGGTCCTTTCCGCGACAGTTGCAGGATCGCGCGGTCCGATGGGGCCGGTCCAGATTTTGCCTCCGCCGGACCGGACCTGTCGCGTTGACCATTGCCCACCCTGCGGCCCTCGGAATTCTGTCCGACCATGTCGAAATTTTCCCCCTCAAGATTGAGCTCGTCGAGCTGGCCGACCGTGGCGCCGTGGCAGGCTGGGAGCTGCGCAAGGGCAGCTCCACAGCGGCCAGAATTCCGAGTGACGCCGCCTCGCGATCGAGACGGCAACCCTCACGGCAATACGGAAATACGCCCCAGGAGAGCCACCAGTTCGCCCTGGCGTTTTGTGTCGGTCTTGGCGAAGAGCGACGCCAGTTGAGACCTGATCGTGGTCCGGCTAAGCCGCCAACTGCGGGCGATTTCCAAGGGCGCATCCCCTTGGGCCAAGCGCATTGCGAGCTGGGTCTCCGCACTCGTCAGGCCGAACATCTTTTGCAATGTCTGAGGATTGGCCGACGATCTGTTCTCGCGGTCCAACAATGCCACGATGCTCGTTCCATCAGGAGTAACGACCCCCCCTTCATTGAGTACCACCGGCCGGTCGCCGGCGCTGCGGATCACCACCCATGACAGCGAGCCTGGCAGAAAGTTAGCCGGAACATTCGCAACCAGGCGCCTTAGTGCGGCCGAAAGCTCGGCGGCTGTACCAGCCGCTTCATCCTGGCGTTCGAACGTGTCCTGTGCGGCGGCGTTCCATTCAACCACCTTCTTTTCGCGATTCAGGACGAGATACCCACAGCCGATGCGGTCAAGCATGCCGGTGACGGATTCCATGCCGCGGCGCTTCGAGTCGCCGACATCGGCCAGCCTATCTGGAGTGCGCTGCGTCGTACGGGTTACGCAACCATATTTATTCCCCAAGACAACGTACCGCCCGCCCGCAACGGTGTCGTTGCGCCTATCAATCAGAGACATTGTTCCTACCCCAAGCCCAGTGTTTCTACCCGACGGAAACTCTTCGATATCTCCTGCGTTTTTCCTTTGTCGAACGGATAGTAATCTGGTGTTTGGGTGTGGCAATCCGGCAGTGGTACTAGTTAGGCGGTCGCCTCCTAGCCTCGACGGACTAGTCCGAAAGATGTAGACTGGTTTATGGGATCGCGCTTGCGTAGGTTGGGTTTCGGCTTGCTGGGTACACCTTTAGCTCACGTGGCTTCAATATTGGTGCTTGTTGCCACAATTATATTTGAAATAACTGGCATAATTCATAGTAGTCGCGGACCAAGTTTTATTGAAACTATTCCGGCTATAATTGTCATCGTGTATCTTGAAGGTCGTCGAGCCGCGATCGCTGCGACGCTGGCGATCGCCGGCGCCGGCCTGTGGGCCCAGAACGTCCTTGGCGGTCGGATTTCCAATGAAGACTGGCTGCGGGCAATCTACCTTCTGGTGTCGGGTGGCGTGATAGCCTTTGTCTTTCACCGGCTCCGACAAGACTTGCGAAAGGCGGTGGAGGTCGCCGAGTCCAGGCTCGCTGCTGTCGAGGCGACCGAAGGCCGCTTTCGGTGGGCATTCGAACGTGCGGCCATGGGCTTTGCCAACGCCAATGAGAACGGTGAGCTACTGCAATCCAACAGACGGCTGTGTGAGCTGACGGGTTATACTGAAGCGGAACTCGCCCAATTGCGGCTTGTGAGCCTTGTTCATCCCGACGACCGGGATTCGATGTTGATATTGATTGAAGGTCAGGGCAAGGCCACGACCCCTTCCGGTGTTGAGGTCCGTTTGTTGAGGAAGGACGATACGACATTCTGGGCTCGAGTAGTCCTGTCTTCATCCCGGCCTGACGGCGTCCTTTCGGGGGGTATGTTCGTGGTTGTCGACGATATCTCGGAGCGACGAACGGCGCGCGAGGCGATCCGGGCGCAGAAGGAGCGGCTTTCTCTCGCGCTTTCTGCTGGCCGCTTGGGCACTTGGCAAATCGACCTCACCGATGGAACTGTCACAGGTTCCGACAAATTCTGGGACACTCTAGGCCTGCCTCCAGCCCCCAGCCGGCCCTTGCAAGATCTTGCTGCTGTCGTGCACCCGGCGGACTGGCCAAAGCTTGCAGCCACGACAGAACCTGCCTCCACTACTAATCACGATATCGAGATACGCGTCCGGCGAGCGGACGGTAACATCCGCTGGATAGCTCTGCGTGGGCGCGAGGAAAGACATGATGACCATCTGCTGCGCATCGGGGTTGCAGCTGACCTGACAGAGCGCCGGCAGACCACGCTGCTGCGCGCAGCGGTAAAGAAGCGGGAACGCGTAATGCTCGAACAACGCCATCGGTTCAGCAATCTTTTCCCGGTGATCACCGCACTGGTAAAAATGGTCGATTTTCCCGAGAACAATGTCGCCAAATACAAGGAAGACCTGATCGATCGAATTCGAGCCCTTGAAGCGACTCATACGCTGCTTTCACGCCACACCAGCGCTTCGGTGCTGCTCGACGATCTGGTTGTCCGGGAACTGCAACTCTACATGGGAACACGCGATATAGTGGTCGACGGCCCTGACATCATATTGTCAAGCGGTGCGGCAGAGAGCTTTGCCATGGTGGTTCATGAACTGACGACGAACTCCGTAAAGCACGGCGCACTTGGCGAGCCAGGAGGCCGGCTTGAGGTTACCTGGTCCTTCGCTCCAGAAGGTGAGGGAAACGACATTGTGTTCCACTGGGTGGAATCGGGCCGACGCAAGAAGGCCAAGATGATCGGCCATGGCTTTGGTTCAATGATAATCGGGATCGATGGCGCACCCCTTATCGGCCACTCCTCCAAACTGGAGATATTGGACCACGGGTTGCGGTACTCGCTGCGCCTGTCACGGCATGAAATCGAACCCTAGCTCGCGTTTTTCGAAAGCCAATTCTGCAGCACAAGGGCTGCCTCGGTCCGGTTTCGCACTCCAAGCTCACGCATTATGGCAGCAGCATGGATTTTTGTGGTCGCTTCGGCGATGTCAAGATGGCGAGCGATCTCCTTGTTTGAATAGCCTTCCGCCATCAGCTTGAGGACATCCCTCTGCCTCAAGGTCAGCTTGCTAAGACTGCCTGTCCCGGTCCGCGGTTGAGTTGAGGCTCTCTCGGGCGGGGGCGCGTGCAGCCCTTGGCCTGCAGAAGTCCGCGACAAGAGCGCCGGAACGTAGATGCGACCTGACAGAATTTCGCTCACCGCCAAAACGACTTCTTCGTCTTTTTGCGACTTTACGATGTAGCCGTGAAGGCCAATCGACAGAGCCGTCAATATCTCCGAACGTGAATCATTGCCCGAAACGATTGCGAAGCGCGTATCCGGGTATGTCGACAGAACGTCGGCGAGCACCTGCTGATTGAACAGCCCCGGCATATTCAGATCCAGGATCGCAAGATGTATGGGAGCCTGATCCGCCAAGAGGCTGACCACGGCATCGAAGCATGCAGCCTCAAATATCTCTATACTCGGAATGCCGGCGCTTAGCGCCAGTCGCAAGCCGCGACGATACAGACCGTGATCGTCGGCAATGACGATTCGATACATTGCATTACCCCAACCCGTACTCGAGCCCAATGAAACAAGGACAATTGGACCCTTGAAACATCCCTTACGATTGGGAGTTCGATCGGTGAAAGGCATTCAGAAGCGTGGCCAACCACTCGTCGAACCAACCCAAGCAATGTTAGCAGAACCCGCATATCGCTAACTATCACTTTTGCTAATGTAATACTAAATAGCGGAAAACTCTCCTGTTTTTTTTAGATGTCGGTTAACCATGTCGAATTAGCCCTACCTGGCGTTGTGGAACGTCCCGATTCTAAATCTCGCTAATTCAGCCCCAACTAAGGAAATTTCGCTGGGATTTTCAGCGTCTTGTTGGAGTTCAGCAGACCGTTCCAGCAGTCGCGAAATCCTTGGTTTTGGGGCCTGGGAAGTCACGGACTTTTGAATATCTCTTGGCAGACATTGATGGCTACTCCACCTGCTAGCCGCCGTCCGGGGCAGGCCTCAGCCTGCCGACCAACCTACCTTCAGCACAGCTATTGAACACCAGAAGTGTTGGATCGCTACCATTCGATTGCACGACGACATCCAGCCAACGGTCACTTACCGTTCCTCCTACGATGCTCGGATTGACGCGCAGGGGTCGGCAAAAATTTCAACCGATCTTCACGTTTGAAAAGACCCAAACGCGTCTTCCCGGACACCACCATCGACTTGGTAATAAATCAGGAGGATCGGATGAAAGCGGTTATTCAATGCGGTGGGATGGGAACGCGCCTTCGCCCCTTCACATCGGTCCTGCCGAAGCCCCTCATGCCGATTGGTGCTCGCCCCGTACTTGAGCTGCTGTTGAAGTGGCTGCGGCGCAATGGCATTGAAGACGTCTATATCACAACCGGATATCTCGGCCATCTTATCCGCAGCGTATGCGGCGATGGTTCGCAATGGAACCTGAAGATACGATACACTCAAGAGATGGAGCCGCTCGGCACCATCGGGCCACTCTCGCTGATCAGGGATGAACTGACTGAACCCTTTATTGTGCTCAACGGCGATGTTCTGACCGATCTCAGCCTCAGCCGATTCATTGCGGCACATCGCAAGCACAAGGATCCGGTAACGATCGCTACCGCCAACCGCCTGATCAAGATGGACTTTGGCGTCATCGACGAAGTCGACAATGCAGTCCAGATGTTTCGCGAGAAGCCGACGCTTTCTCACCTCGTGAGCATGGGGATCTACTGCATGAACCCCGATGTTCTGAAATTCATTCCGTCGGGTATTGCATTCGGATTCGACGATTTGATGCTGCAGATGATGCAGCAAGGCACGGTCGTCCACACCTACAAGCACGAAGGCCTGTGGCTCGATATTGGTCGCGTGGACGACTTCCAAAACGCCCAAGCCATTTCCTGGGAAGAGCAATCGGCTTCGATCGAGGTTGCCGCAGCAGCGGCCTGACAAATCAAGTCACGAGTTTAGATCACAAATAATAGTCTAGGAGGACATTATGCTCTTGGTCAGTGCCCCAATTTTGGGTGTCCCGGAGAAGGCAGCTCTGTCAAAAGTCATCGATAGTGGCTGGCTGACCATGGGAGAGCAGGTGCGAGCCTTTGAACAGGCCTTTGCCAGCATGCATGGCGCAGAGGACTGTGTGGCGGTTAGTTCCTGCACAGCAGCACTTCATCTCATTTTGCACGGACTTGGTATCGGCCCTGGTGACGAGGTTCTGGTTCCCTCGCTCACTTTCGTGGCAACCGCGAATTCGGTGCTCTATGTCGGCGCCACTCCCATCTTCGTCGATATCGAATCGGCCGACGTGCCGTTGATGTCGATTGCGGAAGCGGAAGCCCGCTGCACACCGCGCACCAAGGCAATAATTCTCGTTCACTTTGCAGGGTACCTCGCCAATCGGGAACAATGGCAGAGGTTTGCCCGGGCCCGCGGATTGCACATCATCGAAGACGCCGCGCATGCTCCTGGCTTGAAGGAGGTAGGAACGTTTGGCGTCGCTGCCGCTTTCAGCTTCTATGGCAACAAGAACATGACAACCGCCGAAGGCGGGGTTGTCATTGCCAAAGATCCCGAACTGCGCGAACGGATTCGCCAGGCCCGCGGGCACGGGATGACCACCGGAACACACCAGCGGCTGAACAGCCGAACGCCGCAATACGACGTGACCATGCTCGGCTTCAATTACCGCATGGACGAGATGCGGGCGGCAATTGGACTCGTGCAGCTGCAAAACCTGCAGGAATGGAATGAGATCAGGCGCATCCTGGTCGTACTTTATCGGCGGCTCATTGCAAAACATTGCCCGGCGGTGACAGTTCCGTTCAGCGAACCGCGCAAGTCCGCATACCACATCATGCCGATCCTTCTGCCGCGCTACGCCAACAGGCAAGACGTCATCGACGAATTGCGCACGCAGGGGATCCAGACCACCATTCACTATCCGCCCGTGCACCAGATGACGCTCTACCGCGAGCTCTCCCCGGGGACCCACCTGCCGCGCACAGACGACTTTGCTCAACGTGAGCTGACAATTCCACTTCACCCCCAAATTACATCGCCCGTCGTCGAAGCGGTTGTGGAAGCTCTGGCAGCGGCGGTGAACAGCGGCGCTCAGGCAGGAACAGCCGCATGAATGCAACGGACCGATCCCTTCATCGGCGTTTCGTACCAAGCTCAGCTCATGGGCTTGCGAGACGCTCGATCGACATAGCGGTAGCCAGTGCTGCTGTCATCCTATTCGCACCACTGATGCTGCTGATTGCGATTGCTCTTCTAGTCGAAGGCGGCCGTCCAGTTTTTTTTGCGCAGACACGCATCGGCGCAGGAGGTCGGCCCTTTCGCATGTATAAGTTTCGCAAGTTCGATGTGCGATGCGATCCTCACGGTCTCGCGCTGACTGTCGCCGGGGACACTCGCATGACGAGAATAGGCCGGATCCTCGCCGCGACAAAGTTCGACGAGTTGCCGCAACTGTGGAATGTCCTCAGAGGCGAGATGGCAATTGTTGGGCCGCGACCGGAAAGCCTCGCCTTCGTGGATTGCTTCCATAGCGGCTCGGAGGCCGTTCTGGGATACAAGCCCGGCTTGCTCGGTCCATCACAGGTTCTTTTCCGGAACGAGGCCAGTTTTTACCCTCAGTCGATGGATCCGCTGCTGTACTACCGGGAGGTGCTGTTTCCCGCCAAGGCCATGATCGACCTGTCCTATTACCCCCGACGCACGCTCGCATCCGACATTGTCTGGATGGCACGCGGTTTTCTGGCAATTCTTGGCCGGGTCCCGCCGCCGCCGATGAGGCGCTCTGATGACCTGCAAGATCAGCGTGTGACATAGGAAAGAGGACAATCAGTCATGGGCTATAAGGGCAAAAAAGTTCTCGTCACCGGCGCCGATGGATTTATCGGGTCGCATCTCACCGAAGCACTGGTTCGCGACGGAGCCGATGTCACGGCGCTGGCCCTTTACAATTCATTCGACAGCCACGGCTGGCTCGACGATTTGCCGGACAACATTCGAAGCCAGCTGAAGCTTGTCCGGGGCGATGTGCGCGACAGCGCATTCCTTAACAGGGTCGTGCGTGGCCAAGCCGTCGTGTTCCATTTGGCTGCACTGATCGCGATTCCCTACTCATACGCGGCCGCGCAATCCTATGTGGAGACCAACATCCTGGGTACGGTGAATGTTCTGGAAGCTGCGCGCCAATGGGAGACGGAGCGCGTGGTTCACACCTCGACAAGCGAAGTCTATGGCACAGCGTTAACCATGCCTATCAAGGAATCGCACCCGCTGCAGGGGCAGTCACCGTATTCGGCTTCCAAGATTGGCGCCGATATGATGGCGGAAGCCTACGCCAGGTCGTTTGACGTTCCCGTCGTGACGATGCGGCCATTCAACACCTATGGTCCACGGCAGAGCGAACGAGCTATCGTGCCGACCATCATCCGGCAGGCGCTCGACAACAAATGTTCAGCGATCATGGTCGGCGACACAAGCCCGATCCGTGACCTCACTTTTGTGGAAGACACCGCGGCCGCATTCCTGACTGCCGGTGTGGCTGATCTCGAATTCGGCCATGCGTACAATGCCGGAAGCCAACGCGCCGCGACGGTTGCAGATGTTCTGAAGCTGGTACTCGAGTTGAGCGGCTCAAAAAAGCCCGTCCATCGAGACGAAGGCCGCCTGCGGCCGCAGAATTCCGAGGTCCGTGCACTGCTCGCCGATTCTTCGCAGTTCGAAAGCCAAACCGGTTGGCGAGCGCGGACCAGTCTGCGCGACGGCCTGGAACGAACCATCGAATGGTGGCGCGCGCGCCTTAGCGAAGGCCGGGTGCGCCGCGAGATGAGCTACATGACATGACCTTTCGTGACCGGCATTCTTTGGTGTTGCTCCTGTTTGCCGCCGTCGCATTCTTTGATCTGCATGTCGCCGGAGGTCAGGAGCGCAGCACGTCGACGTTGTTCGTTGCGACGCCAGCGATGGACATGCCCGACTATCTGCGCCCAGCCATCGATCCGGTAGTTGGCGCAAGCTTCACCCGCATCACCAAGCCAGGTCAGCTTGGCAACGGCGTCGCCTGTGGACATGATTATTGCAGCCACCGTTATTCAAGCGCCCAGGCCTGGAATTCGGATCAGAGCCTCCTTGTGATTACCAACGGCTGTAACGGCATGTGCTTCTTTGACGGGCACACCTATGCTCCCGTCTTCATGCGCAATCGATCGGCCGAATGTGAATGGCACCCTCGAGACGCGGCGCTGATGATCTGCGTTCAGGGCCAGAAAATATCGACCTGGGCACCGCGGACCAATCGCGAGGACGTGCTGTTTGCTTCAAAAGATTATCACGATCTGCACTTCGGACCGGGCAAGGGCAACCCAAGCCGCGACGGCAACCGTATCGCAGTGCGTGCGGTTCGCAAGGACGGCGCCGAAGTTGTCTTTGCATACGACCTCAAGCTGCGGCAAAAGTTCGTCGATATCACGCTTGGGCAACTTCCTGGCGTCAATGACAACTGTTCGATTTCGCCGCTCGGCAACAACATCATTTGCATTCAGGAAGTGGCAGACGGCACCACCGAACAGGCCTTTATTTTCTCTGTCGACGGCACCCCGGGCCAGAGGTGGACACAACATCATCGGCCCGGCCATGGCGATATGACTGTCGATGACGATGGAAGCGAAATCTACGTCGGCATCAGCAAATCCGATCCGGACAAGTTTCAGGTGATCAAGCGCCGGCTGTCTGACGGCAAGGTGACTTCCCTTATGAAGTATGGCGAGGCAATGCATGCTTCGCTGCGCGCCTTGGACAAGCCAGGCTGGGTGTTCCTGAGCTATGGCGGTTATCCTGATGAGGTCTCGAGCCGTCCTGAAATGGCCCCCTATGCACGAGAGGTGATCGCGCTGCGCCTCGATGGCAGCGGAGAGGTTCGGCGCATAGCGCAAACGCGAAATATTGATTTTGACTACCGCAGCGAGAGCCACGCCTCGCCGTCCCCTGACGGTTCGCAGGTGATCTGGTCCAGCAACTGGGGCGTGCCCGGCGGGCCTGTCTATGACTTCGTCACCCGAGTCGATTGGCCGGCAGAGCCGACATCCAACTAGTGGAGATTGTCACCATGGCGTTCATGAGTAGAACCATTCTTGTAGCGCTCGGTATACTGGGCGCCATCGATATGGCCGGCGCCGCGGACGTGCGAACTGCCTACAAACTTTCTCCCGGCGACATCGTCGAGATCGGAATTTCCTCCATTCCTGAACGGACCCAGCGTGCCGTAATCCAGATGGACGGTACCATCGCGCTTCCCGAAGTCGGTATGGTGTCAGTCGGCGGCCTGACGCCGGCGGAATTGCAGGCTCGCATGGAAACGATCCTGCCTACCAAGATATTTCACCAGCGCCTGCCCGATGGGCGAGAGCAGATGATCGTCATCAAGCCAGGCGACGTAACTGCCATAGTCGCGGAATATCGTCCAATCTATGTGACTGGTGACGTCCTCACTCCGGGTCAGCAAGCGTATCGACCGCTGATGACGGTAAGACAGGCCGTTGCGGTGTCAGGTGGCGTCAGCCTTTTACGCTCGCGGGCAAACCAGGCTGGCCCCGACCCTGTAGACCTGCAACGCGAGTATGAGTCGCTGTGGGGAGAATACACGCGAGACTACTTCCATAGTGCTCGTCTTCGCGCCGAACTCCAGGATCAGGCGAGTTTCGACATGCAGCCGCCGCAAGGCTCACCCTTGTCTGCGGCTTTCAGTTCGGCAATCGCCAAAGCCGAGGCGGAAGGACTGAAGCTTTCCCTCGACAACTTCCAGCAGGAACAAAGCTATGTTGATCAGGGAGCGAAGGATGCCGCTGCACAGATCGACGTTCTGACAAAGCGCGAGCAGGTCGAGAGCGACGGGGTCAAGGCCGATGAAGAGGATCTGGCACGGGTGACGAAATTGTACCAGGCGGGCAATCTGACCAGCAACAGGCTTTCCGACGTTAGGCGCTCCGTACTTCTGTCTTCCAACGGGGTCCTTCAAACATCGGTCGAGCTCATGCGGGCGCGGCGCCAGCAGGAGGACTATCGCAGACAGCGCGAGCGCAATGACAACGTGCGAAAGATCGGTTTGCTGACCGAGCTGAAGGATACCGATGTGCGCCTTGCGGACACCACTGCGAGGCTTCATGCCGCCAGCCAGAAGTTGCAGCCTACAGGGGCGTCCGCCATGCCGCTGCCAGTTGCCGGCGAAACGATTCGGGCTCAGATCACGATCGTGCGGAAGGTCGGCGAAGAATGGCGCAAACAACCTGCCGAAGAAGACACCGAGGTGATACCGGGAGATACGATCGAGGTGCGGTTCAGCAGCGGTCTCGAAAATGTGGCAGTCCAATAGCCTCCTCACCCGGGCGACAGCCAGGTTGAGGGAATGCCTTATTGTTTGAAGGCTCTGGAGAACTGGTCTGTAAGAGGCTTCAGCAAATATGACCAGACGTTGCGCTCATCGGTGCTTATGTGGACCTCGGCCGGCATGCCTGGTTTGAGTATTTTCTCTCCCGTCAGGCAGGTCGCCTCATTGTCCACGTTGATGCGCGCCGAGAAGTAGGAAAGCTGACGTTGCTGATCCTTGATCAGGTCGGCAGAAATGCGCTTGACGGAGCCTTCGCAAACGGGGGTCGTTCCGACGTCAAAAGACGGAAAGCGGATTGAAACCCGCTGTCCTGGGTGAACATCGTCCATGCGGGTTGGAGGAATGAGAGCATCCACGACGAGATTGTCAGTATCAGGCACAACCATCATGAGCACTTCCCCAGCGCCAATAACGCCTCCGACCGTGTGTATCGAGGATTCCTGTATGGTGCCGGTCTGCGGGGACCGGATATCTGTCCTGGCGAGTTCGTCGTCCGCCACTATCTTGCGCTCTTCGAGCTCGGTGCGCTTCGCCTCCGTTTCGCGGAGTTCACTTGTCACGTCGCTGCGCATCTGTTCGTCGAGTTGAAGCACCTGCAGGTCAGTTTCACTGATGTGAGCCTGCACCTCGGCGATTGCTGCGACAAGTCGTCCGGACTCGCCGCGGGTTCGGCTTTCTTCCAGACTGACATTGCTCAGTCGCTCTTTGGACACCAGCTTCTTGGCGTAAAGCGATTGGACGTCGGCAAGGCTGTGAGCCAACAGATCCAGAGAATTCTCCGTCGCAGCCTGCTGAGCCTTGAGGCCGTCGATCTGGTGCCCCAGTTGCAGTGAACGGCTTTTCAACTGCGCTTTCTGGCCGGCCAATGCCGCGGCACGGCTTTCAAAAACAGCCCGCTCGCCATTGACAAGTGCCGCCACCTGCGGGTTGCCCATTCGCACGCGAAGGCTGGGTGGAACCTGCATTTCCGGCAAACCCTGTCGCTCGGCTTCCAACCGCGCCAGGCGGATGGTGGCGCGGTCAAGATCTTCACTGACGATCTGCAGGTTTGACCGTGTCAACGTGTCGTCGAGCCTGACCAACACGTCGCCGGCACGCACATGGTCCCCATCCTGGGCGAAGATGCCGCCGATGGTGCCGCCGGTTCGATGCTGGACTTTCTTTATGTTGGTTTCGACGACCACAGTGGCCGGCGCAATGACGGCACCGGCAATCTTGGTCAACCCCAGCCAAAGTCCTCCGCCGACAATCAAAAGGAGCGTGGTCGCCAAGCCCAGAAACAGGTTGGCTCGAATGCCATCCGGCTGTTCGGTTAGATCCGTCCCGATCCATTGGCTTGCGCCGGCAGCATATGTGGAAATGGTCGCGTCAGACACGGGGCAATTCCTCAAGCATGACCGCCTGCACTTTTCTGCAACGGAACGACTGTTGGCCTCTCCGGATTTGGGAAGGGGCGGATCACATTTGCCAGGACATCATCACGCGAACCAAAAGAGTGGACCATGCCGTTGGACATGACGAGTACTTGATCGATGTTGACGAGGGCAGAGGGGCGATGCGCAACGACGATCACGATGCCCCCGCGCTGGCGTACCGCCATGATCGCCCCTGCCAAAGCGGCGTCGCCGTCCACATCCAGATTGGAATTTGGTTCGTCGAGAACGACAAGAAACGGATCGCCATACAATGCCCTGGCGAGCCCGATCAGCTGCCTCTGGCCAGCCGACAGGGCCGCTCCTCCTTCTCCGATGCGTGTTTGAAAGCCTTCCGGCAAACGCATGATCATCTTGTCGACGCCTGCTGCCCGGGCGGCTGCCATGACACCTTTAGGGTCGCTCCCGCCTCCAAACCTGGAAATGTTGTCGGCAACTGATCCGTCAAATAGTTCGACGTCCTGTGGCAGGTAGCCGATATGAGCGCCGAGCAGTTCGGAATCCCACTGATCGAGCGCCGCCCCATCCAGTCGCACCGTTCCTCGAAGGGGCTTCCACGCCCCGACCAAACCGCGAACGAGCGTTGTCTTCCCGGATCCGCTCGGGCCGACAACCGCCATCGCGGCGCCACTCGACAAGCGGAAGCTTACATTGAGAACGGTCGGCTTCTGTGCGCTTGGTGGCGCTATCGTCAATTCCTCAACGGAGAGCTGTGCTTGCGGCCGTGGCAGCTCCATAGGGGCCTTTTGGCTGCCGAAAGCATCCAGCGCAGCCGCCAGGTCGCTATAGCTTCGGCGGGCAGCCAGAAACCCTCTCCAGTTTGCAATCGCCACATCGACCGGCGCCAGTGAGCGACCTAGCAATATGGAAGACGCGATAATCACGCCTGGCGAGGCCTCGCCCCCGATCACCAGGTAGGCGCCCAATCCGAGTACACCTGATTGCAAGGCCATTCTGAGTGTTTTCGACAGCGATCCTGTTGCGCCCACAATATCGGACAGCCGTTCCTGGTTCTTGAGATACGCATGGCTGACCTCACTCCATCGCCGACCGAGCCGGGCGGAGAGACCCATCGCTTGAACGACCTCTGCATTGCGGCGGCCGGAATCTGCAAGAACGCGTTGCGCGATAAGTGTTTCAGATGCACGAGCGGCGGGTCTGCGGCCTATGATTTCCGCCGCCACCGTCAAAAGCACGACAGCAGCGGCGCCGGCGGTTGCCAGCAGCCCAAGGGAAGGGTGCAACAGATAAATGACCACCATATAAAACGGTAGCCATGGGGCGTCGAAGACAACCGTCGGTCCCAAGCCGGAAAGAAAGCCGCGCAGTTGGTCCAGGTCGCGAAGCGGCTGCACCCGGTTGCCGTCCTGCCCGGCAAGAAGAGGCAGTGACAGTGAAATGGTGAAGGCTTTTTGCTGCAGGTTTCGGTAGAGTCGATTGCCTATGCGGACCAACAGGCGAAGCCGTACGAAATCGAGCAGACCGTAAATGGCATAAAGGCCCAGCATGCCGATCGTGAATCCGATGAGTGTCGGAACGCTCTGCGAGGGAAGCACACGGTCATAGACCTGCAGCATATAGACGGAGCCGGTCAGTGCCAGAACGTTTATCACTGCCGAGAAGAGGCCAATACCAACCAGCCCAGGCCCACAACCCAACATGGCTGAGCGTAAATCTTGCGCGCGCTGTTCCCTCACGACATGCGATCTCGCACGCCAGCATGTCGCATGGTGTCATAGCTTCCGCAGGTGTTGGACAAGTTCTTGCCTCTCGTTGCCCCGCCCACTCCCGAAAACATTACGCCCAGCTAACATTCGACAAATTTGAGAGAAATGCAGCAAAATCGTGACGCTAAGCCGTAATATCGCTAATTGGCCTCCCAAGCTGGGGATAACCGGCCTGGGAGGGCGAATGCCTGCTTAGGTCGTCTATCACATCATCAAAGTCTGTCGGATCGCGACAGTGAGTGGATCCGACGCTGAAAAATCAGGCCTGATTCTTATGACCGACGACCACTCGGCCCTCTCCGGCCTCATTCACGACCGCGTGAATCTTCTCGTAGGCCTTGGAGCGTTCGAGTAGACCCATGACTTGTCGGTCCTGGCCAAGACCGACTTCGAAGAGCAGGATACCAGCGGGACGCAGATAACGTGGCGCGTCCTTGATCACCCTCATGTGGATGCTCAGGCCATAAGGACCAGCCGCAAACGCCTCACGCGGCTCCAGGTCCGTCAGGTGTGCGCGGTCGCCCTCGAGCCGCTTTTCCGAAATGTAAGGCGGATTGCAGACGATCATGTCGACCGTGCCGTCAAGCTCCAGGCCCGAAAAGGCCTCGAACAAGTCGCCCTGAAGCACAGACACGCGGTCTGTCAGCCCATGATGGGTGATGTTGCGGCGCGCGGCCTCGACACATCCATCAGTTAGGTCGCTCGCCCAGATGCGAGAAGCGGGAGCATGGTGCGCGATGGCACACGCCAGGTTGCCGGCGCCGCAGCACATGTCGACAATGCGAGGCGCCGCCATGTTCAGCTGACGCAAGGCAGTGAGAGCGGCCGTACCCAGCAACTCCGTCTCCGGTCGGGGCACGAGTGCCCCGGGTGCGACGAGCAGTTCCAGCCCCATGAAGATGGTGCGGCCTTTGCTGTAGGCGTCCGCGACACTGATTTCGTGGCTCACGACAAACCCACCTTCCCGATGTTGCCGTTGCATGAAACTTTGATAATCAGTTCGTTTTTCGGATGACGTACTGCGCAATCCCCTGAATGGAATCGAGGTTCTCAGGCAGCAGTTCGCTGTCCTCGACGATGATTCCGAACGTTTCCTCGATGAAGCCGATGACCTCAAGCACTCCCGTCGAGTCGACGATGCCTTGGTCGAGCAGAGACGTCTCGCTCTCCAGGGCCTCAGCGTCGGCCACGTAGAAATTCGACGCCAGGAAACCGCGAATTTGCTCCCTGTAGATTTCTATTCTGTCCTTGCTAGCCAACATCGAATTATTCCTCCAGTTCTACAACATAAAGCCAGGTCAAATTCCCACACAAATCAGCTCATGACAGAGCCGTTTTCTTCAGTTTTCCCGTGTCCGTCATTGGCAAGCTGGCTACAACAACGATCGACTTCGGGACCATGAAATTTTCCAGTCGTTTCTGGCACTCTTTCTGCAGTTGTTTTTCGCCGATGGTTCTTCCTTGCTCCATGACGACAAACGCCTTCACCGCCTGCCCGAGAAGGTCGTCAGGAACGCCGATGACTGCGGCTTCCCGGACCCCCGGAATATCCATCAACACGTTCTCCACCTCCTTCGGCGCAACCTTCTCGCCTCGGGATTTGATGATCTCGTCGCCACGGCTCACGAAGTAGAGGTAGCCCTCCGCATCAATCCGGCAGTAGTCGCCGGTATACAGGACCTGCTCGCCCGGCAGAGGGCCGGGTTTGAGCTTTCTGGCGGTCGCCTCCGGCTTGCCCCAATAGCCTTTCATCACCGTCGCGCCGCGGATGACGAGTTGGCCAACGACGCCGGGGCCGACCCGTCGATCGTCCTCATCGACGATCCACATTTCCGTGTTCGGAATGGCGATCCCGACACTCAACGGCTTTCGCTCGAGATCCTCCGGCGGCAGATAAGTGCAGCGCTTGCATTCGGTGAGGCCATACATGGAATAGATGCGCGCGCTCGAAAACAGCTCCTGAAGCATCAGAATGTGCTTGAGCGGGAGAGCCGCCGCCGTGTTGGTAACATAGCGGATGCTCGAAAAATCTTGATCTTTCAGCGATTTGAGCTCCGACAGGGCAGCGAAGATAGTGGGCACGCCGGGGAACCCAGTGACCCGCTCTTGCTTGATCAGTCCAAGGATCTGCGCCGGGAACGCAAATGAGCGCTCAAGCACCAGCCGGGCGCCAGTGCGAAACGCCATGAGCATCTGGTACAGTCCGTAATCGAAGGCCAGCGGCAGGACATTGAGGATCACTTCGTCCTCGCCAAGCTCAAGGTATGAGGCGATCGACGTGCACGCCGTCATCATGTTCCTGTGCGTCAACATCACGCCCTTGGGTTCGCCTGTCGACCCCGATGTGTAGATGATGGCGGCCAGATCGATGTCAATGCAGCGCCGCACCGGCGCCGTGCCGTGGCCGGCGGCCGCAACGTCCCAGCGCACCGCATTAGGCAACTGCATCAACTCGGCGTCATCGATGGACCCGGAGACGATAACCCCGCGTAGTGACGGGCATTTGCGCGCGGGCTCGCTGAAGACCGAATGCAGGTGCTTGTCCGTTATCAGCGCCGTCGGCAGGCAATCGTTGAGCAGGTAGTCAAGCTTGTCGCTTTTGGTGAGCGGGTTGACGATGCACACCACGGCATTCGCCTTTAGCACCGCCCAGAAACTGACGACCGTCTCGACTGTGTTGTCGGCAAAGATCATCACACGATCGCCGCGTATGACCCCGGCGTCTGCCAGATGTTGTGCGACAGCGTTTGCGCGTGCCTCGATCTCGCCATAGGTCAGACGTTGCTGTCCGCAGACCAACGCCACCTTTTCACTGAGCCGGGCGGCCGAGTGGCTGAGATAGTCGTGCAACAGCGGTATCGCGCCATGCATCATGCCAACACCTCTTCCCGACGCTCATGGTCAACATCGACGCTGAGCTCAATCTTTCGCGTGGTGCCAGGGCGGCTGGCGATAAACTGCTGGTGAAGGAGTTGGGTCGACAGCACGCCTACCAGCGCCATGTTATCGGAGTTGGACAGATCTCCGTCGACCGTCCTGGCCTGGCACTTGCCGAGCAGGCGCGCGACCGACTTCGGATCGAAGACGTTTGTCTCGCGTACCGCCGTCTCCGAAAGCGCTTCGCGGACATAGGCCGGTGCATCATCGGCGATGAAGCACAGAGCATTCGGTGCCCGGTACGGTTGCTTCTTGCGGGCCACGACTTCGGGCGGCAGAATGGGTTTCGCCACCCGCTTCAGCACATGCTTTTCGTCCAGGACGCGCAGCTTGTATTCTGCCGGGAGCGAATTCGCGAGTTCTACAACGTCATCGTCCAGGAACGGGAATCGCCCCTCGATGGAGTTCGCCATCAGCATCCTGTCCCCTTGCGACGAAAGCAGATAGCCCGACATCAGCGTTTGAACCTCGAGATACTGGTCTTGTGCCAGGGGCGCCCAGCCCGAAAACTCGGCGGGCAGACGAGCCAGAAGCTCAGACACCGTATTGCGCTGTTCTGTCTCGGCCCGCATATCGGTCGAGAACAATCGCTTGACGGCGCTGGTGGTGCGCCAGCGCGTGTCGTGCGCAAAGCCTGGCCCATCATAGGCCTGGATATCGCGCCCGAAAAACTGCCGCGCCATCGCCTGCTGATGGACCGGCGAGCGGGTGAGATACGGATAGAGCCGCTCCAGCAGTCGCGCGCGTCGCGTCGACTCTGGCTGGCGCCCCCAGAAACGACGCACCTTGCCTTCCCGGAACAGGTCGTAGCCAGCGAACATTTCGTCGGCCCCTTCACCCGTGAGCACGACCTTGATGCCGTGCTTTCGCACCAGCCTTGAGAGCAGGAGCAGGGGCGCCGGCGCCGTCCTGAGGATTGGGCGCTCGGTGTGGTAGATCACCTCAGGAAAGATATCGGCAATGTCGCTGCGCGAAACCACCACCTCGTGGTGCTCGCTGCCCGTCGCGCCAGCGACCAGCCGCTGGTAACGGGTCTCGTCATATTCGGCGTCGTCAAAACGCAGCGAGAAGGTCTGGAAGCGGTTTCCTGCGATGCCTCTTCCCAGCATGGCGACAAGAGAGCTGTCGAGTCCGCCGGACAAGTAACAGCCGACCGGCACATCTGCCTGCTCAATCCTGAGTGACGTCGCGGACTGCAGGGCGCTACGCACCCTGTCGACTGCATCATCGAGCGAGCCGGCAAATTCATGATGCGAGCCGGAAGCGTCGGGATAGCAAGGTTTCCAGAAGGCCCGCTCGCGGACAGTGCCGTTCTCGTAGATGCGGACATGCCCTGGCTTGAGTTCGCTGACCCCCTGGAATACGCCTTGCGGGGGAACCACCGTCCAGAGCGTGAAAGTCTGGTCGATGCCGGCTGGATCGAAGGCTCTCGGCACAGCCGCTTCAGCCGCAAAAATGGCTTTCACTTCGCTGGCGAAATAAAGGCGACCGGCATGCTCGCAAAAATGCAGAGGGCAGATGCCGAAACGATCACGCGACAAAACCAGACGACCGGCCAGCGAATCCCAGATCGCGATTGCCCATTGCCCATTCATGCGCTCGAAGGCGGCCTCGCCCCACGCGCGATAGGCGTGAATGACCACCTCCGTATCGCTGCGGGTGCGGAAGCGATGGCCGAGTGCGACCAGCTTTTCCCTGAGCTCGACATAGTTGAAAATCTCGCCGTTGAAGACGATCCACGTTGTACCGCTGGTGTCGGCGAGCGGCTGCTGGCCGCTCGACAGGTCGACGATCGACAGGCGGGCATGGGCCAGGCCCGCGCGTTTGTCGCGGTAGAGGCCACGTTCGTCCGGGCCGCGGTGAGCGAGCGAGCCCGCCATGCGCAGCAGCGCCTCACGCGACGGGGATGCCGCAGCAGTGCTCAGCGCCACGATACCGGCGATGCCGCACATCCCGTCAGCCCTCGTCCATTGCAGTGACCGGCAGAGGTCTGGCGTGAAGGTAACGCGCTGCGCGCCGCTTGCTTTCGATGTCCTTGAAGACTTTCTGGACCTGGTCTTCGGTGAGGCCGGCAACCGTGGCGACCTCGGCGGCGGAAATGCCATGGTTCACGCCATAGAGGCACAAGTCCGTCAGGTGGTACGGCAACGCGAAATAGAACTCCTCCTGACTCTGTGCCATCGAGAAAGTGTCCGTGGTCGGCGGTCTGCTGCGAACTTCGGGGTCTATCCCAAGGTATTCCGCCAGTTGATAGACTTGCGTTTTGTAGAGGTGAACGATCGGCAACACGTCGGCAATGCCGTCGCCCTGTTTGACGAAGAAGCCCTGGTCATGTTCCAGCCGATTTGGCGTACCGGCCACCGCGAAGTTGAGACGGTCCGCGTGATAGTACTCCGTCATCTTGCGCACCCGCTGCTTGTAGTTGGTGGCGGCGACGATCTGCAGATAGGCTGCTGGCGACAAACGAACAGTGTCGATATTGCCCTCGGGGTCTTCGACCGTGAGGCGTGTTATGTTGAGGCCGTTGCTCTCAAGGACGGATGCCATCACCAGCTTGCATTTCCAGCCGTCGCCATAGGCCGGAACGACGGTCCTGATCGCGTCGACCTGGCGGGAATAGGCGCCGATCCCCTCCAAGGCCGGCGTGATGTCTTCAAGGATCGAGGCTATGCCGAGTTGCGCTGCCACCGTGCGGCCAAGCCTTAGCGAGTCCCCTGAGGAATGGAGCTCCGGCATGAATATGCCGAGGACCTTGTCTTTCCCGAACGCGCGAACGCTAAGGGCCGCGACGACGGAGCTGTCGATCCCCCCGGAGAGTCCGACAACCACCCCTCGGCGCCGGAGGGTGCCGAAGACCTGCTGGCGCAAGATTTCAATGATGCGATCGACCTCCGCACGAGGATCGAGCACCAGCGTATCCTTGCCGAATCCTGAGATCACGTCGATGACCTGTCCTCCTCCTGGCGAAACTCTTCTGGCAGATAAGTCCGCGCCACGGCCGCCTCGATGAGGGGACGGTTCGAGGCGACATGAGGTTCTGAGACCATATCGATATGGCTGCCGACGATGGGAATCACATCCAGGTCTGCGAAAGCGCTGTCCCAGCCAATGGCTCGAGGCATTCCTGGCCGAGCGCAACGGAATAGGGTGCCCGTGATCGGCAGTGTCGGCTTTGGCATCTGCAGCCACTGCCAGAAGGCTCGGGCTCTCAAAACTTCCTGAAGTTCCAGTTTGGCCCTGAAGCTTGTCGCGTTGAACTTATCCTGTGCATACCGGTCGAGCATGCGAGCGACTTGCGCCTCGTAGCCCATCCTGACCGTGACTTTTGCAAGAGCACGGCAAGCCATCCGGTAGGCCGTGATGCGATTGGTTCGGATTCGATGGTATGTGCGGGTAATCGTCTCCCGATAGGTGCTCCGTTCGCCGAGAAGGCTGGTGTCAAGGATGCCCAGAAATTTCACGGTTCTTCCGACAGCCAGCAGCCGCGAAGCGACTTCAAAAGCAACAACGCCGCCGAGTGAATGACCGAGGAGTCGTACGTTACCCGCAGGCTGGGCGCGGTTTATTTGAGCGAGTGCGGCGTCAGCCATGGCGCCGACGGTGTCTTCGCCCTGCAATATCATCGCCAGGGCAGGATACCGGACCGGGACCACTCGCGCCGTCTTGCCCATGGAGGATGCGAAGGCGGCAAGGCTTGGGCCGTAGCCGACCGACCCGGGGAGCAGAAAAAGAATTGGAACGTGGTCCTTGCGCGCATTGGCTTGCTGGTTGCCCGCCTTTGCCGTAGCAACCGCCTTTACCATCTCGTCGAAGGTCATCCCGACGGTGAAGGCTTCGAGGTCGAGTTCCTGTCCAATGACACCCTCGATTTCCATGACGCAGTGCAACAGCTTCAGCGAATCGCCGCCTGCATCATCCCAACGCCCGGCGGCGACGCGGGTATTGAGAATTTTGGTCCAGGCCCGCTGCACCACCTGATGGACATTCTGCTCGCGTCCGGCATTCGAGACCTGCGGAGTGGGGTCTGTCCTGATGCTTGCACTGTCCAACGCGGCAAGCCTCGCTATGTCGACCTTTCCGTTCGGCATGCGTGGAATTTCGGTCAGCGCATGCAACCTCAAGGGACATAGAGGTGGGGGCAGAGTCATTCTGACAAGCTGGCGAAGGTCGTCGGAAAAGTTGGAACTGGCCGGGCCACGAGGTACTGCGAAGGCGACGAGTTCGGTAGCCGCTGTCACAATAGTCACGGCGTCCTGAACAGAGGGCACGCTGCGCAATACCTGTTCCAGCTCTGCCGGTTCGACGCGTCGGCCATTGATCTTTATCTGGCGTCCCTTGCGGCCGACGACCTGGAGCAGGCCATGCTTGTCCAACTGGACGAGGTCACCGGTTTCAAAGATGCGGAGGGTGGGATTGTTTGGATCCGAGGCCACAGGCACGACTGCGCCGTTTTCCCAATGGCCAAGCAACACATATGGGCTTCTTATCACGAGCTCTCCGGTCGTGCCCGGCGGGACGCGCCGTCCCTCCTCATCGACAATCGCAAATGTAATTCCTGGAAGAAGCCAGCCCACCGGCACCGACGCGCCTTGCTCTGGCCAGTCGTTCGGCAAAAACCATTGTGAGCCAGTGGTCTCGGTTGATGAGTAACCGATCTGGACGAGGCAGTCGCTCGAGACCGCTTGGCGCAGCAGCGCAATATCAGCCCACGAAACCTTCTCGCCTCCAATTCGAGCGACCCTCAGTGTGCGGAAGGCATCCTCTGACCTATTTGCCAGGAGTGCGCGCAGCAGCGCCGGCACCAGATAAGTGACCGTCACGCCTTCGGACTGGATCCGGCCCAGAAGGGCGCGCAAGCCTATCGCTTCGACCTCGACAAGATGAAGAGTGGCACCTGTGAGAAGCGCAGCGAGCACCTCCCGGCATCCAGCGATCGTGGCTGGCCCCGTCAGGGGCAAGAAGACGTCAGTTGAGTCGATGTGGCATGCGTCGACATATTGCTGAACACGCCACAGAAGACTGCGCTGACTGTTGACAATGCCTTTGGGGCGCCCGGTGCTGCCCGAGGTATAGAGCACGATTGCCGGCGAATCGACGGAGACGGAAAAGGACTGGGGTATCCGATCGATTTTCGGCATAGCGCGGGGCACGACATCGATCCAACGGACAGCTTGCGGCAGACCCGTCGGGCGTATGTCGCCATCGCCTATTACAGCCGATAGCCGCGCCGCAGCCACGATTGCATTGATTCTGGAGTCGGGATCCCTGGTGTTCAGTGGTACCGAAGGTCGCCCGGCAGCCATACTTGCCAGCATTGCCAACGGGTAGAAGGCCGAGTTTGCTTGAAGGATCCCGACTGCCTGTCCGTCGGGAACAACGGTGGCGATTTGGCTGGACAGGGCCTCAACGGCCGACAGAAGTTCCGAGTAGGTAAAGCGATTGGTTCCGTCGCTGACTGCGAGCTTTTCGGGATACTGCCCGGCGATGCTTCGCAGATGATCGAAGACGGCAGTATCGGCAAAGTCCGCGCCCATCCGACGATAAGGACGCAGAACGGGACCGCCCTGATCGAGCGCATATTCTGGCACGTTCGACCATGTATCGGAGGCCGCTGGTTGAAAACCCGACTCTGGATCCTCAATTACCCTTTCAGATCCGAAATTGGCTGGTGACATGGCTGGCTCACGCTGAGATTAAGGTCACTTATCGCCGCCCGTCTAAATCTTTTCATCGATCATTCTGATGATGCTGAGAAATACTCGCGGCGCATATGGGGTGTGTTCGCTGGGCTGGCCGGGCGCCGTCCGTTGCGGCTAGTAATCAGACGCCAGGCGTAATCGATGCGGTCCAACCAGCCGATCGAGCTGGACGAGATTGTCGTCAACACGGTCGATGGCCAGTGCAGCCGACACCTCAAGCCTTCGCTAGAGCAATTCCGGGAAAAGTGTGTGCGGTTTTGCGTCCGGAAATTGCGTAAAAACAAAAAGATAGAGCGGTTCGCCGTTTCCGTGAAACGGTGAAATGCTCTAGCGCAAGCAACACCGTCTATCGCCCATCGTGTGGGCAATTCGGGACACGTCTCAAACGCCAAGTTTTGAGAATTGTTGGCGACGTGTGGCCCGCGCTTTGCTACCCCTGAGCGAACCCGGCATCCACCACACACTTATCGCAGTGCGCCAGCCAGCCTCGTTATCAAGCCCGCGACGACCAGGCCGCAGATCATGCCCGCGCCGTCGGCAAGCCAGTCGAATACATCCCTGTCGCGCGCTATCAATTGCGTGCCCTGAAGGATCTCGATCGCGGCACCTATAAGAAGCAGAAAAACAACCAGCTTTGTTTTTTGCTCGGGCCAGCCGAGGCTGCCAAGGGCCGCCAAAACCGCGAAGGCGGCAGCATGGTTGAGCTTGTCATGATTGGACGCGAAGGCCATGTCGAGAATCTCGAGGAGCCGCTCAGGCAACAGCGCGAGCAAGAGAACACCCACCAAAGTAAACGGAAAGGCCGTCCTTGCCACGATCGGATAAGAGTCTACGCGCAACAATCGGCATTAATCCTTGATCCGAGATTGCTGCAGCCATCGATGGCGCAGCGTTAACTGGCGGCAGCAATTTTCAGCTTCCGTCCTCCAGCGTGCCGACGCATCGGCCAAATGAATGACGATCTCGCAAACCATGGCCATGCGCCTGGGAACCGATTGCTGTCTGCCGGCGCCGGTCGGAGATTTCACGATCCCGAGGACACCTGCAACCCACACGCTCGGCACTTGAGCGAACTGCCTTCCTCGATGCTGCCTTGATCCAACATGGGCTCTTGTCTTCCATGGAGCATCCAACAGCGCGGACATTGAGCCACCCCCTCAACAATAGCCTTGTAGGTGTATACGCGCGAACCTGCAGCGGTGTTGTTGTCGAGATCGGCTCTCAGTTTTGCCCTGGCTTCGTCATGCAGGGTTAGCTCGCGACGCAGTTCGTCAGCCCTTGTGTGCTTGTCGATCGAGATCCGTTCAGCCTCAGATTTTAGCGTATCCCTAACACCGACCATTGCACGATCTCCCCGCCTGTACGTCCCTGTGTGCTGGTGCATTTAAAGATCGCACATGTGTCAGAGACGTCTTGGTTGATTACAACAAAACTTGGGTCGTGCCGGATTGCCGCCGCTGTTTAATCCGAGTCCGCAGTGCGGGCGATCTTGAAACCATCACAATGTGGAGAGCTTCACTTACTCCAACATGTACCCTGCGCTATCTTCTTCGAGGGAGCCACGACTGTCCTGCATTTGTAGGGATGGCCCAGCGGCTCGCGTAGGGACTGGGCAGCGGCCGGCCGCTGGGCCTAACCGGCGGGCATTGGGGCGCCGGCTGACCAATTTATGCATCCGGGCGAAATGCGAGCGAAACATGCGAACGAATTACGTGAGCGACGGAATTCAGGACAGCGGTGCTTCGCTGTCTTCGGCAATCGCTACGGCAGGTGAGCTTTTGCGTTTGGCGGTAGCTACTAGCGATCGGCGAAAACGGCTTCAGCCAGTCATGGGTAAGTCACTGGGAACCAGGAACCCGCCTTCCAGCAACTCCAAGGCATCCAAGGCTTCGTCGTCTTGCAAATGGGCCAAGGGAACGCCGTCTATATGGACAACGTTCTGGTCGTCTACGTCGTAGACTTCCCACAATTTGTCCGCGCCCCTTCGGATGGTGTGTCGTCGTTCCATGAGCGGACCATAGGGGCGGCGGTTGAAATTGGGTAGGAACAAAACTGGGGCAAACAAATTATAGTAGTGGAAAACTTAACCGTCTTGATTGTGTCTGCCGACAAATGCAACCTGGGTAGTCCGCCGTGAAGGCGAGTACTCACGCGCAGCTGAAGTGACCTGAGGAGGTTCGATTGCCGATATTGAGACCACAAAGCCTAGGACCAAGAACGGTTTCGCAGTGAGCGTGCGGGGCTTGAACTTTCTGCAGAGATGGATGGACGACAATCTTCCGCACCATTCGTCATCTGATCCAAATTTGGCGCGAGGCCTTGCTGAACGAGCAACCACAGATGCAAGAGAGGCGGGAATTCCGCCCGAAGAGATTTCAGAGGAGGTGGGTAGCCTGTTCACGACCATGCTTGAGGCGCTCGAAAGTCGCGACCGCGAAGTTGGCTGAGAATGGCGATATGCTCGGCAGAGCGTCCGCGGCCAGCCATCCGTCGGACCTGACGCCGGTGCAACACGAACCGGATGCGCGGCCCGGCAAGACTGGGCGATCAGGCCGCCAATACAAAACCAGGCTATCAGGCGGTCCGCCGGACCGTCCCTGTCAATTGTCGCTCCGCACGGCGCTTTGCTTCTTCATGTCTTCGAACGATGAAATGGCTCACCGGAATGTCGATAGTTCAGGCGGGAGTTCCAAATTCTCGGTCTCTGGCGTTGGGTTGCTGTCAGCGCATTAGTGGTAGCCGGGCACAAACACTGCTCTATCTGGACAGGTTAGGATAATTTTTGGGCACCGAGGCCAATTAGTACAAGGAAGCAACATCCATGACAGCGACAGGCCTTTACAGGTGTCCGGGAAATCCTCCATGCGCATGTGTGATGGAAGATAAGAAAGCCAGCTACGTCGACGCGGCTCACTATCGCGAACGTGGGTATAGGCCGGACTTTGAAAGCTTACCTTGGGAAGGCGAGTACAGGGCAGCCAAGGAAGGGCGCAGGCAAGCCAGTTCGTGAGTACTCCTTCCTGTTTTGGAAAGGCTGGCATCGACTGGGCTTGACCTAAGCTGCGATTTTCGGTTCGGAAGCCGCGCGTCGGTCGACAGCTGGTACGAAGCTGGGGTGTCCAAATCATCGCTATCGCTTGGACTCGACCAAGCAGCGAAGTGCGTGGCGCACTGGAATTTCTCGGCCACGTACAACCAGAACATGCCCGATCTTTGACAGGCTGCGGTGATCTGCAGCGGCCCGGCGCTCTCATGTCGGGGGAGACAGTAAGCGCACCGGGCCTCACCGGAGGGCAACAAGCACCCCGGCTGACCAAAGATGTTTGCGCTGCTCCTGATTTCAGCGAAGCATTTAAACGAAGGATCGTTCAGGCCAAAACCCGAGAGGATCTGCATCGGCCGAACGCTCCGTCTTCGGGTTGGCCAGGCCAGGCTTGGTAGCCTTTTCTCGATGCGAGAGGCGGCCGGTTGGCGTGTGAAAGAAGAAACATTGGATGCACCGAGGTGGCGCATCGATTGGGATGGGCTGCTTGCTAGCGGCCTACGACCTCAGATCGATGGCCTGTCAAACGCGGGACCCTCTCAGGCTATTTAAGGCTGCCAGTTGGCACCGGCTGGCGGTCTCTTTTCGGAGGCGATTTCTTTCGCGGCTTTCGTTCGTCTGCCTGGTCTTCCGTTTCAGGTGCCGACGACACCACGAGTGCTTGGGCAGTTGCGGTGATAGTTGCCAGTGTGTCTGCCATGCCCTCGGCAACCTCGGTAAGAAACACGAACTGGTCAGACGTTCCTTCCGAAAAAGGATCGGATGCTTGCGATCTCATCTCATTCACGAGGTGCTGCACCTCCGAGAGAATGAGGTCGCGTTCGGGATGCCGTGCGATCATTTGCGCTAGCAATCCTTGAATGAGCATAACGGCGCCCACTGTGCGACCGTCACCGGTAAGAGTTTGTTTCATCTGCTGCCTTTGCACCGGACTACGACTGCGCCCCTTAAATCACATAGGCCCTTCTCTCAACCAGGTAACGCAGCCTCTGAAGAGATGCTCGGTCCTTTTCCGCACCATAGGGCCAAGAGGCTCGCGGTCGCCACCCAGGGGTGATCATACGCCACATTCTGAGCCGATAGCCGTAGCAGATCACTATTCCCTTCACAGGTGCGCCGTTGTTCGGCGTCAGATTAACCTTAATCTGCTCCTTCGATTGAACGATCAGGTCGTGATCAAGCAGAGGTAATGTATCTGTTGCAGCAACTCGGCCAGGGTTCGCTGACAATAGGAGCAGGCCATGTGCGGCATCGTTGGGATTGTCGGCCAGCACCAGGTCGCGCCGCTCATTGTCGGCGCTTTGAAACGGCTGGAATACCGCGGCTATGACTCGGCCGGCGTCGCCACCGTCGAGAAAGGCGCGCTCGGCCGCCGCCGCGCCGAAGGCAAGCTGATCAACCTCGAACGCCGGCTGAAAGACGAGCCGCTCGATGGCACGATCGGCATCGGC